>CAYYWI010000079.1:0-10770 GCA_964475375.1 uncultured Dehalococcoidia bacterium
AGCATACGCTTCATACGCGTGAGGTCCGGGGTTCGAGTCCCTGAGCAGCCACCAAGCCATCATCCGGCACAGCCGGTTCCATACGAAACGCCCCTGACAACCATCAGGGGCGTTTTCTTGTTTGCACTGCCACAGCCCGCAACCATCCCCCAAGCATAAAATCCACCGGCATACGTATGACACTCTTTGGGGAAGGTATCCTGCTATCTTTCGGGTACGCCGCAGATGCGGCACATCAAACCCTGGAGGAATTGAAATGAAGATGAACAATGTAGTGGTGGCAGGTGTGGCAATGGCACTGATGATGGCTGGCAACGCAGTGGCGGCTGATGGCAAGCCCTATGCCGGCATAGCTGCCGGTGTGGCGATCCTTGATGACAGCACGCTCTCCGATAACTCAGGCTCTGTCGAACTATCTTATAACACCGGCTATGTCGTGAGCGGTGTCGTCGGTTATGAGTTCGGTAATGGCCTGCGTCTCGAAGGGGAACTCAATTATCGCCAGGCTGACACCGACAAGGCCTCGGCTGGGGGAGCAAGCGCCAGCATCAACAGTGATGTCTGGAGCATCGGCATGATGGCTAATGCCTACTACGACTTCAAGAATAGCAGCAGCATCACACCTTACATCGGCGGCGGCATCGGTTTTGCCAACGTCAATGTCGGTGACGGCAGCATCGGCGGCGTCCAGGTCTGGGAGGAAGATGACGACACGGTGTTCGCCTATCAGCTGGCAGTCGGCACCGGCTTCGATGTCACCAAGCAACTCACCGTTGACCTGGGCTACCGTTATTACGCCACCCAAGACCCCTCGTTTGGTCTTGCTGATGCGGAGTACAGCAGCCATAACGTGATGGCCGGACTTCGCTATCGCTTCTAAAGTGTAATGACAGCGGCTGGCCTGACAAACCAGCCGCTGTTTAATGCCAGACAATTGTCCTAAAGCAGGTTTGACGATTGCTCTCAGATACGGTATACATTGGCTTCCTTCACTAGCACGGTACATGATCGGGGTTTGGCTTGGGGGATCAGCTATTTCTAGAACGATTCATCTGGTTTGACAGCGCAGTCCGTCATGGCCGGTATCCCAACGCCTCCAGGCTGGCAGAACAGTTCGAACTCTCCACCAAGACCGCCCACCGCTCCATCGATTACTTTCGCGACCGTCTCCAGGCCCCGCTGGAATACGACGAATCCCGCAAAGGCTATTTCTACACCGATCCAAGCTTTCAACTGCCGATCATGCGGCTCTCCCAGGATGAACTGCTGGCACTGCTGATCTCCCGCAAGCTGATCACCGAGGCCTCGGCCGGCAGTATCGGCGAAGAACTGGGCAATATCGCCACCCATTTGGGTTCACTGCTAGCTGCCAGTCTGCCGGGCAAAGCCCGTCCGGAGGAGGCCTTTTCATTCCGCTGGAAAGGGATCAACCCCACCGATCCGATCATCTTCCAGAACGCCACCGCCGCCCTGATCCAGGGCCGGTTGCTTTCCTTCTGCTATTACTCCCCTACCTCGTCAAACAGTACCATGCGCACGGTGGAGCCGCATCACATGGTGAACTACCTGGGCACCTGGCACCTGATCGCCTACTGTCACCTGCGGGATGAATGGCGAGATTTTGTGCTGGGCCGCATGACCCTCTGCACGGTCGAGACAGAGGAGTTCAGCATCCGGGCCAAGGCAGAGTGGCAGCCGTTTTTGGAGAACACCTTCGGCATCTTTCAGAACCGCGAGAACTTTGACGTAAAACTCAAATTTTCTCAGGAGCGTAGCCGCTGGATCAGGGGCGAGGTCTGGCATGAGGGGCAAACTGAAGAGCTGCAGGAGGATGGCAGCCTGATCCTGACGGTTCCGGCCTCCCACGAGGTGGAGATCACCATGGAGATCCTCAAGCATGGTTCCCATGTGGAGGTGCTGGAGCCGGTCTGGTTAAGGGGGAAGGTAAAAGAAGAACTGGAAGTAGCCGCAAAACTGTATGGAAAAATCGAATGAAATTATTTCAACAAAATATACTTAAACTCCTCCACCCTGTTGGTATCTCTACGATCAAGTACGGTGTAACCATCCCGCTGGAAACGCAGACGCCAGCGATGCTGGCCATCATTAAGGGTAGTAAGGTTCCCGTGACCATCCTGTGCGACGGACTGGAACCAATACAAGCCGACATCCGCCGTCTGAACAACAAGCCGGGACATCTCCAGTTTCGCTACGAGCTCAAATCGCAGGAACGGCTGCGGCAGTATTTGAGCGCAGCCTTCGCCCACGGGAACGGAGGCAGCCTGCTGAATATTGAAGAAATCGCCCCTTGGACTTTTCGCTTCCAGCCGATCCTGAAAGATGCCAGCCCCTGTTTGCAGATCAGCGATATGCTACACCACAACTTAAAAGCCAAAGATGTACGCCGGTTCACAGAACTCGAACAGATTCAGAAATCCCTGGGTGTTATCGCCTATGACGACAGCCTCAGTCAGTCGGACTATAACAGTCGTATCAAAGCTGGTCTGGAAGATCGCGGCTGGCAGAGTGAGCAACGAGTAGTCAAGGAGTTGGGCCTAAAGTGCGATTTTGAAAAGAATGGAGTGTGGATGGAAGTTGAGTTTGGCAATGCCCGTTCCTACTACCAGGACTACGTAAAGTTCATGTTAGCCCATAAATACCGAGGTGCCCGGCTGGGCCTGCTCCTCTGCCCGACAACCTCCTTTGCGGCACTACTGTGCGAGTTGGGCAAAAAACGGGCGAGAGAGAACTCCGTGAGTGAACGGCCACCAGTGTATTCAGGGATGATGAGTTTTGAAAAAGCAGCGCGGGAGTTGCCATATCTTGGGTTCATGTTCGACATGCCAATTGTTGTTGCTGGCATTGACGTAGGTACAGCTTGAGTATTTCTAGCAATCTTTGTTTGTGAGATTTAATGCACCTTGCCCACGGCATATATGAACAACTGCTCGACGAATCCTTACATGAGGCACTCGCACGGCGTCCAGAGCTGCGACGTATCTTCGGTAAGATCGACCGAGAGGAGCAACCAGCGCTCTACGCCAGCTTTGTAGCCAAGGTACTGGAACAGGCGCTGCGGGAGGAGTCGGACCCGGAGCGGCGGCTGGCCCTCTGTAACCGGCTGCTCGGCACCGTAGCTGCAGAGCCGGACAAGGGGCATCTGGAAAAACGTCGCCTCGTAGCTGATAGCAAACCGCTACTTTTGGAAATCACCCCGCCCAACTATGGGCAATCAGGCCTGCCTCGTCCCCACACGTCTCTCACTGAAAGCTCCCTCTTTACCGGATCCCCCCAGGAACCGCAACTGGCCCATGAACTGCTGGAAGAGATGCGTTCTGCTGACGGGGTGGATATTCTGGTCTCGTTCATCAAATGGTCCGGCCTGCGACTGCTCATGCCGGCTTTTGAGGACCTACGTGACCGACAGGTGCCGGTTAGGCTGATCACCACCTCCTACATGGGGGCTTCAGATGCCCCGGCGGTGGAGTGGCTGGCCAAGCTCCCCAACGTGCAGGTGCGGGTATCCTACGATACCGAGCGGACTCGGCTCCATGCCAAGGCTTACCACTTCAGACGTCAGAGTGGCTTCTCCACCGCTTACATCGGTTCTGCCAACATGTCTCAGGCCGCCATTACCAGCGGGTTGGAGTGGAACCTGAAAGTAACTGCCCAGGACATGGCCCATGTGCTGGCTAAGTTCAGCGTCGAGTTTGAGACTTACTGGAACAGCCGGGAGTTCGTCCCCTTTGATCCGCAGCAGCCCGAGCAGTTCCGCCGTGCCCTGGCCCGCGCCAAGAACAGAGAGATAACCGGCCCGGCAGTCTTCTTCGACCTCACCCCGCACCCCTTTCAGGAACGGATTCTTGAGGCGCTGGAGCGGGAGCGTAACGCCCACGACCGCTGGCGCAATCTGGTCATTGCCGCTACTGGCACTGGCAAGACCGTGGTTGCGGCCTTCGACTTCAAGCGCTTCTTTGACCAGCGTAAGCGACAGGCACGGCTGCTCTTCCTGGCCCATCGACAGGAGATTCTCCAACAGGCGCTCGCTACCTTCCGCAACATCCTGCGGGATCAAAATTTCGGTGAACTACAGGTCGGCCCCTATGAAGCCATCCGCCTGGAGCACCTGTTCTGCTCCGTCGGCATGCTCGCCTCCCGCCGACTCTGGGAGCAGGTGGGGAGCGGCTTCTACGACTACATCGTGATTGACGAAGCCCACCACGGCACCGCCAGCAGCTACCGCCCTATCTTCGACCACTTCAGCCCGAAGATACTCCTTGGCCTCACCGCCACCCCGGAGCGGATGGATGGCGACAACGTGGCTGCGGATTTTGGTAATCGCTTTGCTGCCGAAATTCGCCTCCCCGAAGCGCTGGAGGAAAAGCTCCTCTGCCCGTTTCACTACTTCGGCATTGCCGACCCCATCGCCATCAGCGGCAACCAATTCTGGCGCAACGGCAAGTATGACGCCGCAGCCTTAGAGAATGTCTACGTACTAGACCCGGCCCGCGCCAGCCAGCGGGTAGTGGCTATTATCACCGCCCTGCGCCGCTACGAACCGGAGGTGGCGAGACTCAAAGGGATCGGCTTCTGCGTAACTATCCGCCATGCCGAGTACATGGCCGAGCAGTTCAGCCAGCGCGGTATTCCGTCTGCCGCCTTTACCTCCAACAGCGACAACGACCAGTGCGACGACCTGCTGGACCGTCTGAAGAGCGGACAACTAACCTTCCTCTTCACCGTGGACAAACTGAGTGAAGGGGTGGACGTACCAGAGATCAATACCGTCCTGTTCCTGCGCCCCACCGAGAGCCTGACGGTCTTTCTTCAACAACTCGGCCGAGGCCTACGCCATGCCCCGGAGAAGGACTGCCTCACCGTGCTCGACTTTGTCGGCCAGGCTCACCGCCGCTACCGGATCGACACCAAACTCAAAGCGCTCCTCCCCCGGCACCGCTTCGCCATTGACAAGGAAGTGGAGCATGATTTTCCCCACCTCCCGGCCGGCTGCGCCATCCAGCTTGACCGCCTCTCCCGCCAGTATGTGCTGGACAATATCCGTGAGAACTTCGGTCGGCTGGCAGTCCAGGTGCCGGACCGGCTCCAGACCTTTACCAGCGAAACCGGACAGGAGCTGACCTTTGGCAACTTCATCCGTTACCATGATTACGAACCGGAACTGCTGCTGGTCAAGGAATCGTGGAGCGAGTGGAAAGCCAAGGCCCAACTGGCACCTATTCCGGTTGATCCTGATCTGGCGCGGCTGAAAAAAGCGTTGATCCGAGCCGCCTTCATCAATGGTCCACAGGAATCAACTCTGCTGCGACAACTGCTGGCTACCCTTGCAACCGGGCAGGTGGCAGAGGCACTGGAGCTAGCCGGTTCATCGGCCATGCTACTCTATTACCGCATCTGGGGAGATAAGGCCGAGAAAATAGGGATTGGCTCGCTGGAAGAGGGCTTTCAACGGCTGGCCGCCAACCCGACGATCTGTGCCGATCTGGATGAGATTCTGGCCTGGTCGCTGGATACCAGCGAGGTCTCCGGCATTTCCCCGGAGCTGCCGTATTCTGTGCCGCTAGAACTGCACGCCCAGTACGGTATTAGGGAAGTACAGGCTGCCTTTGGCCGAGCCACGCTGGAGAGCAGCGGCCAGACCGGCGTTGGGGTAATGCACTTTGCCGAGCAGAAGACCTATGCCTTGCTGGTGACCTTCCAGAAGACGGAAAAGGAGTTCTCCCCCAGTACCATGTATGCGGATTACCCCATCAGTCGGGAGCTGCTGCACTGGGAATCCCAGGCCAACACCGCCCAGCACCACACCGATGGACAGAACCTGATTCACCACCAGGAGCGGGGCTATACGATTCTGGTCTTTGCCCGTGGGCAGAAAAAACGGAACAATGTGACCGTGCCGTTCACCTACCTGGGGCCGGTGGATAGGGTCAGTTATGAGAGTGAACGGCCGATCAAGATGGTCTGGAGGCTCAGGTATGCGATGCCGGTGGAGATGTTTGAGGATAATCGTAGAGGTGGATAATGCGTAAGGGCATAGTTAAGTTTTCATGAGTCAGTCAGTAAGTAAGTTTAAGGGTAAAATACAGTGGCCACTTTAATCCCCAGCATATCGACCTGTAAGTTCGAAACCACCGGTGAACGGGCCTTTGCCAGCCTGCTGGAGGCCAAGCTGGAAGAGGACTACCTCTGCTGGTATAACGTGCCAATCGGCAAGGCCCGCCAGTACCCTGATTTTGTCATCCTGCACCCCCGGCGCGGCCTGATCATCCTTGAGGTGAAGGACTGGCTGCTCGAAACCATTCAATCCATCGATACCTGTAATGCCACCCTGCTTGTTAATGGTGGCCAGATGACCGTCAAAAATCCACTGGAGCAGGCCCGAGGGTATGCTTTAGCAGTGGTGGATATTCTGAAACGAGATCATCAACTGATCTGGCACGAGGGGCGCTTTCAAGGCAAGTTGGTCTTCCCCTGGACCTTTGGTGTGGTGCTCACCAAGATTACTCGCAAGGAGTTTGACTCCACTGACCTTGGCGACGTTATTGATCCCAACCGTGTCATCTGCAAAGACGAGATGACCAAATCAGTTGATCCACTCAAGTTTCAGGAACAGCTCTGGGGGATGTTCACCATCTACAACCAGGGAATGCTAACCCTGCCCCAGATTGATCGGGTACGCTATCACCTGTTTCCGGAGATCCGCCTGCCACACAAGCAGGTCTCACTCTTTGACGGAATGGATGAAGAGCCTGAAAGTGTGCCCGACATTCTTCGAGTGATGGACATTCAGCAGGAGCAGCTTGCCCGCAGCTTAGGAGACGGTCACCGGGTGATTCACGGCGTGGCCGGCTCAGGCAAAACCATGATCCTGGGTTACCGGGCCGAACATCTGGCTCAAGTCAGTAAGGCGGTGTTAGTACTCTGCTACAACAAGATGCTGGCTGAGCGTCTTGTACACTGGATACAGGTTAAAGGGATTGCGGACAAGGTCCATGTACACACCTTCCACGCCTGGTGCCTCAAGCAGTTGAAGAGCTACAATGTCGAGGTACCGCAAAATCATGGTAACGATGACCAGTTTTGTGATGACTTGGTGGATACGGTCATCCGCGAAGTGGATCGAAAGTTCATCCCATCTGGTCAGTACGATGCCGTCATGATCGACGAGGGTCACGACTTCCGTCCTGAGTGGCTTAAACTGGTGGTTCAGATGGTCAATCCCCAATCTAACTCCCTGCTGGTGCTGTATGACGATGCCCAGTCACTCTATGACACCCATAAGAAGGGCAAGTTCAGCTTCAAAAGCGTTGGTATCCAGGCACAGGGCAGGACTACCATCCTGCGAATCAACTATCGCAACACCAAAGAGATCCTTGATTTTGCCTCGATGTTCGTCCAGCAGTTGTTGACGCAGGAAGACGCTGATGAAGACGGCATACCTCGACTTTGCCCCGTATCAGCCGGCAGGCACGGGACCAGGCCGCTACTGGTCAAGCTCCCCACCAGCCGTGAAGAGGCAAACGAAATAGCGAAACGCCTGAAAGAAGCACACGACAAAGGGATACCCTGGAGAGATATGGCGGTACTATATTGGGACGGCACTGACAGGCAGGCCTTGTTTGAAGCCTTCAGGGCTCATAAAATCTACGTGCTCGGCAAGAAAACCCTCGACTTTGAAAAGGATGAGGATAAAGTCCGTTTTCTTACCATAAAGAGCAGCAAAGGCCTGGAGTTCCCGATGGTCGGCATCATGGGTGGCCGTATTATTGAGCAGGCAAAGACCGATGCCGATGCTGCAAAACAGCTCTACGTTGGTATGACTCGGGCGACCTCGCTCTTGGTAATGACAGCGGCTGAGTCAACACAACCTTCTGTGGTGTGCTAGATGGATTGCCCTTTCTGCACACTTGAGCCAGATCGTATCATCTTGTCAAATAACCACGCGGTTGCCATTAGGGACGGTTTTCCAATTTCAGAAGGACACACGCTGATCATTCCCAAACGTCATATTGCTTCACTGTTTGAAACAACCACCGAAGAACAGGCTGCCCTGTTCGATCTGCTTGGACAGGCCCGCCAGCAACTGTTGGACGAACTTAAACCCGATGGGTTCAACATCGGTATTAATGTCGGCACTGCTGCCGGCCAGACCGTGATGCACCTGCATATGCACCTGATCCCGCGTTATGCTGGTGACCAGCCAGACCCACGTGGCGGGGTGCGCTGGATTTTTCCTGACAAAGCAGCCTACTGGAACAATGACTGATCTGAAAAACCGCATAGAACAATTTACCCGTCTTCGCAGGGCGTCCGGTGCTGTCTGGGGTGAAGCGACCAGACGCAAGGCACCTCACAAACCGATCCTGTTGATGGCCGTGTTCGATCTAGTTGCCAAGGGAGTGATAACCACGCCAGTCGTGGATGTGACTGGCGACCTAGTTGAGCTGAATGACCTGTTCAACCTGTACTGGCGCAGAGTGGTGCCGGTGGGCCAGACCAGTAGCATCGCCTTTCCGTTTTCACGCCTGCACAACGAGCCGTTCTGGAAGCTGGTTGCCAAACCGGGGCATGCTGTTTCAGATGCTGTTATCGCCAAGACAAGTACCGTCAGCTATCTGCGCACCTATGCTCTCGGGGCTCACATTGATGAGCAACTGTTTGTCATCATGCAGACAGAATCCGGCAGAACGGCTTTGCGTGAAGCTTTGCTGCAGTCATGCTTTTCAGCAGAGGCCCAGCAGGCATTGCGTGAACAGACAGCGGTAAACCAAGGCGCCTTTGATTACGAGCGACTGCTTGAGCAGCAGGCGCACCAGCCGCTGGTCAAAGAAGTGCTGGAGGCCAGCAGCTATAAACCTGCGGTCCGTGATCAGGCGTTCCGCAAGGTGGTAACCACGGCCTACGACCACCGCTGTGCCCTGTGCGGCATACGGATTGTCACTCCCGAAGGCCATACGGTAGTTGAAGCCGCCCATATCGTCCCCTGGAGTGAGAGCCGCAATGACGACATCCGCAACGGCATGGCGCTCTGCAGGCTTTGTCACTGGGGATTTGATGAAGGAATGCTGGGTGTTTCCACCAACTATCAGGTGATTACCTCAGCATCCATCGGGCTTGCACCGAACTTTGCCGGTCCACTGCAGACGCTGACCGGCCGCAGCATCATACAGCCAGAGGATACTGCACTTCGGCCAGCCCAAGAGTACTTAGGTAAGCACCGGCAGCGGTGGAGATTGAAATAAGTAAGATGAGGAATGTTAACGCATGACCGGAGCTAGTGACCGATGCTTCTCCCCTGCAGCGCAAGTCAGCAGCATACAAAAGCTATCCTTTAACAATACACTTGATTGTTAACGACTAAAGCCTTATCCTTTAACAAGCTGTTCGACTATTAAAGGATAATCCTGTGAAGAAGAGCGATCTCAGCCTGTCCAGACAACAGCAACTCATTCCGGTACCGACGCATTCAGGTGCGTTTGCTGTCATCCCGCCGGCTCCCCCACGATTCATTCCCTCGAAAGGCATTACAAAGGAAGTGATTCATGCCCACGAGGCGCTGGGAGAGCTCCGACTCGCCACGGCACGACTGCCGAATCCGAACCTTGTCACCAGGACCTTTGACCGGCGTGAGGCTGTACGAAGCAGCCAGATCGAAGGGACAAGCTCGGACATGCATCAGCTTTTCACCTATGAGGCTACTGGCAGTGATGACGGCCTGCCGGCAGACGTGCTGGTGACCCTGAACTACGTCAGGGCGCTTGAAATCGGTCTGAAGGAGGTCAAAGATCGTGGACCTTCAGCCGTTGATGAGGCGCTGATCAAGGAACTGCATCGCACACTGATGCATGGCACCGATTATCGCGGGAAGGCGGGTGAGTATCGAGATATCCAGAATTGGATTGGCGGCACAAAGATTTACCATGCCCGCTTCGTGCCACCCACTCCTGAGCATGTAGCGGACTGCATGCAAGAGCTGATCGCATTTCTGCGGGAGGTGCCAGCAGAAGAGGATATGTTTGAAGTTCCGATCGTTGTTCGAATGGCGATCGCCCATGCCCAGTTTGAGACGATTCACCCGTTCGTGGATGGCAATGGCCGTGTCGGCCGCCTGTTGCTGCCGATCATGCTGGCGGCGGAAGGCTACCTGCCGGTCTACATTGCCGGGTACCTGAAAAACTATCAGCAGGAGTACTACGATCGATTGGCCGGGGTGCAGTTGCGGGAAGAATGGCAACCATGGGTGCAATTCTTCGCCACGGCAGTCGAAGAGTCCGTCAAGGAATCGATTCAGACGGCCAACGCCCTGGACAACCTGCTGCGGCAATGGGAAACACGTATATCAGCATTGAAAGTCAGATCCGATGCGGCGCTCTATAAACTGCCGCAGCTTCTGATCGGCAGGCCAGTCGTTACTGCACGACAGGTCGAAGCGGAGCTCGGTATCTCCTTCCCGGCTGCCAATAACGCTCTGGCCAGGCTGGAAGAACTGGGAATCCTCACTAATCCGCAGAAGCAGCAGCGCAACCGGACTTTTATCGCCCATGAGGCCATTGATATTCTCAACAACAGGTGAGCAAACCGGGCACCTGCCCACAACAAACCATCACGTTTTTTCTGAGGGGACCATGGCCTAGGGATACCAGGCAAACAAAGAACGTCAGCAAGAGCTGCAGAGCTTTGGCAAGTCTGTCGGCAAACGGGCCGGCTTCAAGTGCGAGTGGTGCGAGTCCAAGGACGACCTGCGCCTGTGGG
>CAYYWI010000080.1:0-5545 GCA_964475375.1 uncultured Dehalococcoidia bacterium
TCTCGAATCTCATGTATATTGAGTCGGATCTTCTTCCCGCAGAGACTCTCAAGGGCACGCCTCAGCTCATCCACCCTCTGACCGCCTCTTCCAATGACAATACCCGGTTTGCCGGTGTGCACAGTTATGACGGCGTCGTTGGCCCATCTCTCAATATCGACTCTGGAGACACCCGCTTCATAAGTCTTGTCCATGACAAGATTACGAATGCGCACGTCCTCTTGAACAAAATCAGTGTAGTGCTTCTGCGAGTACCACCGTGAACGCCAATCTTGAGTGATACCGAGTCTGAACCCTGTCGGATGAACCTTGTGTCCCAACTACTCCTCCGTATCCACAATGGCAGTGATATGGCTCGTGTGCCTCAGTATGGGACTCACACGCCCACGAGCCTGAGCGCGAATCCTCTTCATAGTAGACCCCTGATTTACGATCAATCCTACAACCTTGAGATCAGAGGAAATCATCTGAAAGTTGTTCTCAGCGTTTGCCGCAGCCGACTTTATGACCTTGGCCACAGCTCTGGCTGAAGGACTGGGTAACAGGCTGAGCATGCCCAAAGCATCATTGACTTTCTTGCCCCGCACTGTGTCCGCCAGCAACTGGAGCTTCTGCGGTGATACGCCGACATACTTGGCAGTTGCCTTTACTTCCATCGCGATCCTCTAAGCAGCCTTCTCTGCCTTGCCCACATGACCTCTGAACGTCCGAGTGGGGGCAAACTCGCCAAGCCGGTGTCCAACCATGTTCTCTGTTATAAAGATGGGTACGTGCCTTCTGCCATCATGGACTGCAATCGTCTGTCCCACCATCTCCGGCACGACAGTAGAAGCTCGGGACCAAGTTTTGATCACGGCCTTCTGACCACTCTTGTTGATAGCCTCCACCTTCTTCATCAGTTTCGGCTCAACGAACGGCCCCTTCTTTATCGACCTGCTCATTCTCCTACTTCCCTCTCCGCCTGACAATCATCTTATTGCTCACCTTGTTTGTGCGAGTCTTGCGACCTAACGCCGGTTTGCCCCATGGCGTCTTCGGGTTCATACCTCTGGGATTCCTCCCCTCACCACCTCCATGCGGGTGATCGCGAGGGCTCATGACCGCGCCACGGACCATCGGCCGTCTTCCCCTCCACCTGCTCCGGCCAGCCTTACCCAGCTTAACATTCTGGTGATCCACATTGCCAACTTGTCCCACAGTAGCCATGCAGACACTGAGTATTCGGCGGACTTCACCGGACGGTAACCTCACCAAGGTGTACCTATCTTCGCGTCCCACCACTAGAGCCGAAGACCCGGCGCTCCGGACTATCTGAGCCCCTTTGCCAGGCTGCAATTCGATATTGTGGATCATAGTTCCCACAGGAATGCGCCCGATCGGCAAAGCATTCCCCACCTTCAGCTCAGCATCAGGTCCAGACATTACACTCTGCCCGACAGCCAAGCCCAGCGGAGCTAGAATATACCGTTTTTCCCCATCAGTGTACTGAACCAGCGCAATATAGGCAGACCGGTTGGGGTCATATTCAATGGCCAGTACCTCTGCCGTTACCCCGGTCTTGTCCCTCTTGAAATCGATAATGCGCAACTTTCGCCTCGAACCACCACCACGATGTCGCACGGTTATCCGTCCCTGATTGTTCCGACCAGCCTTCTTCTTTAGCGTCACAAGCAGCGACTTCTCTGGCTTCTTCTTGGTGATCTCCTCGAAGGTCGCACTAACCATAGCCCGCCTGCCAGGAGAAGTAGGTCTATAAACCTTAAGTCCCATTTCTATACGCCCTCAAAGAACTCTATCTTCTGGCCAGCCTTCACTGTGACTATCGCCTTCTTCCAGGGGGATATTGTCACTTTGCGTCTACCGATCTTTCGTACGCCCCCCGGAATGGTCACTATATTCACGCCCAAGACATCAACCTTGAAAGCCTTCTCTACTGCTTCCTTGATCTGGTGCTTGTTCGCTCCGGCGGCAACCTCAAAGGTGTACTTGCTCTGCCCTTGAAGCACTATGCTCTTTTCACTGACTATCGGCCGGCGCAGGACTTCGTAAGTATGCATAGTCTATCATCCAACTTGTGCGGGGGCCTTGGTTGCCAGATTGCTCTCTACGACACGCAGGCCATCCACGCTTATTACCAGAAATCTGTATGAAAGGAGATCCACAACATTCAGCAAGGCCGCAGGCAAGGTCCTGGTTCCAGACAGGTTCTGCGCTGACCTTATGATCTTCAGGTCCGGCGCCTGGGTAACCACCAGTGCAGAGGAAGTCACCCCCACAGCCTTGAGAGCCCTCGCCATCTCCGCTGTCTTGGGCTGTTCCAGGTTGAACTGATTCACAACCACGATCTCACCGGAGGACGCCTTCTCGGACAGCAGACACCTCATGGCCAGTCGTCGCATCTTCTTTGGCATCCTCTGCCTGTAGCTCCGGGGATGCGGGCCAAAAGTCACTCCGCCACCTCTCAACAGTGGTGACTTGATACTGCCTTTTCTCGCCCTTCCGGTATGCTTCTGCCGGTACAGCTTCTTGGTGCTGCCGGACACTTCTGCCCTGGTTTTGCTGTCCGCGGTGCCGAGACGGGCATTCGCCAACTGTCTTACCATCGCCTGATGGACAACCGCCTGGTTGACCGGCACAGCAAAGACGCCGCTGTCCACATCTATATTGTCAACGACTTCTCCAGCAAGGTTTCTAACAGGTAACTGCATCTTACTTCTTCTTTATCGACTTCCTAATAAGCACGATCCCATCCTCAGCACCAGGCACTGCACCCTTCACCAGGATGATATTCCGCCCCGGGTCAGCCTGAGCGACTTCAAGGTTCAAGCTCGTGACACGGCTGTTGCCCATGTGCCCAGCCATCCGCTGCCCCTTAAACACCCTGCCGGGGAAAGTGGTACCGCCTACCGATCCGGGTGCACGATGGCGATCCGACTGCCCGTGTGTCTTCGCTCCGCCACGGAAGTGGTAACGTTTCACGCCGCCGGCAAATCCCTTGCCCTTGGATATGCCGATGATATCAACTCTGTCACCCTTCTTGAAAAGACTGACATCCAGGGTCTGCCCGACCTTAAGAGAACTGGGTGACTCAGTCCTGATCTCCCGCAAATGCCGCAACTGTTTCCCCGAGCCCTTCAGATGACCCTTCTCCGGTGAGTTGATTTTCTTGGCTTCACCGTACCCAAGCTGAACCGCATGGTAGCCATCCTTCTCCTGCGTCTTGACCTGCGTCACGACGCAAGGACCAGCCACGACAGCGGTTACCGCCTCCAGGCGGCCACTCTCATCAAATACCTGGGTCATGCCCAGTTTTCGACCTATGATGCCTTCAACCATGACTAAAATCCTACTTCATCCTTGCTTAGAGCTTAATCTCTACATCCACACCAGCGGGCAGGTTCAATCGCGTCAGCGCCTCGATAGTTTTCGTGGTTGGATCCAAAATGTCGATCAGTCGCCTGTGCGTCCGAATCTCAAACTGCTCCCTGGAATCCTTGTCGATAAACGGGGACCGAATGACGCAGAACTTCTCCACACGCGTAGGCAGGGGCACCGGCCCCGCTACCCTTCCACCGGTCTGCTCTGCCGTCCCGGTGATCTGAGCCGCGGACTGATCCAATATCCGATGATCAAAGGACTTCAGCTTGATACGTATCTTCTGCTTAGCCATGTTATATCACCCTGCCTTTGGCCTTCAAAGCAATCTGCTCCAGTTGCGACGAGGGCACTTCCTGATAGTGATCAAACTCTATTGAATTCGTCGCCTTACCCTGACTCAGTGATCGCAGAACCGTCGTGTAGCCAAAGGTCTCTCCCAAAGGTATGAAAGCCCGAACCTCTCGATAGTCCCCCTGCACTCCTATATCCTCAATGCGTGCCCGTCTCCCATCGAGGTCGCCCAGGACGTCACCAAGGAACTGCTCAGGAGTGAACACTTCCAGCTTCATTATTGGCTCGAGGAGGGTGGGTTTCGCCCGGCGCACTGCTTCTTTCAGGGCAAGTGAGCCAGCCATTTTGAAAGCCATATCTGATGAATCAACTTCATGGTAGCTACCATCCAGAAGAGTGACCTTGATATCTACCAGAGGATAGCTTGCCAACACACCTCTCTGCAGGGCTTCCCTTACACCAGCTTCAACTGCGGGGATATACTCCTTCGGTATTGCGGCCTGTTTGATCTTGTTCACAAACACGAAGCCCGTGCCGCGCTCTCCTGGTTCTGCTTCGATCACCACATGACCATACTGACCGCGGCCGCCAAACTGCTTGACAAATCTTCCTTCAGCTCGGGCCGAGTCCTTGATGGTCTCTTTGTATGCCACCTGAGGCTTCCCGGTCTTGGTATCCACTCGGAACTCGCGCCGCATGCGCTCCAGCAAAACCTCCAGATGCAGTTCACCCATGCCCGAGATAATGGTCTGTCCTGTTTCATCATCATAGTGGCTTTGAAAGGTGGGATCTTCATCAGTCAACTTCTGGATAGTTTCCCCAATCCTGTCTTGGTCGGCCTTGGACTTGGGCTCCACGGCCACTGAAATCACAGGCTCTGGGAAATGAATCGCCTCAAGCAGTATGGGCGCTCCAGGCTCGCAAAGCGTATCTCCGGTGAGAGTGTTCTTCAGTCCCACCGCCGCTACAATATCACCGGCCACAGCCGTTTCAACCTCTTCGCGATGGTTGGCATGCATACGAAGCAGCCGACCCAGCCGCTCCTTTCCGTTCCGGGTGGAATTCAGAAGGCGTTCACCACCCGCCGCCTTGCCGGAATAGACCCTGAGATAAACCAATCTGCCTACAAAGGGATCCGTGACCACTTTGAAAGCCAGCGCCGAAAAGGGAGCCTCTTCACTGCTGGGCCGACTCGCCAGCCTGCCTGTTTCCGGATCGCTTCCCTCCACCGCCGGTACATCCAATGGAGATGGAAGGTAATTTACTACGGCATCCAGTAGGGGCTGTACGCCTTTATTCTTCAAAGCTGTCCCGCACAGAACAGGTACAACCTTGCCTGCCAAAGTCGCCCTTCGCAGAGCCGCCTTGAAGTCAGCGACACTGGCGGTGCGCCCCTCGAGATAGATATGCATAAGGTGGTCATCTTCCTCGGCGAGCTTCTCCAACAGCAAATCTCTCTGCTCACGAACACGCTGAGAATACGCTTGAGGAACCTGCAACTCGATCGGCGGAGCATCGGCATCATCTGAGAACATCCAAGCCTTGTTCTCTATGAGATCAACCATCCCCTCGAATGACTTCTCTTCTCCCAAGGGTAACTGGATAGGCAGAGCTTTAGCGCCCAGCAGCTTTCGTATCATGTCAACGGTGCGATAGAAATTGGCACCAACACGGTCCATCTTGTTCACGAAACAGATTCTAGGCACGCGATACTTGTTTGCCTGCCGCCATACTGTCTCCGATTGAGGCTGAACGCCAGCCACTGCATCGAAGACCACAACCCCTCCATCCAGAACGCGCAGGCTTCGCTCCACTTCCGCTGTAAAATCCACATGCCCTGGAGTGTCAATGAGATTTAGTATGTATTCATCGCCCT
>CAYYWI010000080.1:5555-10736 GCA_964475375.1 uncultured Dehalococcoidia bacterium
CATGCCCTGGAGTATCGATAATGTTAATGCGGTGATCCAGCCAGTAGCAGGATGTAGCCGCAGAAGAGATGGTTATGCCCCTTTCTCGCTCCTGATCCATGAAATCCATGACTGCGGTGCCTTCGTCAACCTGGCCTATCTTGTACGTGCAACCTGTATAGTACAGCAGCCTCTCCGTGACGGTGGTCTTGCCGGCATCTATGTGGGCGATTATCCCGATGTTCCTTATATGATCAAGACTAAATGACTCAGACATAGTGGCCACCCTGTTGGCAGTCAGCGAGGGGGATAAAACCGTCCCAGAACGTTGTTTCACAGCCAATGACTTGTTTACCATCTGAAGTGTGCAAAGGCCCTATTAGCTTCGGCCATCTTATGGGTGTCTTCACGTTTCTTGGCAGCTGCACCCTGATTATGACAAGCATCTACCAACTCAGCAGCCAATTTCTGGTCCATCGACTTGCCGCTCCTAGATCTGGCTGCATCCAGCAACCATCTGATCGCCAGCGTAGTTCCGCGCTCACCAGTGACTTCGACAGGAACCTGATACGTAGCACCGGCCACCCGCCTGGCCTTTACCTGCAGAAGCGGTGTCACATTCTTGATGGCCTGTTCCAATACCTCGACAGGCGTCTTCTTGATCTGTTGTGAGGCAATATCAAGAGCTTCGTAGACAATTCCTTCCGCTGTTCGCTTTTTGCCCCACTTCATAACTTTGTTCATAACCTTGGACACCAAAATACTGTTATATTTGGTGTCCGCCTTGGTCTCTCTCTTTACGACCTTACCTTTTCTTCTAGGCATATCTCAGTCTCCAGCCCACAAAAAAAGCCCGGGGTCTTTCTTCGTCCTACTTCCGTTCCGGATGGTCCAGAAGCCCTAAGCCCCCGAGCCCTTGGCCTGTTTCGCTCCGTATCTGCTGCGACCCTGTCGCCGGTCAGCCACACCAGCGGCATCCAGAGTACCCCGTATGATGTGATAGCGCACCCCTGGCAGATCCTTGACTCTGCCGCCACGGATCATGACCACTGAGTGCTCCTGCAGATTGTGACCTTCACCCGGGATATAGGCAGTCACTTCCATCTGATTGGTCAATCTCACTCGGGCAATCTTACGCAGAGCAGAGTTGGGTTTCTTTGGGGTCATCGTCTTTACCTGGATGCAGACCCCTCGCTTCTGGGGTGACCCATTGGTCTTGGTCACACGCCGCTTCAGCGAATTCCATCCAACACGCATCGCCGGAGCCTTCGTTCTCCGGAGGTTGCTTCTGCGTCCATGTCGTACCAGTTGATTAACAGTCGGCATTTCTTTTCATCTCTCAAGACACGCAAAAAGTTACTATATCATCAAACGTGACCACCGTCAAGACACACACACCTTCTACTAAGACTCAAATCAGGCTTCAGGCTGGTCACCGCAAAGACTACGCTCGCTCAAAATTGTCTGAGGGTCAATTTGATCTCCTCCCACCTCACACCACTTAGCTGAGACCAACGAGAAAATATTATATACCAAATTCAAGTGAACAATCCAGCCCCGCGAATTTGACAGTAGCGTATCGTAAGCTGTGTGACTTCACACAAGATAAGGCGTATCTGTGGTACAGGTCAAAGACCTTCTGAACTGACATTAGAGGATTTGTGGCAGGGAATTGGAGAGGATTCAGCTGAGGATCGTGAAGACAATCCTGGAAAGTAGCCTCGAAGAGGAATTGTTGATGGAACTGAGAGCCAGCAGATACAAGAGGACGAGCTCCAGGAAAAACTATCAGAATGGCCACTACGAGAGAAGCTTCGAGACGAAGTACAGCGTGATCAGTCATCTAAACCATCGTTGGAAGGAGAACCCCTTGCCTCAATTTTACACAACAATGTTGAGACACTACCCATATGATCAGGTCACTTGATTTGACAGACCGGGCGTCGTAAACTGCTTCTTAAAGTGAAGTGAGGTGAGGTGGGTGATGGTGCGTACTAGAATGACGACTAGATCTGAGGTCAACAAGGTTTCCAAAGAGCGCAAGTTCAGCATTGCGAGTGCTATTGGCAATACCCCGTTGATTGGCCTGGACAATTTGAATGGCAACCCCCGGGTGAAAATTCTGGGCAAACTGGAGGGAGCCAATCTCACTGGATCGATTAAGGACCGTCCCGCTCAGTATATGCTTGCCAGAGCAGAGGAATCCGGTGATCTCACCAAGGACAAGATAATTGTCGAGGCCACTTCCGGAAACATGGGCATTGCTCTGGCCGCCGTAGGTGCCGCCAAGGGCTATCGACTGAAGCTGTTCATGCCCGAGTGCGTGAGCCAGGAAAGGCAACGAGTTCTTACTGCTCTGGGCGCAGAGATTATCCTGACTCCGGCGAAAGAGGGCACCGATGGAGCCATAAGGGGGGTCCATCGCCTTCTAGAAACAGAACCTGAGAAATACTACATGCCCAACCAATTCGACAACGAGAACAACGTCCTTGCACACTACGATAGCACCGGCCCGGAGATTTTTTCACAGACTAAAGGTGAGGTAGACGTGTTTGTGTGTGGTATGGGTACGACAGGCACGTTGATGGGTACGGGCAGGTACCTCAAAGAGAAGAGGCCCAAGTGCCTGATTGTGGGCGTCGAGCCCACCGTCGGCCACACCATACAGGGCCTTAAGAACATGGAGGAGTCCATAGTGCCCAAGATATATAAGCCGAAGGTGTGGGATGAGAAGGTGACCGTGGAGGATGAGGAAGCCTTCGAGACTACAAGGCTCCTGGCAACCCGTGAAGGACTCTTCCTGGGCATGTCCAGCGGGGCGGCTGTGGCGGGTGCTCTGCATCTGGCCAGAGAGATGGATCGCGGCACTATCATTGTCATACTGCCGGACCGTGGCGACCGCTACTTAAGTACCACGCTCTTCAGGTCCATCTGTGCCAAGTGCCCACCCTAGGGCTTCGGCAGTTTCGTTCTGCCCGATTGGGATGATCGCCGCTATACCATAGATTGAACCACAAGGGATTCTCCAGAGTTCAGTCGACTAACTAAAGGTGCGGGCCAGACGGCAGATCTCACCATCAACACCTGCCAACTGAATATTGCCAATCTGGTACTGCAATAGTCACCCTGACACCAGCAGAGGCATGAGGCAGAGGGAGGTTTGCTGGTGTCGGGGTCACCTAGAAAGAGGTTGTGGACAGCAAGCATTGGGGAGGGGGCAGCTTTATCAGTGAGGCCATGTCATCACTTGAAGACGTAGGGGGACGCAACTGCTTCCCCCTCCCTGTTTTATGACAAAGGTTTTCAGAACCTGGTCTGATATCCAAGAAGCGCCCGGTATTCGCCGGCGCTTCTTGATTTCTAGTGATAACGTTCGTAATACACTATCCTGTCCAGATTCAGCCTACTTGTGCTGCCGCTCTCCGCGGCATACCCCAGGGAAATCAGCGAGAGCAGCCTCTTGTCATCGGGAATACCCAGTACACGCTTGGCTCTCTCTTCATAGCCGGAGCCGTACGAGCCTATCCAGCAGCTTCCCAGACCCAGGGCATGGGCTGCCAGAAGCATGTTCTGTGTAGCTGCGGCACCATCTTCGACGGGATGGTTTGAGGCTGATGGGTCGATGACCACGGCGATGGCTACCGGAGCTTCGGCCAAAAAACTGCCGTAGGTGGCTATGCGTGCCAGATGCTTTCTCGTTGCCTCGTCTCTGACAACGATGAACCTTCGGGATTGGGAATTATGGGCCGAAGGGGCCCAACGGCCGGCCTCCAGCACCTGGGTCAGTTTTTCCACAGATACTTCCCTATTCTGGTAACTTCTTATGCTGCGCCTGTTTCTTATTGCCTCCAGCACATCCATGAGAGTCCTCCTTAAAGCTGCTTGCATCCTATGAGCCGGCTCGATTCGCCCAGATGGGGGCCGTGCGGAACACGTCGGACTAGGTTAGAATAAGTTTAAGTCTACCCCAAGGCAATACACGGCTGAGTGCAAACCATTGTTCCTTCTGCGGTCGGATGGCTTATAAGAACAGAGTACGCTTTTCCAAGGTCTGCATATCGATTCATCATGAACAAGGTCCACAGTCCAGGTAAGGCACAATAATGGGAGGGTATGCCCTGCTTCAGGATGTAGCCATCATAATGGTGGTCGCCGGTGCTGTGATGCTTCTCTTCAGGAAGCTACACCAGCCTCCCATAGTAGGCTACCTCGCCGCAGGCTTGATCATCAGCCCGTACACTGTCACCGGCATATCTGTAACAGACGTCAGGACCGTGAGCCTGCTGGCCGATCTGGGCCTGGTGCTGCTCCTGTTTGGAACAGGGCTTGACTTCAGCTGGGGCAAGATCCGCAGTGTGGGGCGGGCAGCCATCATAATCGCGGTTATAGAGAGCATAACCATGTTCTCTATAGGCTATGGCCTGGGACATCTATTTGGCTGGTCCACCCTGGAAGCCCTGTTTCTGGGGGCAACGCTGCAGGTAACCGGCACCGCCTGGATAGTGAAGATTCTGAACGACTTGGGGAAGGCGAAGCTCGTCTCTTCAAAGCTCCTGGTCGCCGTCTCTGTGGTGGAAGACTTCGGTTCTGTAGTAGTCATCACCATACTCTCAGGTATAGTCACCACCGGTGATGCAGACCTTGGCAGCATAGGCTATCTGGCGTTGCGGCTGGTTATCTTTGTGATGGTCTCGCTGGCACTTGGTGCCATTGTTGTGCCCAGGATCATCCGGTTCACGCGCCAGTTCCATTCCAGAGAGGTGCTGCTTATCACCAGCCTGGCGCTGTGTTTTGGCATGGCCCTTATGGGCAGATATCTTGAACTCTCAGTGGCTGCCGGCGCATTTCTAATGGGGGCGCTTATAGGAGATACCGAGCACTCCGAAGAGATCGCAGAAGTGGTTACTCCCGTTAAGGACATGTTTGCCGCTATCTTTTTCGTGGCCATAGGCATGCTTATCGACATAAGTCTTTTCAGGGGTTTCCTTGTTCCCGCCATATCAGTCTGCGCAGTCTTCGTAGTGGGTAAGGTTATTGTCAACACGGTGGCCACCTTCTTTAACGGCTATGATGGTAAAACGGCTCTTCGGGTAGGAATGGGTATGCCTCAAATGGGGGAGTTCTCACTGGCCGCTGCCAAGTTCGGAGTAGATAGTGGAGCAGTCCTATCCCCCTTGTATCCCGTTGTAGCAATAACGACAG
>CAYYWI010000081.1:0-10200 GCA_964475375.1 uncultured Dehalococcoidia bacterium
TCTCAGCATGGTGGCGGCTTCTTTTGAGGGCGTGTTAGAAACTCGCACCTACGGCGGGTTACTCCAGGTCTGTGGGTGTCAGGTCTCCCGACCTGACCCGGCGTCGGGTCTGGAGAGAGGGAAGCGAGTCGGGGTAATGCGCGTTCTAGTGTCATTGCGAGGAGTCTGCTCCAAGCGGACGACGAAGCCATCTCAGGGCGTGGCGCACCGAAATGAACATAGAGATTGCCGCGCCTTCTCCTGCCGCGGCTCGGAGAATGGCTCGCAATGACAAATCGACAGCCAGAGATGCGTTTCTTCGTGAACCGGGGAGTGACAAACTGTATACTTATTGCTGCGACACTACATTGGAAAGGATCGGGAGGCAGCCGACCGGAACCCTTCGGCAGACTCCCTGGTGAAGACAACGTATGATTAGACAAAAGATCACCCGACTTCTGGAAGAAGCCGTTGTGGATGCGCAGAAGCAAGGGCTGCTGCCGCAGGTGGCGTTGCCTGAAATCATGCTCGAGCGTCCACAAAACACCGGCCACGGCGATTATGCCAGCAACTTCCCCATGAAGCTGGCTCGGGTGGCCAAGGCCAATCCGTTCAGCATCGCTGAGAAGATCGTTCCGCTGATCCGACCCATACCCGAGTTGGAGAAGGTGGAGGCGGCCCGCCCCGGTTTCATCAACTTCACCCTGAGAAGCGATTGGCTGGCCAGACAGGTCGACGTGATCCGCAGCGAGCCCGAGAGTTTCGGCAGAATCGAACTTGGCAACGGGCAGAAAGTGCAACTGGAGTTTGTCAGCGTGAATCCCACCGGGCCGCTGCACGTGGGGCATGGCAGGGGGGCCATCATGGGCGACACCCTGGCCAATATCATCAGCGCGGCCGGCTACCAGGTGGAGAAGGAATACTACGTCAACGACGCCGGCGGCCAGATCGGCGCTTTCTACCGGTCACTCTACGCGCGCTACCGGGAAGCGCTGGGTTTCCCGACTGAGATTCCGGCAGACGGCTATCATGGCCGCTATGTCATCGAGATGGCCAGGGAAATCATCTCCGAGGATGGTGACCGGTACCTCAAGCTGCCTGAGCAGGAAGCAGTCGCCGCGATAGGTGTGATCGGCCTCAAGAAAGTCATGGACCTCATCAGGTCCGACCTGGAGCTGCTGGGCGTACGGTTCGACGTGTGGTTCAGCGAGAAGAGCCTGTATGAGAACGGCCAGTATGACAAGGCCATGTCCATGCTCCGGGAGAAGGGCCATGTGGTTGAGCGTGAGGGGGCGATCTGGTTTGCCTCATCCGAGCTGGGTGAGGACAAGGACAACGTACTGGTGCGCAATACCGGCGTGCCAACCTACTTTGCCTCCGATGTGGCCTATCACTACAACAAGTTCGAGGAACGCCACTTCGACCGGGTGATCAATATCTGGGGAGCCGACCATCACGGGCATGTCGCCCGCATGAAGGCGGTGATGGGCGCCCTGGGGATCGACCCGGCAAAGCTGGAGATCATCATCACCCAATTGGTTATGCTGAAGCGCGGCAATGTCGAGGTGAAGATATCCAAGCGCAGCGGCGATCTGGTTACGCTGCGGGAACTGGTGGAGGAGGTCGGCGCGGATGCCTGCCGCTTCGTGTTCCTGTCGCGGTCGGCGGACAGCCAGATGGATTTCGATATCGAACTGGCCAAGAAGGAGTCAGCCGAGAACCCGGTCTACTACGTTCAGTACGCTCACGCCCGCATCTCCAGCATTCTGCGTCTGGCCCAGGAGAAGGGCATCGACTACAGCGGCGGGAACGTGGCTCTGCTGACCGAGGAATCGGAGCTGGCTTTCATCCGCAAGATGCTGCAGTTGCCGGAGGTGGTGGAGACGGTGGCCACCAAGCTGGAACCCCATCACCTGCCCTACTACGCTCAGGACCTGGCCACGGCGTTTCACGCCTTCTACAAGCAGTGCCGGGTGGTCTCGGAGGATGCGGAGATGACGGCGGCCAGGCTGAAGCTGGTGGATGCGGCGCGGATCGCCTTCGCCCGCACGTTGTCCTTCATGGGGATGAGCGCGCCGGAGCGGATGTAGGTCAGAACTGTAGGGCGGGTAGAACGAAGTGAAACCCGCCGCTGGTTTATTCCAAATCCATTGCCATCACGTGCGGCGAGACCGCGTGCCCCAGAACGTTACTCTAACTCCATCGCCATCACTTGTGGTGATATGCTGTGCCCCCAATCCGGGGGATAGAATCCAGCCTGGACGAACTGTCCGAATGTACTGTGCGGCCACTCACCGGGGGACCGTGCCAGCCCATGCTTGACCGGATTGTAGTGAATGTAATCGCAATGGGCATTGAAGTCCATATCGTCGCGAATGCAGTGTTCCCAGAACTTCTGCTGCCAAACGCCCTTCTCCCTTTTCCTGAGCAGTGAAGATGGAATCTGGTCGACTGGTGATCTTTGACAGGCACGCGAGAAGCCCGCTTTCACCAGCCTCCATCTCGTGGAAAAGGCGCTGTCTCCCTCCGGTAACGTCCAGATGCAGTGCAGGTGGTCCGGCATGATCACCACGGCCTCGACGGTGAAGGGATGGCGTGCCATCACCACCCGAAATGAGCTCTCCAGAGCCGCTATTGCAGAGGAAGACGCCAGCAAGGGAAGCCTGCGGAAAGTCACCACAGTGAAGAAGTAGGTGCCGCCAGCTATGCGCGTTCGGCGATAGTTCGGCAAGTGTTCCTCTGTTCGATCCGTTGTCGGCGGGTTTCGTCTCTCCAAACAGATGAGACTCTACCCGCCCTACGTGTCTACTTGGTGCTCAGATAAACTCGTCGGGTGCTGTGTCAGGACATTCTCCCAAGGTGACTTGAACACTGTACTCAGTCTGTTTACGAGCATAAACTAGGGTCAAGGTTTCCCCCGGGATATGACTCCGTATGGCTCTTGTCAGATCCTGGTCGTTCTTAACCACCACATCACTAATTCTCGAAATGATGTCGTTGGCCTCCAAGCCACATTCTTGTGCTGGGCTGCCGGTGGTCACTTCCACAACGAGCGCTCCGCACTCGATTGAATAGAATCCATACTTGGAGGTTGACGTGTGCGCATCTACTCCGAGCCAGCTTGGGCTAGCATATCCTCTGGTGATTAGTGAGCCTATGACATAAATGGCCGTGTTGGTACCAATCGCAAAGAAGATTGATGAGTCGCCAATAATGGTATTGATGCCCACTACTTGACCAGATCGATTCATCAAGGGCCCGCCGATGTAAGAAGGGTTTATACAGGAATGCGTTTCGCAGCCTTCAACTCGAATGAGGTTGTATAGCACTACGCCATTTGGCTCCTCTATGCTTCCCCCCAAGCAACTTACCCTGCTCTCAGCCACATTGTTCGAGCATCCGACAGCCAGTAGGTCACCTTCTTGTTGTGTTGTCGACAGTGAGGTCAGCGCGCCCCTAAGGAAGCGGGCGTACGAAATATCTTCTTTCGGTTCGATTTGTATGATAGCCAAGTCTGTTTCGGGATCACCGATCCATCTGACAGCATCGAATGTACGATTGTCACTCAGAGTGACCTTCAGACTGTGTGCTCCATCAACTATCTGATTGTTGGTTACTATGTAGCCTCTTGGGTCGATGATCACGCCACATCCTTTGTTGCTCTCGGTTGATGTTCCAGACTCCGTCTTGATTGATACCACGGTTGGCCCTACTCTTTCGAGAAGGTCGGCATTTGTCAATGAGATGGTTCCGACATTGTCATCAATGTACACTGGCTGCCAGCTAGCGTCCATGGGGTCGACGGTAGCGACGGGGTCGTAGGATGTTTTCTTCTGCCTGCAGCCGGAGTTGACCCCCGGAACAATTAAGGCAACAAGCATAATACCGATGATTACATATTTGGATTTGCCTATATCACACCTCTTTCTGGCCGAGTCGATGAGTTGAGTCGTGATCTGAGCATGATCTTATCATCGTAGCGCCAAGCGTGTAAATCTTTGTTCAGGTCAGTCCCGAACTCATTGACGCCCGCTCTATCTGCGGTTCGGCATTGTCTTCCTCTGTTCAATCCTTCATCGGCGGGTTTCGTCCTTCTGAGCAGAGGACTCTACACGCCGGGGTGCAGAGAGAACTACAGTGACTTCTTCCTGTGCTCTTTCATGGCAGTCTTGACGAACTGCCCGAATTTCCTGTCTTTCTTGCGCTTCTCGACGTAGGACATCTCGTGGTATTCGGATTCCTTGAGCAGCTTCAGGTAACTCTGGTAGCGGCCTTCGCTCAGCTCGCCGTTCTGAATGGCCGCCAGGAGCGAGCAGCCGGGTTCATTGGTATGGGTGCAGTTTGTGAAACGACAGCCGTTCGAAAGCCCGGTGATATCGGAGAAGCTTTCGTCGATCGCCTCGCTGACGCCGATATTGCCCAACTCCCTCATCCCTGGAGTATCGATCAGCATCGCGCCCTGGTCCAGAACGGTCAACTGGCGTCGTGCCGTGGTGTGTCTTCCCTTTCCATCGCTGGCGCGCACGGCGTTCGTCTTCAGCAGATCCCGCCCTGCGAGCCGGTTCAAGAGCGTGCTCTTGCCCACCCCTGACGAGCCGAGAAGGCAATAGGTCCTACCAGCCTCCAGCACGTCGCGGACTTGATCCAGGCCGAAGCCGGTCTTGTTGCTGAGGGCGATGACTCGACAACTGATGTTCGACTGCCTGACCTCTGAGATTTTCTGCTCCAAGTCTTCAGGGCTGACCAGGTCGCTCTTCGTCAGAAGGATTATGGGATCGATCCCGCCCTCGTTGACCATCACCAGGTACCGTTCCAGCCTGCGCAGGTTGAAGTCGAAATCGCAGGCTTGGACGATGAAGGCCACATTGATGTTGGAGGCAATCATCTGGTAGTCGATGTCTCTGCCGGACGCCTTCCGCCGCAAGACCGATTTCCTCGGGAACAGGCTTTGAACAATGGCGAACGTGTCGGCGTTGCAGTACCGGACGAAGGCCCAATCTCCCACCGCGGGAAAATCCAGGGCGGACTCTGCGGAGTATCTGAAGCTGCCGGCCAGTTCGGCCAGGACTTCGCTGTTTTCATTCCTGACCAGATAGCTGTCCCGGTTGACGGCAGTGACCCGGGCAATGCTGCAGCCGGGCTTCTGCAGCTCCGCTTGCTTGTCCTGAAACCACTGGTCAAAACCAAGATTCTTCAATTCCATACTTGATCCCCGATGACGCCGCCGGTGTTCCACCGACGGCTGGTCTGAATTCTATGTTTAGATAGGTGAGGTGTCAAAGCCTATTGGCCGGCCTGTCTTCAGATCGACCCAGGTGCAATGCACCTGCGCTTGAACCAGCACCTCTCCGTCCTGCGTTCGGCGGATCAGGCAGTGCCGGAGCATCCCCGTTCTCTTTGCGTCAGCGTACCACGTCGCGATGTCCATTTCATCGCCCAACCTCGCCGCCTGGCGATATTCGATCCGGTGACGCCGGGTGAGTATGGCACTGCCTTTCTCTATCATGCGCTCCGTTGACATGCCGCGGGCTTCGGCCAAACGCGCCCCTGCTTCCTCTATATACGCAAGGTAAACGGCGTTGTTCACGTGCTGCATCATATCGATGTCATGCCACTCCACTTGCCTGCGGATGGAGAAGACGTCGGGTGGTGGAGCGGGAGCGGCCGGGAAGCGGTCGCGTGGAGGGACGCCTTTGGGCGATCCTTCGGGCAGGAATGCCCGCTGCATATCTTCGGGCACCGTCGCTGGCTGCAGCGTCTCTGTGTTGACGTACACCCAGTCGGTCACCGCCCTGGCTGCCAACTCGCCTGTCTGAACCGAGGCGAACTCATACGCTCGCCGTGAGCGAAACCGCCGGAAGTCCAGGACCCATGTCTTCAGCTCAACCTTGTCGCCATATCTCACCGGCCTGAGGTACTCGATGTCTGTCTCGCGCACCAGCCATGCGTAACCCATTTCACGGTAGCGGGGCCAGTCGTAGCCTGCCGCCGCCGATGCGCCGAACGCCGCTTCCTGCATCCAACGAAAGTAGTTGGTGCTGCTCAGGTGTCCGATGGCATTGCACTCCCAGTAGCGCACCTGGAAGGTTTCATGATGAACAGGCATCAGTACTCCGCATGTAAGGCATCAATCCTGCGAGGCATGTTGTCCGAGTTCCCACGTCCCTTTTCAAACCCCTCACCCCCACTCTTGAGGAAAGGTGATAATTGGGGGACACCCCCAAACCCCCGGCAGGAGGCTTCTCCTGCACCTCTTTTCGGATTTGGAAGGTAATAATTGGGGACACCCCAGACCCCGGCAGCGTCCCGCTGCACCCTCTCAGGCGATAGTGGTGCCTTCCATCCCACCCTCAACCTCCTTGATCAGTGCGTGGGGCACCCGGCCATCGATAATCCGTGTCATCGGAACGGCAGGAATGGCCGCCAGGCAGGCTTCAATCTTGGGGATCATGCCCCCCGAAGCCACACCGGAAGCCAGCATCGACTTCGCCTCGGGGACGGACATCCTGGGGATAAGCCGCTTTGAAGAATCCAGGATGCCAGCCACGTCAGTAAGAAAAATCAACTTCTCAGCGCTCAGGGCCGCGGCGATCTGCCCGGCCGCTGTATCGCCGTTGACGTTCAGAATAAACCCGTGGCCACCCGGTTCCGGCGGTGACTGGTAGCTCAGCGGCGCAATCACGGGGATGAATCCGGCATCCAGGACTGCCTTGACCGACGCCGGGTTGACCTCAGCCACATCGCCCACATAGCCCAACTCCGGGTCCTTCACCCGCGCTCCCAGAAGCGCGCCATCGATGCCGCTCATGCCCATGGCCCGTCCACCCAGAGTCTGGATGGCTGCCACCAGCTCCTTGTTCACCAAGCCGGCCAGAACCGCTGTCACCACCTTCAGAGTCTCAGCATCTGTAACCCGCAGACCTCTGACAAACTTGGATGATATGTTCATCCGGCGCAGCCACTCGGTGACCACGTTGGCACCGCCGTGAATGACAACGGTCGGCACATTCTTCTTCTGAAGCGCCACCAGATCCGCCAGGGTGGTGTCGTGACTGCCGAGGGTGCTGCCCCCGAGCTTGATGACGATTGGTCCAGCCAACGTTTTCCGTATTCCCAAGTTCGTTTGAAGTAGAGTCTAAGGATAGCAGAAGCTTGGGTTGATATCAAAGAATTTCCCGTTCGGGTAGTGCAACATTCAGTGTGTAAAAGAAGGGCGTACCCCTTCATGAAGAGGTACGCCCCGAATCGCCACGTCTCAGATTCTAGTCTGCTCTTGACCTCACACGGACGTAAGCGAACCAACCGGCGGCCACCAGAACGATCACGCCCGCAATGCCTGCCACAACCCCCCACCAGGGGAATTGGGCCTCCTTGACAAAATGGGCGGTCAGTGTCTTGGGAGAGTCCATCAGGATGCTGGTCAGGTTCTCCGATCCGGAGATATCGCCCTCCCAGGACTCAAATCTGTAGCCTTTACCGGCTATGGCTTCCACGGTTATCTCTGTGCCAAGAGGGTAACCTCCGGACGGTTGAGGTGAAGTTACCTTCACGGTACCGCCTTCGGTGGGATCGTGTTCAATCGTGACTGTGGGGTCGAAAACTGCCGTTATGTTCTTTTCACTGTCAACGGTCAATGTAAGGGCAGGATCACTGCCGTTCACATCACCTGCCCAGTGGCTGAAAGCATACCCCTCACTCGGCAAAGCATACACCTTGATCTCCTGACTGGCCGGGTAGCCCTCAGGAGGCTGAGCAGGCTCAACCGTGACCGAACCGCTGCCCTCATATTGCGTGCTGGTCGCGACCTTCATGGGCGGCGATGCCACGAAGTTCGCCGTCAGTGTGCGAGGCCCATCCATGGTCATGGCCACTGCAGCGCTGCTGACATCGGATATGCCGGATACGTCGCCTGTCCATCCTGCGAAGATGTATCCCAGGGATGGCTGCGCATTCAGACTGACGACCGTTCCAACTGGATACCCACCGGTGGTCAAAGCGGGGTTCGCTTCCACTTTCCCGGTATCGGCAGGTGTATTTTGTATGGTGAGCACTGGGTTGAAGACAGCCGTTATGGACTTGTTGTCATCAACCAACAAGCTGGCCGTGGAATCAGTGCCGCTCAAATCCCCGGACCAGTGGCTGAAGACATACCCCTCACTCGCCGAAGCATACACCGTGATTTCCTGACTGGACGGGTAACCCCCGGAAGGCTGAGCAGGCTGAAGGGTGATCGAACCACCGCCTTCTGTGCTGGTCGAAACCTTCATGGGTGGAGGTGGGGATGCCACGAAGTTCGCCGTCAGAGTGCGAGGCGTATTCATGGTCACGTTCACTGCGGCATTCTTGACGTCCGATATGCCGGCCACATCACCTGTCCATCCTTCGAAGACGTACCCGGACGACGGCTGCACATTCAGGCTGACTTCTGTTCCAACCGGATACCCATCAGAGGTCAAAACGGGGGTCGCTTCCACTGTTCCACCATTATCAGGTGTCTTCTGTATGGTAAGAGTTGGATTGAAAACAGCGGTTATGGACTTATTGTCATTAACCAACAAACTGGCGGTGGAACCGGTGCCGCTCAAATCTCCAGACCAGTGGCTGAAGACGTAGCCTTCACTCGGGCTGGCAACTGCCGATACCGTCTGGTTCAACGAGTAGTCCGGCTGGCTGGGATCAAGAGTAACAGAACCACCCCCGGCGGGACTCGCGGCCACCGTGACCACATACCGCGCCGATGAAGAAAAGTTGGCGGTGATGGTCCGGTTTGCACTCATCACGAAAGTCACTGTGGGCTGACTGGGGTTCGCGATGCCGCTGATGTCACCGGTCCAGTTCTGGAACACATAACTCGCCGAAGGCTTAGCCGTCAGAGTGACGGAAGCCCCAACTGAGTATGAAGACAGGTATGGCGATACCTGTACGGTTCCACCATCTGCAGGATTGCTGACAACTGTCAGCGTCACGCTCGATCCTCAGGCAGCGCTGACGGGGGCTGGTATTGCTGCCAAGGAAAGCGCAAGCCCCATCATTAATACCAGGAAGACTGATACCCAGATAAACCGAATTCTTTTGTGTAACCTCATTCCTTAACCTTTCTGCCTTATCGGCAATGTATAACAAACCCTCATGGTTTAGGAGAGTTGTATCGGAGATCCGCCATCGGCCGGACCTTCCGTGCCTTCGCGCCTCTTGAACAGCGTAAACTTCGCTATGACAACAGAAACGAAGCCAAATGTTGTCACCGCTCCACCTGCCACCCATCCCCAGGGAAGTGAAGTCGGCTTGCCGAATCTGGCGCTGATGGCGATGTCTGACTCCACCACCACGCTAGCATTCTCAACACCGGAGAGGTCGCCTTCCCATCCGCGGAAGCTGTAGCCTTCAGCCGCTATGGCCTTCAGGTTCAGCTCTGTTCCCGCCGGGAACTGCATCGAGATCACAGGCTGATCGTTGTCAGTGGCGAATGATCCTGATGGTGTCTCTACGGCAACCGATCCTCCCGGGCTGGAGTTGAGGGTAACAGTGTAAAGTCCCTCTGAAGCAGTGAAGTTGGCAACTATTTCCAGCCGAGTCTTTCCCTGCTCAAAATAGGGTTTCATGGCTACAGTTATGGTGCTCTGTGCAGCATCTGCGCCGCCGATATCGCCGGTCCAATTCACAAACTCGAATCCCTGCTTGGAAACAGCGTGCAGAGTCACATTGTCATAGGGGGTGTACGTCCAGTTTTCGTAATACGGCTCGCTCCGCACCTCACCACCGCACGCAGGATTGCTGACGACTGCCAGCTCCATGCACTGTTGTCAGGAGGAAGCGGCATAGGCCTCTCCCCTGACTGCCAGTGGTACGACTAGTGCTGCAACAGCTACTGCCAGAATTGCAGCCAACCAGAATACCCTCCCCCATCTCATCTTTTGCTTTTGCTTCATAAACTCACCTCACTTTTATGTTCTTGATTTGCCGACGTAAATGAGCCTGATGATGGCCGCCAGAACGATCACGCCCGCGATGCCCGCTACAACCCACCACAAGGAGGACTGGGCCTCCTTGACAAAATGGGCTGTCAGAGTCTTGGGCGAGTCCACCACAACGCTGGCCGGGTTCTCTGATCCGGACACATCGCCCTCCCAGGACTCAAATCTGTAGCCTTTGCCGGCTACGGCTTGCACGGTTATCTCTGTGCCAAGAGGGTAACCTCCGGACGGTTGAGGTGAAGTTACC
>CAYYWI010000082.1:0-10081 GCA_964475375.1 uncultured Dehalococcoidia bacterium
GCATTTCCTGTTGTTCTGTGTAGGTGAAGTCCATAGTTCTATCCTTCCCTTCCTAACCTCTCGGCAATCCCAAGCCTCTGGTGGCTATCGTCATCCGCTGGATTTCTGAAGTGCCGCCGGCAAGGCTCAGGCCTCGATTGAACTTATAGAGGAAGGTGAATCTCTGTCTCAACTTACCCCACTTCGGGTGTTCGCCGACTTGCACCTCCGGCCCGAGAATCTGGAGTCCGAGATGGGCCAGGCGCTGGCCAAGTTCATCGGCGAAGACCTTGACCACTGAAGACTCCCAACTGATGCTCTGTCCCCTGTTCAGCAGCCAGGCAGCCTTGTAGTTGATCATGCGGCTGACTTCGAGCTCGACGGCTATCTCAGCCAGCGCGTCGCGGAGTATCTGGTTGTCTCTCAGGCGGTGGCCGTCGTATCTGCCCTCATTGACGTATTCAGCGAGCTCTTCCAGGTCTTTCTTGCTGCCGGCATGTCTGATACATCTGCCCCAGAATCTGTCTCCCTCGAGAGCTTCGAACACCAGCGGCAGGCCGCGGTTCTCCTGACCCAGAAGGTATTTCTTGTGAACGCGGACGTCCTCGAGGAATATCTCGTTAAACGACTTGGCGCCGGCCATATCGATGATGGGATTCACTGTAACGCCGGGCCATCTGGTATCGATGAGAAAAGTGCTGAGGCCTTTGGATTTAGGGGCATTCGGGTCTGTTCTGGCCAGAAGCATGCACCACTCCGCCAAATGAGCGCCGGTGGGCCATATCTTCTGCCCGTTGATGACGTAGTAGTCGCCATCCTTCACGGCCTTGGTGGCGGTGTTCAGGAGGTCGGAACCGGCTCCGGGCTCACTCAATCCGGTGGAGAACAGCACATCAGCCCTGGCCATCATCGGGAGGAACTCCATTTTCTGTTCCTCGTTGCCCTTGGACAGAAGCCCGGCGGCGACAGCATCGCCGAACAAGTGACCGTACTGCGGTGCCCTGTGGTACGCCAACTCTTCTGCGGCGACGTAGCGCTGCATAACCGTCCCGCCCATGCCGCCGTACTGCTTCGGCCAGGATATCGAGAGCCAGCCCTTCTGCCCAAGTCTCTGTGTGAAAGCACGAGACCAGCCGCCGAACCCGTAGCCCTCATCTTCGATTTCATGAGGGAAGCTTTCCGGTGGTTCCTTCTCGCAGAACTCGCGAACCTGTTGTCTGAGTTTCTCTTCCTCTTCCGAAAATTTGAAATCCATTACTTCTTCGACCCCGCTTTCATTGGAGGCATGATGACCACTTCTTCAACCGCCACTTTGACCGCCCGACGAACCTTCATCTTCATCGGAGCGAACTGAGCTTTGAAGGCTTCCACCAGGTCGCCGGATTCCAGTATCTCGGCCTTGCCCCTGACGCGGCATCCTCCCCAGTTGTCCGGACTGAAGACCAGTATCTCCACCTGAGGATTCTCTTTGATATTGGCGATGGTGTTGGGAGAGGAGATTTCAGCAAATGCGACGTGTTCATCGTCTAATACTTTGAAAGAGCCTTTTGGAGATACGTTCGGCTTGCCGTTCTTGCTGGCGGTAGCTATGAAGGCTGGCTGATTGGCTGCAATGATCTTCTTGGCTTCTTCAGATAGTCTGGCCGTGTCACACCTCCTCTAGGGGGAAATTTTATCATCGGCTGCGTTGAAAGGCAACCAACAGGTCGATAGCGAATTGCCCGTCGGTGCAGGCAGGGCTTAAAATGGAGGCTGACTAAGGCAGGAGGTGACACTGGTGTATAGAGGCCGTAGTCCGCACGCGGAGGCCGAAATCAACGGAGTCACGCGGTATGACATGGAGGGGTTCAGGGCCTACCGAATCCCCATCCAGAGCTACCCTAAATATGTCACAAACATTTATCTGGTTTTGGATGGCAAGGAGGCCTGTCTGATAGATGTGGGTTTGCACAGCGACAAGGCTGAGGCTGATCTCATCAATGGCTTTGCTACCGTGAAGAATGCGTTCCATGAGGATATCGAGCTGGACGACGTCCACAATATCATCATTACTCATGGGCATGACGACCACTTCAGTATGCTGGGATTCGAGAATCTCAAGGGCAGAGCTATCTACATGAGCAGCCTTGACAGTGCGGTGATCACCGACTATCGAGGTGAGGATCTGAAATGGAGAGACTATGTTCAGAAGCTGGTGCATGAGGCAGGATGCTGCGTGGATGTCGAGAGCTTATATCCTTATGAAGAACTTCCGGTGTGGCCCGGCGACTATGACCTAATCAGGGTGTCCGACGGCCAGCAGGTGATCAATGATTACAAGGTATTCAGTACCCCCGGCCATACACAAGGGCATATCTGTATCGGCATTGGCTCCATGCTCTTCCTGGGAGACCACATGCTTTCGTTGACCACTCCGCACCAGGTGCCTCGGACGGCATGGAGTGGTGTCGGACTCGGGGTTTATCTCGATTCGCTGAGAAAGGTGGCAGGCCTGGACATGGAGCTCGGCTTGCCGGGGCACGAAGATACCATCTATTCAATCAAGGATAGGGCTGAGGAAATCGAGCGGTTTCACTATAGGCGTATGGATGAATTGGTTGACTTGTGCGGTCATGAGAAGAACCTTTATCAGGTTACCGATGAATATTATCGATGTCATCCGGAGCTGATCCAGGCATCCAGCATTGACGCTTTGCCAAGAGAGGATTTCATCATGGCGCTCGAAGAGATAAAAGCTCATTTGGAGTTTCTGGTGGATAATGGTCGCCTGGTCAATCATGGCGATAATAATGGTGTAGTGAGGTATAGGTGGTCATGAATGAGCCGCCAGTCAAAAGGACGCTGTTGGATCGTCTACGGTCGCTGCCGCTCAAAGCATGGGTTATTGTTCTGGTCATCGAATCGCTGATTTTTCTTGCTCTGGTGGCGATTCTGGTAGTGGTCGTATTCAACAAGTAGGATCGGTGTGGCATGCTGCTGCCGCATCCATGGCACAGGAAACGAAGTCCTGCGTCTGGTCATCTCTTCATCTATGGTTGCAGCCGGACTTCAGGCGGCTTTGGTGATATATGAGTGCTGCCCCCGAGCTTGTCATGCTGAAGAACCTGGCCCGGGCCTATGGCATCGAAACGGGCTATCGGGACTTTCGCGGGCACAAACAGGAGGCTTCGCCGGAGGCGCTGCTGGCTGTTCTCAAGGCGCTTGGCGCACCGATAGAGGGTTTTGGCGACCTGGACTCTGCGCGTCGAGAAAAGCGTCAGAATCATTGGCGGCGACCCCTGGAACCGGCGCTTGTGGCATGGAACGGTGAAGCCGGCGAGGCTGATCTTCGCTTGCCTGTGGATGAAGCATCCGGCGTCATGCAGTGTCACCTCAAGATGGAAACGGGGGAGGCGCATGACTGGAACATTGATCTCGCCGGTCTGCGGACAAGCCAGCGGTTGACGGTTGAAGGACGGGAGTATGTTGCCAAGAGCCTGGTTCTGCCCAGAGGTCTGCCGTCCGGATATCATTACTTGACTCTGGTGGTGCCAGGGCGGCTTGTCGAGTGCATGGTTATCTCCGCTCCAGTCAAAGCCTTTTCACCGTTGAAGGAGGATTCGAAAGGAATTTGGGGGGTCTTTCTGCCGCTCTATGCTCTGCACTCGAAGCGGAGTTGGGGAAGCGGTGATTTCTCTGATCTCGGAGCACTCACGGAATGGGTCTCCAGCCTGGGAGGCAGTTTCGTTGCCACCCTGCCGTTTCTGGCTTCTTTCCTGGACAAGCCCTGTGATCCCAGCCCATATACGCCGGTGAGCAGGCTGTTCTGGAACGAGCTCTTCATCGACGTGATGAAAATCCCCGAGATGGCGGGCTGTGCCGAGGCTCGTGCCATGTTGGAGACGCCTGAGTTCAAGGAAGAGCTCGAGGCCGTCCGCAGTATGAGCCTGGTTGACTACCGGCGGCAGATGGCGCTTAAGCGCAAGGTCCTGGAGAGGCTGGCGCAGCGCCTTTCAATGCAGTCGGGTGAGCGGCTCGATGGTTTCCAGGCATTCCTCAGGGAGGACCGAAGAGCAGGAGACTATGCCCGGTTTCAGGCCACCTGCGAATCGCGGGGTGAAACCTGGCCGGCCTGGCCACAGCGTTTGCGCGACGGCATTCTGGAGGATGGAGACTACGGCAGGGAGGCAGTGCACTACCATCAGTATGTGCAGTGGATAGCCGATGAGCAGGTTCGCCGCCTTGCAGCGGAAGCTCGGACGAAGGGGTTGGGTCTGTATGTGGACGTCCCGCTGGGAGTCCACCCGCAAGGATACGACACGTGGCGAGAGCGGGACATTTTCTGCAGCGGTGTGTCGGCAGGCGCACCGCCTGATGCTCTATTCGGCAAGGGCCAGGACTGGGGTACCCCGCCGCTTCACCCGCAGAAGGCAAGAGAGCAGCAGTATCGCTATCTCATCGCCTACCTCAATCACCATATGAAGTATGCGGGCATCATGCGTATCGACCACGTCATGGGTGTTCACCATCTCTTCTGGGTGCCGAAGGGAATGGAAGCCACCCAGGGAGTCTATGTGCAGTACCCAGCGGACGAGATTTATGCCGTCCTGAGCATTGAATCTCACAAGCACCGGTGCCTTGTGGTGGGCGAAAACCTGGGCACGGTGCCGCCGTATGTCAATGATTCGATAGCCCGGCACAATGTCTATGGCATGTACGTGGCGCAATATGAGCTAGAACAGAATGCCGACAGGGCGCTGCACGCTGTCCCCGGCAAGGTCGTTGCCGGGATCAATACCCATGACATGCCCACATTCTCAGCCTTCTGGCAAGGGTTTGACATAGAACGCAGAACGGCCATGGGCTTGACGAGCCGGGGGGAGGCAAAGGCTGAGACGGAGGCACGGTTTGGCATGAAGAGGGCCTTGGCGAAATTCCTGAAGCACGGTGGTTATCTGAAGGGCGATCCGGAGGACGCAGCCAATGTCCTGAATGCTTGTCTCTCCTTCCTGGCGGCCAGTCCGGCTGGGGTCATGCAGGTGAACCTGGAGGACCTGTGGCTGGAGACCGAACAGCAGAATGTCCCCGGCATAGTGGAGGGGCATCCCAACTGGCGGCGAAAAGCCCGCTACAGCTTTGAATCATTTGTCGGAATGCCGGAAGTGATGGAATCGCTGGGAAATGTAAATCGCCTGCGTAACGAAAGAGCCTCGCAGGTATCCTGAGCGTTGGAGTGGGCAGAGCGAAACCCGCCAGCGGACCTTTGAAGAGGGTTCGAGCGACCTGGTGGGTTGACCTGCAAAGTCAACCCACCCTGCCGGACCGGACTCTACCTGGCGACGACCCCGCCGTCCACGGAGAAGATGGAGCCTACCGCGAACGACGCCTCATCGGAACAGAGCCAGAGAACGGCCGAGGCGATCTCTTCCGGCTTGCCGAGGCGACCGATGGGCTCCATGTCCACGTAGGTCTTCTCCACGTGCGGCCTGTCCTTCATGTTCGGGGCGATCAAAGGGGTGTTGATAACGCCGGGGCAGATGCAGTTGATACGGATGCCCAACGTGGCGTACTCAATTGCAGCGGACCTGGTCAGGCCGACCACGCCGTGCTTGCTGGCTACGTAGGCCGCCTGGCCGGTCAGTCCTTTGAGGCCCGCCAGAGATGACGTGTTAACGATGGCTCCCTTGCCCTGCTTGAGCATATGTGGGATCTCGTACTTCATGCAGAGGTATACGCCTTTGAGATTCGTGGCCATCACCCGGTCCCAGTTGTCCTCGGAAGTCTTATGGACTCTCTTCAGGGCCTCACCGACGCCGGCATTGTTGTAGGCGCAGTCAAGGCGGCCGTAAGTGTCGATTGTCTTCTGGACCATGGCCTCAACCTCCGCTGCAATTGAGACATCTGCCTTCACGAAGATAGCCTCGCCACCCGCATTCTTGATCATGCGGACGGTTTCTTCTCCGCCTTCGACATTGATGTCATCAACAGCAACCTTGGCACCCTCTCGGGCAAAGGCCACCGATGTGACGCGTCCGATTCCCGAGCCTCCACCGGTTACCAGGGCGACCCTTCCTTCGAATCGTTTCACTTCACAACCTCCTTGAGTCTGTTCAATTTTCCCCCGTGTCGCGAGGTTCAACGGCTGTGGCCTCAAGCAATGAAGTCTCTCTACTCCAGCTTAAGATGGCAAACTGAGATTGGGCCGTAGCGGCAATCGTCTTGTTCTGAGCAGGAATCAACAGGAGTGGATTGCGCATTCTGCAGCTTGCGGAGATGGCGTGTGAGAGCACTATCAATCCGGGGGATCTCATAATGGCCTGTTGCAAGTATATGGCCTGCACAAAACGCACGTCAATTTGCTGTGAAGCTCTTTGGCTGTGGTCATCCGTTCGACCGCAGCAAGGTGTGATCTCCCTCATCCCCCGCCAAGTTTACTGTGAAGCGAGAAAGTGATAGATTAGGCAAACAGGGTTTAGTCATGAGTGGTGCATTTATGCTCCGCAGAGAGCCACATTTGAGCAATCCCAGACTGATCATGGCGTTGCCGGATGCGGGATACGTCGGGCTGCGTGTAGTTGACTACGTGAAGAACAAGCTGGGAGCTCAGGAGTTTGGCCGGATTGAACCCGCAGGATTCTCTTCTGTTCCCTGGATAGCAGTGAAAGATGGGCTGATCGAAGACCTGGAGCTGTTGAGGAACGGTTTTTACTTCTGGAACAACACAGGCAGCGGGAATGATGTGGTCATCTTCAGGAGCGAGAAGCCCAATGCAAGGATACATGAATACGTTCAGACCATTCTCGAAGTTGCCAAGAAGGTCGGGGTGAAGAGGATCTACATACTGGGGTCTTTTGGGGCTGTCGGTACGTCTCACCTGGAGCCGCCTCCGGTGCTCGGCGTGGTCAACATGCCGCATCTGAGGCAGGTTCTCCTGGACAGCAAGGTTGATCCCTATCCCGAATACAAAGGCATCGGCACCATCCACTCTTCATGCCTGTGGTTTGCCAGGGCGATGGGGATTGAAGCGGTAGGTCTATGGTCGCCCATACCCTACTACATTGCCAGGCTGCCGTTCCCATGGAGCAACTATCCCGTCTCATCCAAATGCCTTCTGGACAAGATTGTTGCCATGGAGGGCATACCGGTGGATTCCGGCGATCTGGAAATGCTGGCGAAGCGAACGGAAACGGAGATGGCAAAGGTGTACGATCAACTTTACGAAGAGGCGCAGAAGGAACTGGTCTACCCGTCGAACGAACAGCCCACCGGGTTTCCGGATCAAGGCTCATCTCCAATGACGGAAGAAGAGCTGAAGCGGATGATGAAAGATATCGATGACTTCTTCCGGAAGCGGAAACAGTAACAGACATATGAAGCGCGTTGGAGTCATCTATCATCCCAAGATCTCTGCGGCTAAAGCACTGTCGGATCGACTGGTGGGGACTCTGGCATCCATGAAGGTCGAAGCCTGGGCCTGCTCTTCCCTGGAGCAGGAGATTGTGGATGCCGGATGCAAAGGCACTGATATCGCCATCAGCATAGGCGGCGACGGCACGATCCTGCGGGTCGCCCGGACGGTGGCCATCTGGGATGTTCCTATTGTCGGCGTGAACATGGGGCACCTTGGTTTCATGACGGAATTCTCTCCGGAGGAGTTGCTGGACGATCTGCCGGCGGTTCTTGATGGGAAGGGTTGGGTTGACCAGCGAACAATGATGGAGGTGGAGCTCTCTCGAAACGGAGTCGTGGAGAGATTCAATGCTTTGAATGACGCCTTCGTGGGCCGAGGCTCGGTGCCGAGGGTGATTCATGTAGCCACCTCTGTTGATGGTGCGCCGCTGGCCACCTATAGAGCCGATGGAGTCATCGTTTCGACGGCTACCGGCAGCACCGGCTATTCACTGGCGGCTGGTGGTCCGATCCTTGATCCGCAGGCAGACAATATCCTGATCAATCCTGTGGCGACCCACTTGAGCCTGCCATACCCGTTGGTCCTGGCACCATCGGCTGTCGTGGAAATGAAGGTGCAGACCTACCAGGATGGGGTGCTGAGCATTGACGGTCAGATAAATGTGACTCTGCGGGATGGCGACATTGTCAGGGCAAAGAGAAGCCGGCATCAGGCACGCTTCCTGCGCATGCATGCTCGCGATTTCTTCTACAGGGTTCTTGAGGAAAGACTGAAGGTAAGAGGCTAGATGATGGCTGACAAGGTGAAAGAGAAGGCGCTGGCTGTAGAGAAGGCCAAGATTGGTGATGCGCCGCAGATACACAAGCTGGCGAACCACTTTGCCCAGAAGGGCGTCATGCTCCCGCGCGCGCTCAGCGAGATATACGAGAACATCAGGGATTTCTTCGTGATCAGGGATGGGGACAAGGTGGTGGGCTGTGCTTCCCTGCACGTTTACTGGTCCGACCTCGCGGAGCTACGGGGGGTGGCGGTGGCTGAGGAGATGCAGAACCAGCGGCTGGGTGCGAAGCTGATCGAGGCCTGCGTCAACGAGGCCAGGGAGATCGGCATCCCGCAGGTGTTCTGTCTGACCTACAGGGACGCTTTCTTCGAAAGACAGGGCTTCAAGCGTGTGGACAAGACTGAGCTCCCGCGCAAGATCTGGTCGGAATGCTATCGGTGCCCGAAGTTCCCCGACTGCGACGAAGTCGCGATGATCTACCGGGTGGGGTGAGCCTGGCAGACGCGTCTGAAGCCCGTGGGTGCTGTTCACACCAAATCCGAAATTCGAAATCCAAAAAAGAGGTTCAGGAGAAGTCTCCTGCCGGGGATTTGGGGGTATTTCTCCTGATCTCCCGCAAGACTCAGCGTACGGTGCAGCGGGACGCTGCCGGGGTCTGGGATGTCCCCAGAGTTCTCTTGTTGTTCTCCACCCAAGAGTGGGGGCCAGGGGGTTGACAGTGAGTTGTTTAGTTCTGTGATTGTCAGGTCTCCCGACCTGACCCGGCGTCGGGTCGGCGACCCGACAGCCACGAATGGATTCCCGCTCCCCGCCTTCGCGGCTTCGCGGGAATGACAGGATGTGGTGTGCAGAGGGGGCTTCGTCCCTCTGCGTTTCTTCCTCTTTGTAGGGGGAGTGGACGGTGCAGCGGAACGCTGCCGGGAGTCTGAGGGTGTCCCTCAGTTGTCCTTCTTCTTGTCCCCCCAAGATTGGGGACCAGGGGGTTGACGACGCGAGATTGAGAATTCATCCGGAGGAGATGCATTGATGGCAAACAGAGAGCGCGTAGTTGACAGCCGGCACGTGTACCGCGGGCGAGCCATACACGTGCGCGTTGACAGCGTGGTGAAGCCAAATCAGAAGAAGACCACCCGCGAGGTCGTTGAGCATGTGGATTGTGTAGTCATCCTGCCGGTGGACTCTGAAGGAAACATCCTGCTGGTGCGCCAGTACCGGCATGCCGTCGACAAGGAGCTTCTGGAGCTTCCGGCGGGGAGCATCGACCCCGGTGAGACACCCGAGCAGGCGGCAATCCGCGAGCTGCGGGAGGAGACCGGCTTCAAGCCGGGCAGGCTGGAGGGGTTGGGGGGGTTCTATGCGGCGCCGGGCTACTGCACAGAGTATCTTCACTTCTTCCGGGCGAGCGATTTAGAGAGAAGCCCGCTGACGGCAGAGGACACCGATGAGATCGAGGTAGTGCCGGTCAATCCCGCAGAAGTCCCCGCCTTGGTCGAGTCCGGGCAGATTTGCGACGCGAAGACGATAGCCGGGTTTAAGATTGCCAGGGTCTGAGCCGGCGTCCGGGCGAGACAGGCTCTCCTCGGGTGGGGCGTGGAGAGGGGAGAAGCCCAGGGCTACGAGCTATCAGCTCATGGCTCACAGTCTCAGAGTGGGAGATCAAAAGGGGTCGCTCCGTCATTGCCGCGTTCGCGGGAATGACACCTGCACAGGCATGGTACGGGTGTGCAGGGGCGAGACTCCCTTCACCTTCACGCTGGTTTGTCATTGCGAGGAGCGAAACGACGAAGCAATCTCAGGGTGTGGGTCGAGACGAGGATGGAGATTGCCGCGCCTTCTCCTCACCCGGTTCGGAGTATGGCTCGCAATGACAGGTGGGTGTCAGGTCTCCCGACCTGACCCGGCGTCGGGTCGGCGACCCGACAGCCACGAAT
>CAYYWI010000083.1:0-9952 GCA_964475375.1 uncultured Dehalococcoidia bacterium
TCCTCTGGCAGTGGAGGCATCCAAAGAATTGAAAACCGATCAGGTCTTCTTAAGTTATGGTATGAAGGGACGACAGATTGAGAGGATGTAAGACACCCTTCAACTGGCCGTCGCCAGTCCCGTTCCCTGACACTTCGGGCAGGTGGCGAACCCCTTGCGCTTGCCTTTGGCGCAAGCCTTGCACGGCCCGATCACGACCCACGACTCGTTACGGGCCTCGCCCGTGCCCCTGCATGATGGACATGGCACCTCACGCCTACCGCTACAACGAGAACATTGCTCCTTGTCTTCTCCCACAGATATCGCCTCCTTTCGATCTAAGCATGAGAGCCCTGCGGAACACTTGTCAGCTCAAACAGCGATTATATGTGATTTCATCCAGGATAGAACTCTCGACATATGTTCCAAACCAGAGCATGCGCCAACCAGGAACATCATCCGTAACGATTGCCGGCCCTAGGTTTGCTTCACAGCACGCACCATGGCGAAATTGACGGCACCTTTCATGTGCATATCCTTACCGGAAGGCTTGAAAACATTCCCGTCAAAGCTGCCAAGAAGATCGCTGTCACCACGCTTTTCGATCATGAAACGGGCTTCGAAGAAGTGGACTCCCATGGGCACACCGCCTATCCCATGCTGATCAAATGAGAAACGCTCGGTGGCCGATCTCTCATGCTTGAAGCCGGCATCTGCAACCAGCGCATAGAGCTCCGGGCCGGTGAAGAAACGGTAGTCCGGGTGAAACACGTGAAATGACTCCGTCAGAATTGCCCTCAATTCAGGATCGGCCGGGGCTTCATATTCACAGAGTACCAGCTTCCCGTCCTTCTTGAGTACCCGGCTCATATCTTTCAGTGCGGCAAGCGGATCAGAGAAGTGGTAGAGACCCATCACACAGAAAACCATGTCAAACATAGCGCCCTTGAACATGATGTCTTCAGAATCTGAACAAATAACAGAGGTATCTCCGGTCCTTTCCCTGACAAGCTTGTTCTGCGCCAGCCTCACCATAGCCGCTGATCGATCAAGGCCGATGGCACGACCCTTCGGCAGAGCCTGGGCAAGAAGCTGAAGCAGGCAGCCTGTGCCTGCAGCCACATCCAGGACCCTCTCATCTCCATTCAGGGAAGCTATATCCACAACCTCAGCATACAGTCTGTCGGTGACCTCTGAGCCGGCCCACATCTTATCTATCTGCAGCGCTCTGCGATAAGTGATATCCGGCTCGTAGATGATGTCCATATCGTCTCCTTTGAACTCAGACCTGTACGCTGCTGAACTCCGTTCGCTTATATCACGCTGTTTTTGTGGTGTCAACGACCAGTGCTGAAACACTCTCCAACCAATCAAGGATAGTAGAGAGCTGGAAAGTCTGTGCAGCACCTCCCGGAAATCCAGCCGCCAGCCCAAGACCTTTGACTGTGGGGTCAATTGTTGTAAAATTAACCAGCGTCAGTCAACTGGCAACGAGTTCCCCGATAGCTCAACGGTAGAGCGGGCGGCTGTTAACCGCTAGGTTGTTGGTTCGAATCCAGCTCGGGGAGCTTTCTTTTTGCCGGGCTAACGGCGGAGAACGCGATTCTACGTCTTTATAGAAGCTTTGTTCTCAGAACAAAATTCGTGGCGCTGGTGTGAAAATGAGTGAATTTGACGAACCATCTCGAAGAAATGCGGCTTACTCTTGATAACCTGTTTGATATGAGCGCTGAGCAGATATGTAATACTGCGAAGGCGAGCGCAGCTCTCGTTACCTATGATGAAAATCTTCTCGCCTCCAGTAACCTGTTTCACGAAAGACCGATCTTGGGAACTGCGCTTCTCGAATTCCGCTGCTGAGTACACCACCGGGTTTATCTCTCTTCCCAATGTAGGCATGATCATACCCAAAGTGGCATGATGTCAACAGGAAATTGCCGCTTACTCCATGCCGAGGGTGAAATGGATAGCAGCCTCGATTTCCTTGATCTTCTTGGCGCTCAAGACGGTCAAACGACTGCGAAGGCAGTCTTTGGGAACGGTGGTAATGGTATCCGGGTTGGCCACGCAATCCCGGGGCAGGCCATCGGCCAGCCCGAGGGGCACCTCGGAAGGAATATTGCGGATGCGCGTAGTGACTGGCGCTACGATGACAAGGGAGCGGACGCTGTAGGCCTCATTTCGTGACAGGAGCACTACGGGCCGCCGCCCGGCCGGCTTCTCCAGTTCCGCCCACCATACCTCGCCTCTTCTCACTGCCAGGGCTCCTCAGACAGAATGTTGACGGCAGCCCGGCGAGCGGCCTCAACCTCGTCCGGCGACTCCGGCAGCTTCTGGTAGGCGCGGACATACTGCTCGCTCAAGTCCTGTTCCCGTTTCCGGCGCAGGAGCGCCTCCACAGCACGACGGAAAAACTCGCTGCGACTCTCGCCGCTTTCCTCTCTCTCCTTCTCAACGGCATCAAGGATGTCTTCCGGCAGACTGATGGCAATCTTGGTTGTTTTCGCTGGCTTGGGCATGCGTCACCTCTTCATACTGAGTTCATACCAAAGTATGAATCACGCCGTTTGGCCTGTCAATCCTCTTCCGCAGGTTTGGCTTTTGTGCCTGCTTCAACGATGGCTATTCCTGGTCTGTGAGCCCACTTGTCAATCGCAACGGCCACCATACACGTGGTTGGGCATTATTGCCATGGCATCCAATACCGCGTGAGGGAAATGGGCCGGGATGTCCTTCAACAACGCCGGGCGATCTCGCCTGCGTCGTTCAAACGCACGACATTGGCACGGTGGGTAGAGGCAACGCATGCGTTGCCTCTACGGGCGTTGCGTCTACCACGTCACCAAACGTTCGCCTACCCTGCCACGCCGCCAACGTTTCACGCCCCAACGGCAATCGCAGGGGCATGGCATGCCATGCCCCTACACGAGGCGGACGGAACGGCGATGGTGTGTGTCCGGATCGCACCTCATCTGTCGATGTTCCTCAATAGATCGCATCCCTCAGGAATGGGCATTCCGGGCTGAGCGCCGCAGCCAACGGTAGCATCGGCACGACCACAACACCACAAGCTGGGTCATCATGGCTCAACATGCAATAGTTTCATTTGCAGATCAACATCACCGTCTTTAATGATTCACTTCGTCTCGTTCCAGTAATCCCAGGAAACTTGCCGGCGTAATGATATGAAGCTTGGCCTCTTCTGCAATTCTCGGATCCTCGGTGAAGTGCCTGTCGCCAGTAATGAAGTAGTCAGGCTGGGCTTCTATTGCAGCCGCTAGAATGGCTGCATCCCCCAGGGGCAATTTGTTCATCCAACGTTCTACCTCTCGTGATTCAGGATCTGCCACGATCTCGGGCGGGATGCCCATCAGAAGTCTTTTCAGAGCAGGAAGAGCGTCGGGTAGCTTTGCTCTGACAGTGCGAACCACCTCCTCCAGCACCTGTTGTGATACAACTATGCTTATGCTGCCCTTCACAAAATGATCCAGTATGACGCCCGGCGCTCCCTCCGGGGAATAGAGCCCTGAGAAGATCACGTTGCTGTCCAGGAAGACCCGTGGCCTAGGCTTCGGCACCGTAGCGCTCCCTGACCACCTCTTGCCTCATACGACGTCCTGTCTCCTGGACTTCCTCCTCGGCAATGCCAGAACGCTGGAAAGCCTGTTGAATCTCTTTAAGCGCTTCGAGAGCCGCAATCTTTCTCGGTCTAGCCACGATGACGGCGTTCTCCACAGTCATCTCCAGCACATCACCGGGGCCAATTCCCAGTTGGTCACATATCTCCTTGGGAAGAGTGACCTGACGTTTAGGACGGAGCACTACCTCAGCCGCCTTTCTTTCCATGTAATCACCTCCTGCAGGATGTTCGATGTCCAACTTCCTACTTCTTACTTCCTATTATCTCGGACGGCATGGTGATGAGTCAAGACGGTGTGCTCATGAGCTACGCTGACGGCCCGTGAAAGAGCAAATGCCGCAGTGTGTACTGGGGTCTCGAACTTAGCTCACTAGCCTGGAGCCGAAGGTCTGAGTTCGGGTTCCCGCAATCCCCCACCATTCTCACCAAGACATCCGGCTCGGGATTGTAGCTCAGTCATCCTGATCAGGCCGGGTTGCCGCGCTCTACCCGCTCTTTGATGCCTGAGAGCATCTTCCGCTGCATCGTGCTCGAGATCGGTTCCATGAAACATCTGTATGACACTTTGTTTCGGAGGCCGGGGCTGTAGTCGATTCTGAATCGCGAAATCAGGCGTGTAGATTTGTCATCCTCCGCATCGAGAAAGAACAGCCACGAGCTTTCGAAATAGTCAAAGGACCTTGTCCCAGGAATCGGTGCTAACCCAGTCCGCGTGTCATAGTGAAGGACGATTACACGACCGGGCTCAATCAGTGCCACTGGAAATGGCACTTTCGGGTGCAGCAGTATGCCATCCCCCACTTCAAGACGCTGACACTCCGGGATAATCCGGTCTGCATTATGGATATCGCAGCCCACCAGATTCTCAAGCCATTCGTAGCTATAGAACCCACCCCGACCCTGCCCCATCTGCACCAGCCATGGCCAGACCTTGGCTGCCGCATTTGAATCGTGATGGCCTGGGTATATTGCCATTCGGGATGAGACACCAAATCATCGCCTGGCAAAGAACAGGCAGCCTCAGCATCGGTCGCACCCCACTTAGTACGCCGCGACCGCAGAAATGGGGTCAACAATCCAAGAACGATGAGTCCTGCCCCAAGCATTCCTTCCACAGCGTTGCACAGTCGCCGATTTGTCATTTCCATCTCCGGTGGAAGCAACCGGCATCAGTCAGCCTCAGGCATCCCTCTAAGCGCGCCCGCATGTGTCAGAAACCGCACCAGCCTGAGGATGTGCGAATGCCAGGGTGCAAGATCAACGTAGAGTCCCTGCCCGCGCAACTCACCGGCGTCACGCTGATACGTTTCCCCACCCATCTCGTCATGCAAAGTGACACTGCTGACATGCTCCAGTTCCATCGGCAGCCTCAGCCTGCACTGGGACCGAACGGAAGAGTAGTTCACCACCACGATCATCAGCCCTCTTGGAGATCGCCAACACCAGGCCAGCATGTTGAGGTGGTTGTGATTTCCGGCCCACGCTTGCGTTGCATCCAGCAGTGCCCATGACCCTTCGTGGAAGATGGGATCATTGCAGATCGCCAGCAGCCGTTCGTAGAATCGAACCATTTCAGAATCCGGCGTCTCCTCCGGCCACCTGACTAGACGCAGCGGCGGGTGAATGCGACTGCCCTCCAACTGTCCGTCGAAGAACAGACGAAGGCCCGGGACGGTGGCCTGGACCACGGCTGCAGCCATTGAACGCTCCCGACCGAAAACAGCGGCAGCCCTGGGCTCATCATGGTTTTCGACGAAACGCACTGTGCGGCTCTGGTCGGGGTCTGAAGCGAGTTGGTGATGAACAGATGCGGCATCGGAGAACCGCAGCCGGTCGTAGAGCTCCTTGTCATAGGTGAAGTCGAACCCCGTCTGCCGCAGTTCCGGCTCAAGTCCCCAATACGCCTCCGCCAGGAAGATGTAGTTGGGCCACCTGTTCTTGACAGTGCTGATGGCATCGACCCAGAACTCCGACATGGGTACCACCTCATGCGCAACGGCAGATCCCCAATCACGCTCGAACACGCTGTTGAGGACCAGCATTGCCATGTCGCAGCGCACGCCGTCCGACACGCCCGCTATCTTCACCAACTCCTGGGACATGGCTTGCCTGAGCTCTTCCGAAAAGTAGTTAAGTTGAGCTGTATCGGTCCATGGCGGGAAGAAAGGGTCCTTGCCGTGAGCCAAGTGTGTTCTTCCACCATCAGGCGAGAAGAACCAGTCAGGATGCTTAGCCAGGAAAGCTTCATCGGCCCGGACAAAACGACCCGGATGCTCAGACACCCAGGGCGAATCCACTGCAAGGTGGTTAGGAACGAAGTCCAGCACAAGGCCAAGCCCGTTGCGGTTCAGTCTCGATCTGACCTCGGCGAGATCATCCTCCGCTCCCAGAGCTTGGTCGAGGCTGTAGGCATATACGGCGTAGGGCGATCCGTCAATGTCGCCTTCGTTCCAACCGGGCAGAGCGTCGTCATACTCCCGGCGTCGTCCCGGATCGCCCAGCGCATGGCGCCTTGCAGCCGGACTGCGTCGCCAGACGCCCATCATCCAGATCAGATCAAACCCTCGACTCCTGATGGCCTGCCATTCCTCATCCGGGACGGTCGCCAGGGTCAGCCTGGAGCCGTATTTCCGCGACATGCGACCCAGGAAAACGCGGGTATTTGTTTCATACAGGTGAGGATTATTACGCGCTGCCTTTGCCTCCTTCGACGGCGTACTCGTACAGGCGGCTGTCTTAAATGCTGACACCGTCAGGTGTCTCTGCTATGCCCTGGACACCCTCGATGCCTCCTGCAACATGGCAAGCCTTCCGGTCTCCAGGAACTCTCTCGGATCCAGACGGGCATAGAGATCGATCAGGCTCGCCACCAGCCCCGTCCAGCCGGTCTGATGGCTCGCTCCGATGCCCGCACCGTTGTCTCCGTGGAAGTACTCGTAGAACAGTATGTTGTCCCGCCAATAGGGATCAGACTGGAACTTCTCGGTCCCTCCATACACCGGGCGTCTTCCTTTTTCGTCCCTCAGGAAAATCCGAGCGAGGCGGGTAGCGATTTCTTTGCTCACCTCAAACAGGTTCATCATCCTCCCCGAGCCTGTGGGGCACTCGATCCTGAAACTGTCCCCATAATAGAGATGGTAGTTCATAAGAGCGCGGATAATGAGCACATTTATGGGCATCCAGATTGGACCTCGCCAGTTGGAGTTCCCTCCGAACATTCCTGAATCCGATTCGGCGGGCAGATACTGGACCCGTGATTCCGCTCCGTTCGCCCGGAAGATGTAGGGATGCTCCAGATAGGATCGTGAGATGCTCCGAATACCGTAGGGACTCAAGAACTCCTCCTCATCGAGCATCCGGGGCAGGATACGGTGCAGCCTTCCCTCGTTGACAAGGGCGATGATGCCACGGTCTTGAACACCATAGCGCCCCGGCCCCGCGGCATGAATGCTTTCGCGGAGTTCCGGCATCCGCTTCAGCCGCATACCCATTGCTTCCAGGACGGTTGGAACCCTCTCTCTCTGCCAACGTTCAACGACGCAAGCAGCGCAGATGGGAAGAAGTCCCACTACGGAGCGTACTTTGAGACGCTGGGATGACCCATCCGGAAATCTCAGGACATCGTAGTAGAAGCCATCTTCGTCGTCCCACATACCGTCCTTACCCACATGGTTGATGCCTGACGCGATCCAGAACAGGTGTTCAACGAACTTGAGGCAGAGGTTCTCGTAGATATGGTCATAGGCGGCCAGCTCCACGCTCATTTCCATCATGCATTGACAGAAGAAGGCCATCCACGCCGTCCCATCCGCCTGCTCCAGATAGACCCCGCTGGGCAGCGGTGCACTTCGGTCAAAGACTCCGATGTTGTCCAGCCCGAGGAAGCCTCCTTCAAAGACGTTCTTGCCGAACCGGTCCTTCCGGTTGACCCACCAGGTGAAATTCAGCATGAGCTTGGCAAAGTTGCGCTTCAGAAAGTCAATATCGCCCTGCCCTCTGAGAGCCTTGTCTACCGAGTAGAGGAAGGTAGCCGCCCAGGCATGCACCGGCGGGTTCACATCGCTGAAATTCCATTCGTACGCGGGGATCTGCCCGCTCGGATGGAGGTAGAATTCACGAAGCATGAGATCAATCTGCTCTTTGGCAAAATCGATATCCATGACGGAAAGAGCGATGGTGTGGAACGCCAGGTCCCAGGCCGCATACCAGGGGTACTCCCACTTGTCCGGCATCGAGATGACGTGTTCATTGATCATGTGAAACCACTCTACGTTTCTGTACGGGCGGGTCCGGCCGGCCAGCGGATCGATATCGTGTTCCCAAAGCCACATATCGGCATCGAAGTTGTAGTATTGCTTGGTCCAGAGCATCCCGGCCAGCGCCTGGCGGAAGACGGCTTTCTGATCATCACTCAGTGCTTTGGGCTTAATGGCGTCATAGAACTCATCCGCTTCGGCCCGGCGGGAATCGAATATTTCTTCGAAACTCCGGCTGAACGGCGTGCCGAGCCCAGGCGAGTCGGCTTTGGCCAGGCGAAGGCGTAGGGCCTGCGAGCCGCCAGGCTTCACCCTGATGAAGAAATCGGCTGCGGCCTTGGTTCCGATTCCGTCGGGATTAACCATCTCTTTGTCGCCTTTGATGAAGTAATCGTTGATGCCGTCTTTGACGTAGGGGGTCGGGTTCGGCTGCCCATAAAGCCGCTTGAAGTTGGTTTCGTTCTCGGCGAAAAGAAGCGGCACATCCCCGTCAACATAGAGAAGATAATCGCCCAGGTTCTCATGATGAGCTTCCACAACGCCGGCACCGTCCGGGCCCTTGGCTTTCTTCAGCAGTGGCTTGGAGGTGCCTCGCAACCACGACCAGGTGTTCCGAAACCACAGGTGAGGAAGAACGTGAAGGGAGTCCTCCTCCGGACCCCGGTTGCAGACAGTGATCTTGATCAATATGTTCTCCGGCGACTCCTTGGCATACTCCACAAACACGTCCCAGTACCTGTTGTCACTGAATATGCCTGTGTCCAGGAGTTCGTATTCCATCTCTACCCTGGACCGCCGGCTGTTGGTGTGAACAATGTCATAGTACGGATAGGCCTGTTGGGGATATTTATAGAGATATTTCATGTAGGAATGGGTAGGCGTGCTATCCAGATAGAAGTAGTACTCCTTCACATCCTCGCCGTGATTGCCCTCAGGATTGGTCAGGCCGAAAAGACGCTCCTTGATGATCGGGTCCCTTCCATTCCAAAGCGCCAGAGCGAAGCATAACCGCTGTTTCTCGTCACAAAGGCCGGCCAGGCCGTCTTCTCCCCAGCGATAGGCACGGGAGCGGGCATGGTCGTGGGGAAAATATCCCCAGGCGTTTCCATCATAACTGTAGTCTTCACGAACGGTTCCCCACTGTCGCTCGCTCAAATAGGGTCCCCACATCCTCCAGGCAGGCATCCCGGTCTGGAATGTCTCAAATCGGTAACGGCACTCCTTGAGACGCTTCATTTCAGTGGTTTCAAGTTTCCTGTTCATTGGATCCTCCTCTGAGCGAGCGGGAAAGGGAAATTATAAAGATATTGTACCATACGATCCATCTCCATTCCTGTGCCGATCCAAACATGGCCTCAATGCTTATCGAGCAACTAAGTAACCTCCACATAGGCCACCTAAGTACATATACCGATCGTGCTGCCCAAAGAGGTCTGGCATACTTGGCAATGAACTGAGAAACAAACGCTGTTTCTATCGGCAGCTACTGGGAGGAGGAACGCAAAATGGCTAAGGCTTTCTGGAGAGGGGCAATAAGCTTCGGAATGGTAGCCATCCCGGTGAGAGTGTATGTGGCTACTGAGCACAGAACACCGGGCTTCCACTATCTACACAAGAAGTGTCTCACCAGGCCGAAGCAGGTCTGGTATTGCCCGACAGATGACGAATACATCGGGCTGAAAGACATGGATAAGGGGTTCGAATATGCAAAGGACCAGTATGTGGTTCTGGACGAGGCCGACTTCAAGAAGGTGGCCGTCAAGTCAACCCATACCATCGACATCTTCGGTTTCGTCAAGCTGAAGGAGATCGACCCCATCTACTACTACGCCGGCCACTATCTCCAGCCTGAAGACATCGGAGTCAAGCCATTCTGCCTCTTCAGAGACGCCCTGCTGAAGACCCAGACCGTCGGCTTGGCCAGGGTCACCTTTCAGAGGCGAGAGTACCTTTGCTGCCTGCGACCGAAGGATAGCACAGTGACATTGCATACTCTCTATTACAAAAGCGAAGTGCGCCCCATTGCCGAAATCCTGCCACCGGAGCAGACAGCCAATCAGCAAGAGCTGGAGGTAGC
>CAYYWI010000084.1:0-9652 GCA_964475375.1 uncultured Dehalococcoidia bacterium
CTTTCATGATTCAAAAGGCCACCGTTGGGTTACCTTCTTAAATGAGTTGACACGCAGGCGGCTACTTTGACGGCTTCAATGGCGGCTCGTAGAATGGATACGTTTTCGAACATCACGCGCTGAGCAGACAGGAGATATCGTGAGTCCGACATCGCCGCCCTATCCGGAGTTGGATCTGCACCGCCTGACCGTTGACGAGGCGATCCCCAGGCTCGAGCAGTTTCTTTACGAGACCTACTGCACCGGCATCAAGGCGGTTCGGGTGAATCACGGGAAAGGCACCGGGACGTTGAGAGCCAGTGTGCGGGCATGGCTGCCGAAGCAGGAGATAGTCAAATCCTTCCGGACGGGCATGCCATGGGAAGGCGGCGACGGTGTCACCATCGTCGAGTTCGAGGAATAGGTGCTGAGCGGTCAGGCGGGCTGGCACCTTGGGCAGAAATAAGTGCCCCGACTTCGGAGAACGATCCGCTCAATCGGCGTGTTGCAGCGATAGCATCGCTCACCGCGGCGGTGTGCCACCTGGAAAAAGAGGTGGGCGAACCCCGGCTCGCCGTCCGGCTGTTGATAGGTGTTGACGCTGGCTCCGCAGCGGGCAATCGCATCTATCAGTACGTGGCAGATGGCGCTGTACAATCGCTCTGACTCCTTCGCGGTCAAGCTTCTCGCCTTCTTCTCCGGATGAATGCGGGCTTCGAACAGGGCTTCGTCGGCATACATGTTGCCGATTCCGGCAATGATCGTTTGATCGCAGAGCAGCGGCTTGATGGGGATATCGTGCCGGCTGAGAATCTCCCTCAGTTCCTTCAAGGTGAAGCTGTGTTCGAGGGGTTCCGGCCCCAAGCCGCCGATGACTTCGTTCTCATCTTGCACCAGCCACATCGCCCCGAACTTGCGCTGGTCCAGGAAGTGGATGCTGGTGGAGTTGTCCAGGTGCAGGATGGCCCGGGTGTGTGGCCCTGGCTCGGCATATGAAGGCTTGATCAGCAGGCAGCCGGTCATCTTGAGATGCAGGATCAGCTTCTGTTTGCCGGAGAGATCGAAGATCAGGTACTTCCCCCGGCGGCGGATGCCCTTGACCACCTGACCGGCCAGGTCGCGGCGAAACTCTTGAGCTGAGGGTTGACGCACCTGGCCTTCCCAGAGCAGAGTGACCTTGGTGAATCGGCGGCCGACTACCTCGGGGACCAGCTCGTTCTTTATGGTCTCTACTTCCGGCAGTTCAGGCATTTCTAAAGACTCCTCGGCGCAATTGCGTTGCCATGTTATACCTTCAAGAGGTATCCACGCGGATTGAAGGACAATAGAAACTTCTCGCGGCTCCGGTCTATGGTGAAACCCCTGTTCTCTTTGAGGAACTCTGAGACGGCTTCCATAGGTCCAGCTCCGTAGCGTTTCATTAGTGGATGGCCGATGGAAGTATCCTCCACTATCAAATAGCTGCCTTTGGTCACAAAGCCGCTGTAGAGGCGCAGTTCATTGAGCACGTGGGACTTGTGGTGATCTGAGTCCAGGATTACCATGACCTTGCCGTTTGGCTTAATCTGCCCTACAATCTGCTCCGAAGTAGAGGACCCAACGATGTATCTTATTCTCGGATGTCTAGGCTTGCCTTTGGAGTCTTCGATATCTATCGTCACTACCTCTCCCTTGCCTATGATATCCAGAAGAGATGCCATGAACAAAGCACTCCCGCCAGAAGCAGTGCCACATTCGATGATAAGGTCAGGCTTCAGACTGAAAATGATTTCTTGATAGACCCAGAGATCAGTGGGACATTTCAGCACTGGGACGCCTAGGTAGTAGGTGTTGTTGAGCCAGACCCCGCTGCCATGATACACACGAAGAAAGGCGTTCGACACCAATCTTGACATCAACCCTCTCAAGGCGATCGAACTCAACTCATATCCCCTTTCATAATCCCAGCCGCTGGAAAACCCGGTCAACGTGCCTCAAGTAGTACTGGTAATCGAAGAGAGATTCCAGTTCGGCCGACGGCAACTGGGCGATGACCTCTTTGTCCGCCTTCAGGAGATCAAGGAAGGCGACACGCTCCTTCCAGGCCTTCATGGCGTTACGCTGCACCAGTTGATATGCCTGCTGGCGGGTCAATCCCTTGTCGATCAAGGCCAGCAGCACCCGCTGCGAGAAGATGAGTCCCTTGGTAATCTCGATGTTCTCCTTCATGTGCTGCGGGTAGACCTGCAGCCCGTTCATCACGTAGGTGAACAGGCTGAGCGTGTAGTCCAGCGCCAGACAGGAATCGGGCAGGATGATGCGCTCGGTGGAAGAATGGCTGATGTCTCGCTCGTGCCAGAGGGCGATGTTCTCCATGGAGGTCACGGCGTGGCCGCGAATGAGTCTGGCCAGTCCGCAGACGCGCTCGCACAGCTCCGGGTTGCGCTTGTGAGGCATGGCAGAGCTGCCGGTCTGGCCGGGTTCGAATGGCTCCTCCGCTTCCAGAACCTCCGTTTTCTGCAACGCCCTTATCTCAGTAGCAAACTTCTCCAGAGAGCTGGCGATGATGGCCAGGGTGGTGACGAACTGAGCGTGGCGGTCCCGCTGTATGATCTGGCTGGAGACGGGGGCCGCAGCCAGACCGAGTTTGGCGCAGGCTATCTCCTCGATCTCCGGCCGTACGGTGGCATAGGTGCCGACCGCGCCCGAAATCTTGCCGACGCCGATTGCTCTTCTAGCCTCGGCCAGACGCTGGGCGTTCCTTTCCATCTCCTTGACCCAGATGGAAAGTTTCAGGCCGAAGGTGATGGGTTCGGCGTGGACGCCGTGGGTGCGCCCCATCATGATGGTGTGCTTGTGCTCGACGGCTCTCCTGCGCAAGACGGAGAGCAGTTCGGCGATGTCATGGCCCAGGATATCCGAGGCTTCCAGCAACTGGAGACTGAGGGCGGTGTCCATGATGTCGGAGGAGGTGAGGCCGAGGTGGATGAAGCGGCTCTCCGGTCCCAGGCTCTCGGCCACCGTGTTGACGAAGGCGGTCACGTCGTGGTGGGTTATCTTGAGTATTTCCTGATAGCGCTCGTGGTTGAACTTGGCATGTCTTAATTTGTCCAAGTCTTCTTTGGGGATGCTGCCCAACTCGGCCCAGGCTTCGCATACCGCCAGCTCCACCTTGAGCCACTTGTCGAACTTGCCCTCGTCCGACCAGACTTTTTTCATGGCGGGCCTGGAATATCGCTCAATCATCTCTTACCTACCCTTATGAATTATGCTCATTCTTTGCCTGGTTTGACGCATGTATTATTCTATCCACAGACCGCTGGAGTATGGAGGTGAACTCTTTGTACTTCTCGCGAAGCTCAGCCAAGGATACTGCTCTTGTCCAACAGGTGAGAGACCTGTAAACGTCGCAATCTCGGAATAGACGCGAAGACTCTCTGATGAAATCTCGCCCAATCTCGGGCGGCAGATTAAGGGATTGCAATTGGTCAGGGAGCCATCCCACGTAAGCATTTCCCTTGTTGGTGACTACCAACAACGTCAGGTTCTGACCGCTTCCCCCTGGATCGGGCAATTTGACCACGAAGCTGGCACTCTTCCAGTCGATCAAGTATGGATGCTTATCCATATCATCGAGAATCCGCTTGGCAAACTCTATATCGTCCTTACCTGCGTACTGCCGAAGCGAATCAAAGAAGTCCTCAGCACTGAGCGTAGCTCTTGCTCGTGGTTTTCGATCGTTTGTCCTGAGATCAGTATCGATCCCTACATGGATGGAGTCGATGTCTTTGCCTTCGATTCTAACGACTGCACGAGTGACCTCTCTTGTCCTGGCTACTATCTGCGGCACGATCAAGAATGAGCGTGTGTTGTCGACGTTCAGTTCATGTACCTGGAGTTCCACGAGTGCCAGCGTGAAGAGTAGTTGTGGGTTCTGCTGAAGAAAATCGACCATCTCCTCTACGCTTTCACGAATGCCGTCACCAACGATCAGAAGCAGGAATCTTCCCTGTCTTAGATTCCGACTGACAGCGTCTATGATGAATTGCTGCTCAGTCTCGTCTACATAGTCAGACTGCCTTAACGTGTCGACTAGCCCCATGTCGGAGCCTCGGTACTGCTGATTATACTTCCGAACCCTGCCCTCTAACTCGTCAAAAGTCCAACGACTGACCTCCTTGGCGTAGTCAATTATCTGTCCCACGACCTGCCTGCGGGCTTCCGGGTTGCGCCAGAGTTTGGTCTCGACTATGGTTAAGTAGCCCTGTGGACTGAGGAACATGTTATCAATTGGCCCCACGGATGTTTCGACTTCAATCCCGACGGACACCGGCGGAGCGAAGGCGGGCTCTATTTCAGCAACCGGCAGCACTTCGGGGTTCTTTCGGATGAGTTCTTGAAGCCACCCTTCCTGCAGTGACCGCTTGGTGAAGGGGATGCGCTTTGGCTGTGTTTGCGATCCATCATGATGGACGATGATGGGATTTCCGTATCGCCGATTTCCGGAAGTAACCATTACTACCTACTTTGCCAGATTCTGCCTGTACTTGGCATACGCTTCCTTTATCTCAGCGTGCTTGATGCCCAGCATCTGGGCCGCCAGCAGCGCAGCATTCTTAGCTCCTGCCGAGCCGATGGCTACCACCGCCACCGGCACTCCGCCGGGCATCTGCACCATGGCCAGCAGGCTGTCCATCCCCTTAAGGTCGCTGGTGGGCAGCGGAACACCGATAACGGGAACCATCGTCCAACTGGCCAGCACTCCGGGGAGGTGGGCGGCGGCTCCAGCCCCGGCAATAAGGACCTCGATCCCGCGCTCCTGCGCCTTCATGGAGTACTCGCGGGTCTTCTCCGGCGTGCGGTGGGCCGACATCACCCGGACCTCGAACGGAATTCCCAACTCCTGAAGCATGTCCAGAGCCGGCTGCATCAGCGGCTCATCGGACTTGCTGCCCATGATCACCCCCACCATAGGCATGGCGCTCTTGGAACTTGTCATATCCCACCCCCTCGCTCAAACACTCATCAGGTCGAAAATGGCTTGGGCCGGCCCCAGTCTTCTCTTGAGCGTGATATAGGTATCCTCGCCTCGCAGCAGCCGGCAGCAGGCGTTCCACAGTCGATCGCTGCTTCCGACGGCGTTGAAGACCAGACCGGGGAACCAGGCAAACCCTCGGGCCAGCGCTCGGGCGGCCTTCAGTTCCGGCATGATCTGCTTGTCCACGGCAGTCTCGTATTCCTGGAGGTTCGCGCTGCTTCCCTTCAAGTAGCTTTCGATGACCGGCGCCGCTATCCGGGCGCTTCTGACGGCGTTGTGGATGCCCTCTCCGGTGACCGGATCAACCAGCCCTGCCGCGTCTCCCAGCAGGAGACATCTGCCGGAGTGTATGGCCATTCCTTTCCTGCGCACGGGCAGCCAATGGCTTCTGATCCTGGTTGCTGAACAGTTCATAAGACCGTGTGATTTCAACACTGCTTGGTAGCCGGACTTCAACCGCCTGGCTTGGCGCAACTGGATTCCTGCACCGACCGAAAGGTGGTCACCTTTGGGAAAAACCCAGCCGTAACCGCCGCGCACATGTCCGATGTCCAGCCCCATCAGATTTTCCCATTGTACCAACCTTTTATCGGGAACTGAAATCTCGGCCTCCATGCCGATGCCCAAGTCGATCTGCCGCATCAGCCCGGTATTTGCGGCTACAACACTGCGGGCGCCATCCGCCCCGACCACCACCTGTGCGGTGTAGGCACCCTTCGCGGTCACTACCTTGACTGCTTGTTCGGTGATCTCAACCTGCAACACCTTATCGTTGTCAACCAGTGCAGCGCCCGCTTCTTGCGCCCTTTGCATGAGCAGGTGATCGAACTCGTCGCGCATCACCATGTAGATGAGGGGCTGGCTGTATGATTTGGTGAATGAGTGCCTGCTGTTATAGACGATCCGTGCCCCGCGCACCACATCTCTGGTCACCGAGCTGAAGTCAATGCCGAGCAGACTGGCTGTCTTGACCGTGATGCCGCCGGCACAGGCCTTGTATCGGGGCAGCCTCTCTCTCTCCAGTACCAGAACGTCTACGCCGCTGCGGGAAAGGTCATAGGCCAGCGTGGCTCCGGCAGGTCCTGCCCCGACAACGATCACGTCGCGGGAACGGTTTGTGGCATGAGTCGTCATCTGATTATGCCTATTCTGTCATTCCATCGGAGGGCCACGCTCCGTCGTGGCCCGCGCAACTTGGCGTCCTGGAGTCTCATTATCAACCCAAACCCAAGCCACTCTGCACGCCCTGAGATGGGGCACGGGCGAAGCAGAGCTTGCGTGTAGTACGAATGTGGTCCGCACTCCCAGTTCTTGAGTTCATGCACCTCCATAGCCGTTCCTGGTGCAGGCGGAAATCCGAGACTCTCGACCTGTCATTGCGAGCCATTCTCTGAGCACAGCGAAGAGAAGGCGCGGCAATCTGTGCGCTTGTCTGGCTCCATCACACTGCACTGAGATTGCTTCGTCGCTTCACTCCTCGCAATGACACCGGTTCGAAACGAGGGACACTGTCCTCTCGGCAGGGGCTTCGTCCCCTGCATACCACAAGTACGGGCACGGCGTGCCGTGCCCTGCGTCTTAGGCCAGACCATCACCGTGCAGCCGCCCTCTTCAGCCGATCCATAATGGCCACCCCGATGCCCTTCTCCTCGGTCTTCTCGATGATTATCTCGTCGACAGCCTGCTCATCCAGTTCGCGCAGGACGGCGAAAATCTGCCTAGCATACTCCCCGAGGTCCTGCGGCATGATTCTCACGATGGGGCCTGTCTTCCCTCTTGAAGCGAATTGACGAGCTACCACTGCTACCTTCTTACCGCCTGCGGCATACTGCTCTGCCAATCTGGCCATGGACTCCTCGTCACCCGGCTCCACCAAAGTGACTTGGGCCTTGGGGCTGTAGTGGCGGTAGCGTGTGCCGGGTGAACGCTTCTTCATCTCGGCGGTTGTTCCCATGACCACCCGGCCCAGGATCGGCGTCAGGTCCTCCTGGGTGACTGCTCCCGGCCTCAATATAGTCGGCGGTTTCCTGGAGAGGTCAAGCACGGTTGACTCCACGCCGACCGTCACTGGACCGCCATCGATGATCATCTCGATCTTCCCCGCGAAGTCCTGGAGAACGTGTCCGGCGGCGGTGCCGCTGGGTCGTCCGGAGAGATTGGCGCTGGGAGCGGCGATGGGGTGGCCGAGTGCCTTTATCAGTGCCAAAGCTATCTTGTTCTGCGGCATTCTGACTGCCACCGTAGCCATGCCGCCGGTGACGGCATCCGGTACCTTGGAAGACTTGGGGAAAATCAGCGTCAGCGGCCCTGGCCAGAACCTGTCCATGAGTTCTTGGGCTTCCCCGGGAACATGATCGGTCAAAGTGTTCAGATCCGATGCAGAAGCGATGTGGACGATTATAGGGTTGTCCAACGGCCTGCCCTTGGCCACAAATATCTGTTTGACCGCATCGGCATTCAGGGCGTCAGCGCCCAGACCATAGACGGTCTCGGTGGGAAAGGCTACCAGACCGCCTCTTCTCAACACCTCGGCCGCAGTCAGGATAAGCTTCTTCTGAGGTGCCTTGGAACTGACCTTTATCACGAACGTGTGAGGGCTCATCCGGCGCTCTCCAGCGGGGCGCTGGGCACGGCGTTGAGATCGAGTCCCGCTACTTCTCCATACCCCAACCTGGCGGCACCGGCAGCGGCGACCATGGCAGCGTTATCCGTACGCAGGTCGGGGAGCGGGAAGAAGACCTGTAGGCCATGATTGGTGCTGGCATCCTGAAAGGCTTCTCTCAGCCTTCGGTTGGAAGAGACCCCTCCGGTGACGCTGATGATCGATGTTTCTTTGCGCTCCGCAGCCTGCACAGTCTTCGCCACCAATACGTCGATGACCGCTTCCTGGAAGCTGGCGGCGACATCCGGCAGAGGTATGGATTTCCTCTCTTTCCCTTTGAACATGTTGACCACAGCCGTTTTGAGTCCGCTGAAGCTGAAGTCAAAGGACCGGCTGCGCACCAGCGGCCTGGGCAGAGCGAAAGCCGCTTTGTCCCCCTGATCTGAGAGACGGTCGATGGCCGGCCCGCCCGGGAAGCCGATGTCCAGGAACTTGGCAATCTTATCGAAGGCTTCTCCGGCAGCGTCGTCCAGCGTGTTGCCCATGACTTCATATTGGCACAGGCCCTTGACATAAACAAGCATGGTGTGCCCGCCGGAGACGGTCAGGCAGATATGGGGCAGCGGCATCTCGGGGTGGCTGAGGATGGGGGCGAAGATGTGCCCTTCGATGTGGTGCGTGCCCACCAGCGGCACTTTCAGAGCGTAGGCCAGAGACTTGGCGGCGGAGACGCCGACGATGAGGGAGCCGATCAGGCCGTATTTTGACGATACGGCAATGCCCTCAATATCTCGTGGCTTTCTGTGAGCGGAATCGAAGGCCTCCTTGATGACGTAGCCGATGGCTTCCACGTGCTTGCGGGAAGCGACCTCGGGAACCACTCCGCCGAAGCTGGCGTGGATATCGATCTGGGAAGAAATGACGTTGGAGAGGATTTTGCCATCCTCGACGAGCGCCGCAGCGGTCTCGTCGCAGGAGGTCTCAATGCCCAGAATCAACATATGCTTTCCTTCAACCCCCACCCCACACTCTTGGGGGAAGAAAAAGGAATTTGGGGGACACCCCCAAACCCCCGGCAGGAGGCTTCTCCTGCACCTTCTTTAGGATTTCGAATTTCGGATTTGGAAGGTAATAATTGGGACACCCCAAACCCCGGCAGCATCCTGCTGCACCTGTCATTCCCGCGCAAGCGGGAATCCAGGCGTACTCGGTTACCTCGTACCTGACAGCGGCCGGCGAGTGCTTTGATCAAGTATCCCTTCTCCCTACTGAGCTCATGACTCTAGCCTTCCTGATGCCTCTTGCCGGCGCTTCAGCAGAAGTGCCTGTGCCAGCGATTCCTTCAAATAAAGCGGTGCCAGCGACAGAGGATCGTCCGTGCTCCCTTCCTGAAAGCGAGGCAGTGCCAGCCAGGCGAAGGCACAACCGCTGGGGGAATCGGACGGGCTGCCGAAGCTGGCAAGAGCCCCCAGTTCTTTGGCCAAGGTTCGGCGGTAGAGATGGGCGGGCTTGCCCAGGAAAAGCGTTGGCTCGCCGATTCTGGTTGCGAGACCTTTGATATCACCCACGTAGAAGTCGCCCTCTTTGATCAGGTTCCCACCGCGCGGATGATAGAAAGCGGCGTAGACGTTCTCTCTGCCGGCGTCGACCAGCGGGCAGAGCCGGACGGAAGTGTTTCTGCTCTGATAGGCCAGTGCTTCGAACGAGGTCACTCCGCAAACGGGTTTGCTGGTGACATACGCCAGGGTCTTGGCCACCGTCACGCCGATCTTCACGCCCGTCCACGAACCGGGGCCGATGCCTACTACCAGCCCATCGATGTCTTCCAGTGCAACACCGCCGCGCTTCAATACCAGATCGATGTTGAGGAGTATGTTCTGAAGGGAGTTGTCCCTGGCCTCCCAGGCGAAATCGGCCAGCATGCGGTCGCCATCGATGAGGCCGATAGTGTTGGTCATGGCTGCAGTATCGAATCCCAGAATCTTCATCTGCCCTGTATCCTGTCATTGCTTTGAAAATAGACCATTTTCATCCTTCGTGGTGCTGATGGCAAT
>CAYYWI010000085.1:0-4552 GCA_964475375.1 uncultured Dehalococcoidia bacterium
CATGCGCCATCTGGCCGCCGCCTGGGTGATGTGAGCAATGGTAGAGAACCCCAGATACCTACTCGTTGACGGCCGTTGACACTCCATCACAGCAGGGATATCTTAGACAGACAGACTAGGATGAGTCCTTCTGTCAGCACCATGAGGGAACATTAATGACTAAAGATGAACGATTACGGGAGCTAAATGATAGGGCTGCCCGTGAATTAGTAAACGCCCACAAGACCCGACAGGATGAACCCCTTATCTTGGCAGTTCGCTTTAACATAGACGACTTCGACATCCACCTGCTGGAAGTCTTACGTGACTTCCCTGGTGATGACGACGATGAATTGCTAGTTACAGAATTCGAACCCAGCGCACAACTACGGATTCCCGGAAAGCTCCGTCTGGTTCTCGCCAGCCCCGGTCAATTCCGCTCCAACCTGAAGCGAGGCGACAAACTATTCGATGAGGTGCGAAATGGTGAGTCGCTCTATGATGATGGAAGCAAGGAAGCGGTAGAGCTCAAGAAGTCACTTGGATTGTGAACATGCAGGCAGTACAACAATCCAGATTGTGGTTCCTGCAGGCTGGCAGTGATGTCCGTACCGCTGAGGCAATAATCACCAAACCTAAGCCAATGCTGCAACATGACGTCGGATGCCATGTTGCAGCATTATGCGCCCAATCCGTCGAGAAGAGCATCAAAGGGTACATGCTGCTCAATGGCGAATCACCGGCGATGGACCACCGCCCTGACAAGTATCTCACCATTCTACTCGACCGAAGTGGAAAGCTACTGCGTTATCCAGGACATCTAACACAACTATCCAGACTCTTCGTTCCTCTGACTAGGCAAACAGTCCGTCAACTTCTGGATATGACGCCCGGAGGCCGCAAACAGAGCCCCGGTGGATTTAACAGTGAATACCCATGGAAGGAGAGAGGAGAATGGCAGCATGCCCCCGTTGGCAATCTGGTATTCTCAGACCAAGCAGCACTCCAAAGGTGGGTGGATACGGCAAAACTGATTCAGGGGACACTCTATAAACTCTGCATTCTCGTCGACCGCAGCACGATCCAATAGCAAGTAATCACTTCTACGACCTTGTAAAAGTACTTGCTCATTGTTCCCACTATTGCTATGTTCCGCATCATGAGGAACAAGCAAAATAACGGAACAAGCCTTAGTCGGATCACCGTAGAAGCCATTCGTCGTCGCCTGCCCCCAGGCTGGATGGTTGAGTTGCGGGTTCAACCCAGTGGCGTTGGTGAGCTGCTCTATCTTTGCGCCCCCAATGGCCAGTGTGTGCACCTCACCATCATCTCACGCCAACAAGTCCTACCCAAAGATGTCCCATATTTAATGGCTGTGGGAAATGGCGACCACATGCGCATCCTCATCGCCCCATTCCTGAGCCCCAGGACAGTTGAACTTCTCACTGCGATGAATGCATGCTACGCCGACGGAACTGGAAATCTACGGTTGGTCCTAGCAGAACCCGCAGTTTATATTGAGAGCCAAGGCGCAAGTCGCGATCCATACCGCCAGCCCCGCCCGCTTCGTAGCCTGAAAGGACCGGCAGCAGCTAGGGTAGTCCGTGCGCTCTGCGATCTCCTCCCGCCCTACGGGGTCCGGATGCTTGCAGATAAATCAGAAACGCCTCTCGGCACGGTGTCCCGGGTAGTGACATTCCTTGATGAGGAGGCACTCATAACCAGGGATGAGAAGAAGGTGATCACCGCCGTCGACTGGCGAGCGCTCATCCAACGCTGGGTGGTCGACTACTCTATCACCGGGTCAAACACTGTTCATTCATACCTGGAGCCCCGAGGACTCAGTGCTCTGGCAGCCAAACTCTCCAATTTCAGCCCCTATGCAGTGACAGGCTCAATGGCCGTCCCCATGAGCATTGCCCCCGCACGGCTGGCAATGATTTATGTAGAGAACGCCGAACAGGCGGCAGAGGCGCTCGAACTCGTGCCCACTGATGCTGGCTCGAATGTATGGCTCATTGAGCCTTTCGATGCGGTCGTATTCGAGAGGACACAGACAGTGAAGTTGGGAACCTCTCCGAGTGTATCCCTCATCTCCGCTGCCGCAAGCCAAGTCGTCGCAGATCTGATGACCAGCCCCGGGCGTGGTCCCCAAGAGGCCGATTCATTGATTGAATGGATGATAAAGAATGAAACTTCGTGGCGCAGGAAGCCCTGATCCCGAATATGTAGCCGCTCGCAAGGTCCTCCTGGACGCTCTGCAGGCGCTAGGCACACACCGGAAGGCGGTGGTGCTTGTCGGAGCGCAAGCGATATATCTGCATGCAGGGGAAGGAGATCTGGCAGTCTCTCCTTACACCACCGATGGCGACTTGGCGATCGTTCCAAGTGTGCTTGATGATGAGCCAGCCCTCGCAGGGATACTTCAGGCCGCCGGCTTCGAGTTGGCAGTACGGCCAGGCACATGGTCGATGGATAAAGTGCAGATCGACCTGTTGGTACCAGCCTCCTTGGGGGGATCCGGGAGACGAGGTGCAAGGTTAGGCGCACACGGCACGGAGGTCGCCCGGAAGGCTACTGGGCTTGAGGCCGCTGTTGTTGATCATGCACTTCACAGCATTGCAGCGTTTGATCCCGCTGATGGGCGTTCCTTCGACATCGCAGTTGCGGGCGTGCCCGCACTCCTTATCGCAAAGCTGCACAAGATCGCTGAGCGCCACTGGAGCGTCGACCGCCGGCAAGACAAGGATGGGCTTGATGTTCTGCGTCTGCTCCGGTTTGCCGACATGAATCACCTCGCCAGCAGGCTAACAGCGCTGGCAAAACATGCTGTATCAGGAAATACTACTCGGGAAGCGCGTGACTTTCTCGAGAACCTCTTTGCTGATCGCACTGCAGCAGGGGCACAGATGACAGTGCGTGCGAGCGTTGGTCTCGAAGATGAGGATGCTATCGCACTCTCCTGCGAGTCCTTGGCGCAGCGGCTGCTCGGAGCCTGGAAGCCATGAACAGCTGTGCCGCTGGCCACACCCATGGCGCCATTGACCGTATGTATGAGGACATCATGACCTCTGAATCCGCCATCGAACCGAGAGGACGACACTACACAATTATCGGCGAATGGCCTACTTGATGACCCAACACAGACACCACGACCTGCTAGCTCAAATCGCCAGCGAGGAGTCCCGGCTCGTCAACCTGAAATCCGAGGTCGATGCAGCCACTGCCCGACTCGCCGCTCTTCACGAGCAACTTGCGGCGCTATGCACTGAGCAGAGCCTGAGTCAGCCCAAACCCATCGATGAAACCGTCATTGTGCCTACGACCAACGCCGCCAAAGTCGAACTCTTCCGTTCATTATTTCGTGGTCGGGAGGATATGTTTCCACTCCGATGGGAGAACAATATAAATGGCAAGGCAGGCTACTCCCCAGCTTGCAACAATGACTGGAAGTGGGGGCTTTGCGAAAAGAAGAAAGGCTCAGGCGCCAACCGACGCGCTACCTGCGGCGAGTGCCCCAACCAGTCCTTCATCCCGGTGTCCAACGAAGAACTAGCCAAGCACCTGAGGGGCGACCAAGTCATGGGTGTCTACCCGCTCCTGGCCGATGAGACATGCTGGTTCCTCGCCGCCGACTTCGATAAGAGAAACTGGCTGGAGGATATCAGGGCATTTGTCGACACCTGCAGCCACCACAGTGTGCCGGTAGCCATCGAGCGCTCTCGCTCAGGCAACGGCGCTCACGCTTGGTTTTTCTTCTCAACTCCCCTACCAGCAGCAACGGCACGCAAGTTTGGCTGTTACCTCATCACCGAGACCATGGCCCGCCGCCACCAACTAGCGATGGAGTCCTATGACCGGCTCTTCCCCAACCAGGACACAATGCCCAAAGGCGGCTTCGGTAACCTGATTGCATTGCCGCTCCAGCGTGCAGCACGCAACGCTGGCAACTCCGTCTTCCTGGACCACGCATTCAATCCATGGCCCGACCAGTGGGCCTTTCTCGCTGGTATAAAACGGCTTAACCCCGATTCAGTATATGCACTCGCAGACATTGCCAGCCGTCGAGGACAAGTAATCGGTGTGCGTATGGGTGACACTGGCGAAGAAGGCGACGGTGACCGCATACCTTGGAAGCGCCCTCCAGCCTCAGGCCATCATCAGAAAGCGGTTCTCACCAAGCCACTACCGCCGGTTGTAAAGGCCGTCATCGCTCAGCGGCTCTTCATCGAGAAGGCAGGGCTACCATCGGCCCTGCTCAACCAACTCATGCGATTGGCCGCATTCCAAAATCCCGAGTTTTACAAGAAACAACGCATGAGGCTCTCGACAGCGCTAACACCAAGGGTGATCGCCTGTGCCGAGGACCTGCACGAGCACATCGCCCTACCACGCGGATGCCAACCCGAAGCCGAGGAGATGCTTAAGGAATACGGCACCAGGCTCGAGGTCGTCGACGAGCGCGACCATGGCTCACCTGTAGACTTCACCTTCAAGGGCAAGCTGACGCCGCTTCAGGAGCAGGCCATCAAGGCGCTCCCCGTAAAAGGCTGTCTGAATTTCCTCGGCATAG
>CAYYWI010000085.1:4562-9596 GCA_964475375.1 uncultured Dehalococcoidia bacterium
GGCCATCAAGGCGCTCCTTGCACACGATACCGGAGTATTCGTCGCGCCGCCGGGGATAGGCAAGACAGTGGTTGGCACCTATCTGGTCGCTGCTCGGAAAACAAGCACCCTCATCCTGGTTCATCGCAAACCGCTACTCGACCAGTGGATTGGGCAACTCGCCCTCTTTCTCGGGCTAGAGCCCAAAGACATCGGCCAGATAGGAGCGGGCAAGGCCAAACCCAATGGCCGTCTCGATGTGGCGATGGTGCAGAGCTTAGTCAGTAAGGGCTCAGTCTCCAATCTCGTTGCAGGCTACGGGCAAGTCATCCAGGACGAATCGCATCACTGCCCTGCCATGAGCTTCGAGAAGGTGCTCGCCGAAGTGAGGGCCAGATATGTCGCTGGCCTGACCGCCACACCACAACGTAGGGATGGGCTCCACCCCATTCTCAACATGCAAATGGGCCCAGTGCGGTTTGTCGTCACTGCCAAGAGTCAGAAGGCCCAGTGCCCCTTTACTCGCAAACTCCTTGTACGGGAAACTGCGTTTTCATCAAACGGCTTACCCGAAGGAGCTGGGATCCAGGAACTGTACGCAGCACTAGCCGCCGACCAGCGCCGCAATGACATAATCTTCGACGATGTCGTGTGTGCACTTGAGGAGAAGCGCTCCCCGATATTGCTCACAGAACGTCGCGACCACCTTGAGCACTTCGCCCAGCGCCTGCAGGGCTTTACCCGCCACTTGGTCGTTCTTCACGGCGGCATGAAGCCCAAAGAACGGCGTGAGGCTATGGCCAGGCTCGCTGCCATTCCGGCCGGAGATGAACGGCTGCTTATCGCTACCGGCCGGTACATCGGCGAGGGCTTTGATGACGCCCGCCTCGACACGCTTTTCCTGGCGCTTCCGGTTTCCTGGAAGGGCACTCTAGTCCAGTACACCGGCCGCCTGCACCGCCTCCACCCGGGCAAGACCGAGGTCCGAATATACGATTATGTGGACCATGCGGTGCCAGTGTTGATGAAGATGTTCGAGAAACGCATGCGTGGCTACAAGACGATCGGTTATACCAATAACAACACCCCACTCTGTCTGCGAGAGAACAAGGACGAAACTATCATCGAGTACGACCATCAAGTACTGCTCGATCTTGGAGAGGAATAGCATGACCGACAGCAGGAAAAAGGCACCGCATACATATCAGGACACTGGCCTATACGAGGCCAAGCTCGACGCGATAATTGAGGAAGCGACCATGGATGCCTACGGCAAGGCGGAGCAGACCGTTGGCTTCTACACCATGCTCGAAGACAACCTGGCGACTCCCTTCAAGACTGAGTTGCTAGGCATGGAGGTCACAGTCAAGCGTCTGGATATGACCGATGACGAGCAGATCATTGCGGTCTGTACTCAGGACAAGTGTTTGCTGAATGTTCCGCTTCTCAATCTTCCCTTACCCGCACCCCCTCCCGTAGGTTCAGACTGGATTGCAGCCTATAGACGCTGGACACAAGGAGGAAAGTAGCCATGCCACGCCCATCAACCGCCATCGACCGAGATAAGCTGCGGGCAGCCCTCCGAGCCCTCGGACATGAATACATCTTCTACATGCTGGATGATGCCATTGACCTCTTGCCTCCAGCCAAACTCTACAAACTCGCTACGAAGTACATCAACCCGGAGCGGTTGCTTCCCGACAACGACAACCAATCTGAGACGAGCCTGATCGAGGCGGTGAAGGCCTTCGACAAGGCGAGTCGGGCTGGTGAGTACTACGAAGCATTCATGGTCAACTCCAGCAATTTCACGGAGCAGTCCGCTGGCACAACCGCGTGGATCGCCGCTTACAATCGGCTCCTGGACCGCTGCGTGGCAGAGCAGAAGAAGACGGGTCCTGCCGAGGTGAGGGAGTCCTTCGACATCCTCTTTAGGATGCTCGACTACATCGATGAGTGCAACGACGATGTAATCTTCTTCGCCGACGAGGGAGGGGCGTGGCAGGTTGGCGTCGACTGGCAGCATGTCTTGCCGTCCTGGTTCCAGGCCCTGTCAGCCACGGCTACTCCTGAGGAGTATGCCGAACAAATCACCACTCTCCTCAAGCACCACTACACCCACGGCCGTGCCAAAATGCTCACTGTGGCCCGCAAAGCCGCGACACCAGAGCAGCGCAAGGCTCTAACCGGTCGCTAGACCGGCAAGCAAGTCGGAGCCATAAAGGGACAAGGTCATGAGCGAATACCAGTACTATGAGTTCCAGACAATCGACCAGCCACTCACGGCTAAAGAGATGAGCGAACTGCGCTCCTGTTCGGCAGGGGCACGAATCACCCCGACGAGCTTCGTCAATGAGTACACCTGGGGCAACTTCAAAGGCAACGAGGACCGGTGGATGGAAAAGTACTTTGATGCCTTTCTCTATCTGGCCAACTGGAGCACTCACATCTTGAAGCTGCGCCTGCCATCCAAGCTGCTGATTCCAAGACAGCGAAATGCTACTGCGGGAGCAACAGCGCCTCCGTCCGTGAAAAGGCGGGGAAAGTCATCCTCTCCTTCGTATCAGAAGACGAGGAAAGCGGGGACTGGTGGGAAGATGAGGGTCTCCTCTCCTCACTAATATCGGTGCGTACTGAACTGGCACATGGTGACCTGCGAGCGCTCTACCGCTCGGCTGGCTCCTACGTGCGCAGTCCGGCGACCTCGACGATGACGAGGTGGAGCCTCCGGTACCCCCTGGTCTCAGGCAACTCAGCACCGCCCTGGAGTGCATGGCTGAGTTTCTGCGTATTGATGGCGATCTTCTGCATGTGGCCGCCCAAGCCAGCCCACCAAAGGAAGATACAAACATCAACCGAGATGAGGTACGCTCCTGGGTCGCCACGCTCCCTGCCGGGGAGAAGGATGAGCTCGTCACAAACCTTATGGTCAACGCTGACCACGCCCAGATCGCCGAGCTGCTACAGCGGTTCCTGAAGGAGCGCACCGGGAACGCCCTCCCTGCAACGGAAAGAAGAACCGTGGGGCAGCTTCTCAGGGCGGCCGCCACCTACGCAACGAAGCGGAAGCGCATTGAGGCTGAGAGGCGCACCAAGGAGAAGGTCCAACGAGAGCGTGAGGCTGCGTACGCCCGGCAGGAGCACCTCGACAGCCTCGTCGGTAGTGAGGCCAGACTGTGGACCGAGGTCGATAGCCTCGTGGCGACCAGGCAACCGAAGAAATACGACGAGGCGGTGCTGATCCTGGTGGACTTGCGGGACCTCGCCGATCGCAGCAAGGGCGGCAGTGATTTCAGCCTACGCATCGAAGCCCTGCGGAAGACACAAGAGAAGAAGCCATCCTTTACCGAGAAGCTCCAGAAAGCAGGTTTATGGAAGTAATGATTGTCATGATTCCTGAGCTGGCCAATTGCTCCACGCTCAGTGGGTGATTATGACCTTGTGAAGATGGTCTATTGTTGCTTCAATCCCCCCCACTCGGCAAGCTTTCGGAATAGGCTATCATACAGACGCATCAACTTCTTCGCTGAGAGAAGAACCTGTGGATTGGATTTGACTTCACCCTTCTCTCTGAATGCCTCACCATCTTTCTGGTTCTCACTCTCGGTATCTTGGACTGCCACAACCTTATGCCCAGATCCTGAAGCTTCGTGCATGTTAGCCTCCGGCTCATAATAAGCGTTCGTTTATTTCGTAACTGCATTATGAAGCGAACATTTCATTCTACCAGCGATGCTACGCCACCTTTGACAGCGGCACTTCCATGGGCTGCGCTGAGCGTGGGGCCAGGTTCTTCAGGCGCGCTTCAAGCAACTCCACCAGTTGATCATTCTCGCCGATCTTGGCAGCCATCCAGACCCGCAACAACACCTCCGTGTTGTACTCCATGCCGGTAGGCTCATCCTCGCGGGATTCCCACTGCGACACCACCGAATGGTTGGCCATATTCAGCACCTGCGCCAGATCAGCCTGCCTCAACCGCAGATACTTGCGGATGAACCGCACCTCCGCCCCCGTAAAGCGAGAGGGCTTTACGATCAGCATGTGAAAAACAAGTTCCTGCAGTTCGTGCATGTTCACTTCAGGCACCTGCTGGCCACGCACGGTGATCATGGGGGGATCAATCAGCAGGATGGGAAATCCCAATTCCATGAATAGTAAATTAGCCATGAGTCAATCCTCCCTTCCAGCAAGCCGAATCACTGTCACCACCAGCATCCACTCATCAAAGGCAACCACAACCCTGAGGTCCTCACCGTCTACTGCTGCTCCTTGGAAACAATAGCTCCAGTCTTGGCTCTCTTCGCTGTAACGGTCCCTTCTAGGCACATGGTGCCCCTTCTCCAAGGCGTTCTCTATATCGGGCACCGACACATCACGCTCCGAGCAACGCTGACGGGCATGCGGCAGTATCCGGTATCGGCCACTCGCAACCGCATCCCCCACCAGCTTCGCCAGCTCTTGGCTTTTAAATTTGGGCGTCTTCAAGCGCTGCCTCTATTATGACCACACACCCACATGTTAGCCACTAACATTACACAATGCAAGTTTCATTAAATACTCCGCTCATCTATCCTTGGTCGGTTGCTGTCTTAACCTCGGCTTTGCCCTGCTGGAGAATGCCGACCGCAACCTCGCCACCGACATGGGGCTGCACGGGATCGTCAGCGGCGCCATACCCAGCCAGCATGCTCCAGTCGCAGACCTCACCATAGACCTGTCCCCTCCGGCAAGAGCTTACGACAGCCGAGGGCGACGGATGTATTTCGGCACCGGCCAGACCGTTGACTGCTCCGTTGACCTGGACGGCAACTCAACTGCAGTCCCAACGCCGGGTGAGGAGCGATGGCTGGGTGTGTTCATCCGGTTTGACCGGCTGCTATCTGACCCCCGCACAGACGGCAACTCCAACGAGATCTTCTTCCGGCAGGACGAATCCTTTGAAATTGTGGTCCGGCAGGGTACAGCCGCAGCTGCCAACAGTGCACAGCGAGTAGCGCTTGTGGCCAATGAACTGCTCATCTGCGATGTGCGGATTCAGAACGGGCAGACGCA
>CAYYWI010000086.1:0-9578 GCA_964475375.1 uncultured Dehalococcoidia bacterium
ACTTGATGATGTCGAACCTCCGTCTGCTGGATTCTGTGCCACGAAATGGGGTGGCTAATCTGAACTCAGTGCTTTCGTTCGCCGATTATGGAAGCAACTACATCGCTGTTGGTGATAGAGCCAATCAGTTCGCCGCTTGCGTTCTCCACCACCGGAAGGACCGTCAGATTGTGGTTCGCCATGCGTCTGACGATGTCATCCAACGACTCGTTTGGAAAGGCGACCACATCATCACAGCCAGCCAACTCACCCAGGAGGGTACTTCCCCAGCGTTCCTTTGCAATGTGGCGGACTTCATGCAGGGAGACTATACCCGCGGGTTTCTTGTGCTCATCGACTACAACGTAATCCGGTTGCTCCGGCGCTGTCCACAAATCGACAAACTTCTGAATGGTGATACCTGAGGATGGAAACTGCCGGCCGCGGTCCATAACGTCTTTCACCGTCTTGTTATCGAGAACGTATTGAGCGAAGGATGGCATCATCACCTTCGGAAGACTGGGTTTCTCGGCAACCTTGATTTGCTCTGCGGGCTCGATTACGCGTCCCATCAGAGGGGGCACGAAGAGCAAGAAGCAGATCATGAGCAATGTGAGCAGTGAGAAGAGCTCATTTGAGATGGCTCCCATGTTCAGCATAACCACAAGCAAAGCGATCTCTACCACTCCTTTGCCCATCATGCCCGATGCAATTGCCAGCGGTTTGTCCAGACGGGCCAGGATGACTCCCACCAACGTTCCTGCAAATTTGCCAAGTATGGCTACCAGAACGATGGCTGCAATAGACAAGCCGGGTAGAGATCTGAAAGACAGGTTGAGGTAGATCCCCGCCGATGCAAAGAACAGCGGTATGAACAGTCCGTATGCCAGGCCGCGCACTCCCGGCAGAATATCGGTGCGCAGGCGGTGAGGGAGGCCGGACATTGATACGCCGATCAGCAGCGCGCCCAGTGAGCCGTGCACCCCGATCTTGTCCATCAGGCCTACTGTCAGCAGCAGTCCCCCGGTCATCAGCCCCATAGCCAGTTGGGGTGCATCTATGATGCGGCGAAGGCGAGCGACCACGAATGGAAAGACCTTGGTGGCCAGCACCCAGGCCAGAAGGGCAAAGCCTGTGACCTCCACCAGGAGAATGGGTACTGTCCATGGAGTAAATGACCCCTCTTTGGCAATCTCTCTGAGAGAAAAGGAGACCACCAGCAGTCCCAATATCTCCAGTATTACTACGGTAGTGAATACTTCAAGGCCCAATGGTTCCCTGAGGCGACCCAAGTCGCTCAAGACCTTGGCTACAACCCCCAGACTCGAAAGAGACAGGATGCCGGAGATCGCAATGGCGTTCGCCACGGGCTGCTCCATTACCAGCAGGATTACCGCCATAGAGAAACCGAATGACACCAGAAAAGCCAACGTGCCGGCCAGAAAGAACCTGCCCCTCAGAGTGGCAACTAGGCCCGATACGTCCATTTCTTCAACACCGATCAGAAAGAAGAGAAACACGACACCGATGCCGAAGAAAAGCCCGAGTTCGTCTGTAGCTTCCACCACGCCGAGGAGGGGGCCGAGGACGATTCCCGCTGCCACGTATGCCACCAGAGTGCTCTGCCTCAGTCGTATGGCAACGCACTCAAGAAGTTTGGCGATGATAAGAAGCAATCCGAGCGAAACAAGTAATTCCATCGATTACTCTGCCCCCTAGTCAGTTCCAGGGATAGCTGAACAACAACAAATCCCTTCCTGACAAGATTCCAATTCAAGCCCTGTCAGGGCTCATGAACCGGGTCAGCTTGATCTGCTGCCAAGAAGCGGCGCATGCCCGATGCTGCGGTACCTATGCGCTGGGTATGCTGCCGGGCGACCTTGCCATCAGAACAGGGACGGCGCTGGCCCTGAAGACCTTGTCCGCAACACTGCCCAGAGCCCATCGGCTCACCCCGGACCGGCCGTGGCTGGCCATCACAATGATGTCGCAAGGAGTGTGCTCAGCGTGATAGATGATAGCTTGGGCAGGGTCGCCTATGACCACCTTGTCATAAGCCTTGATTCCCCTCTCCGACAACCCCCTTGCTTTTGCGGAAACGTAGTTCCTGGCATCGCGCTCTTCCTTGCCCACGGGTTCGGTCACTACCTGCTCTTCCGGCTGTCTGCTCGGGTCCACTACTTTTCTGTAGCCTTTAGTGTGCTCCACGACTCTCAACAAGGTAACGTCTTCAGTGCCGCAGCCCTTGGCCAGTCTCTCGGCGTGAGCTATGGCAGCCTCGGCCAGCTTGGAGCCGTCCAGCGGAACTAGGATGTGCTTGTACATCTCGACCTCCTTCATCGTCGATCTGTGACGCGTGCAGGTGTATCATCTCTCTCAGAGTGTATGAGACTGTCCACACCGGTTTGCTTCACCTCCTCTCTGACGAAGGCTTGACTGAGGATATCCCAGAGAAGCACATATCTCTCCTCCAAGTCGAACTCGTAGTTGCTCAGTGACCACGCATTTACCAGTCCCTGGATTGTGGTGGCCACCAGAAATGCCGCAGCCTCCGGATCAAGGTCCTCTCTGATTTCTTCAGCTTCGATGCCGGCTGCCAGGATATCTCTGATGCGGCTTCTGTATCTGTCCAGCGCTTCAAAGACCTGCCTGTTCAGCCTCTTGTCTCCCAGACTTATGACTTCAGCAATAACCTGAAAGGAGACACCTCTCCTTTCTTCGATACTGGATATGTGATTCCTGAAGACTTGCTCCAATGCCTGCATCGGCGTCCTCTTGCTGCTGAGGCTCTTGTCGATATCTTCGGAAAGCGCCTTTTCAATGTGCTCCACCATGAGGGAGAGAATGTCACATTTCGTCTTGAAGTGGCGGTAGATCGCACCTTCGGAACGCCCTACCTCCCTGGCGATTTCCTTGATCGTCATGTGTTCGCTGCCATTCCTGACCATCAGAGCCCCGGCAGCCCTTGCGATCTGTGCTCGCCGGACCTCGGTTCCCTGACGTCTCTTGAGGTCAGTTGACATAACAAGGCCTCAATGTAATCTGACCGGGGATTTCTTGTTTCTTATTTCTTGTTTCGAGGTTGCCTGACAGCAGCAAACAAGTAAGTGGACGATTACTTTCATGCTAGCAGTGAGGGGAACTCTGTGTCAATAGACGTCAGCGAAGCACGCGGCTCTATCGGAGGCGAATGATTGTTTCTACACGCGAGATGCTGATCGGCTGGAATCAGGTTCAGCCAAGGGGTTGGGCATCAGGGCGGTGCTTGTGAATCCTCTCTTTGCTCAATGGCTCGCAGCAGCATGCCCCAGACAGAGAGGTACTCCTGTTCAAGGTTGTAGCTGTAATTGGCCAGTGCCCATTTGTTGACCAGACCCTGCAGTGTGGCGGCGATAAGCGTGGCTGTTGTCTCCGGATCTATGTCCTTGCGCAACTCTCCGCTCTGAATGCCGTCCTCCAGTATCTCGCGTATCCGGCTGGTGTAGCTGTCCAGGACGGCTGATACCTGCCTGTTTAGCTTCTTGTCTCCCAGACTGATGATCTCGGCAATGACTTGGAAAGAGGTGCCTCTCCTCTGCTCTATGGCAGAAACGTGATTCCTGAGCAATGCCTCCAGAATTTCCAGCGGAGTATTGTGAGAACCGTTGACCCTCTTAAGATCACCCGCCAAATCCTCTTCGATGCGTTCAATCATGAAAGAGAGAATATCGCGCTTGCTCTTGAAGTGCCGGTAGAGCGCGCCTTCGGATACCCCGATTTCTTTGGCTATCCTTCTGACGGTTATGTGCTCGCTGCCATACTTAACGGTCAGCGCTCTGGCGGCGTCAGCTATCTGACGGCGCCGAACCTCAGTGCTGTGGCGCTTCTTGATCCTCGTTGTCATACAAAGTTAACAGTGGTAAGGAGTGCGAATCCTTAACGCAGCAGGAGGTATAAGATGATAAGCACAATCAGTGCCACTGCGGCGCAGATGAATGTACGTCTTATGTCTGAACCCAGGTGCCTCATGCGCCCTTCCTGGCCCGCCTGGGCCCTGGGTGACGGGGTCTGCTTTAACGAAGCGACGGGTTTGTCCGGTTCTACAACCGCTGGCTTTGCTTGTGCTGCCTGTGGTGTTACCTGCTTCCTGGTACGTCTGGCTCTGCTCCTCCTTGACTTCTTTGTCATTTCTCACTCCTGGTATTTCTCCCTACTGCAACGCCAAGCCAATCAGCCAGAAGGCTGCGCCCAAGGCGGTCAGCAGAAGCAGCAATGCCACTGAAATGAGCCCCAGTGGCAGAGTTGTGCCGATCCTTGAGTTCAGCGGTATCACCACAGCGCCGAAGGCAAAAACGCCAAGACCGCCATAAAGGGCACCGATGCCTGGGCTATGCTGTATTGCAAGGCTCCACATCACACCGGCCAAGCTTCCCAGAAGGCCTAGAAACGAGGCTCCACAACCGACTGCAGTAACGCCCAGTATGAACTTGCGCAGAATCTGCTTGACTTGTTCAAAGTCTCTTTGTGGTCGATGCCTGTGTTCCTCAAATGATTGCCTTAATGACGCATGGTCCCGGCGGAAGGAGGGCTTGTGTTTACTGCGCGTCATGGAAATTACCTGATTTGAAATCCCCTCCACACTTGTTGATCAAGTGGCGACACCTGGAAGTAGCTCCACTGCATGGTTTATCTGTTTGACTGTGAAAATAGGTAAGTATATGATTACTTGCATACTAGCATGCACCTGTTGACCAGTCAACTCGCCCCCTCTTTCAACGTGCGATTCTCAGAAGCCATGGGTGTATTGCAGTATACCAAAATTGGAGGAGCATGGCAGGAGAAATTGCAGAGGCCGCGGCACTAGCCGTAGTTGGGATAGCCACAGTTCTGAGCGCACTCGCCATTTTGATGGTTGCCACTATGGTGGTTATGCGGGTGGTGCAAGGCAGGAGAGAAGAGAGTAAGGAGATACCAGAGCCGGATCCGGATCCGGATCGAGAGCGATTTCCTGCCGGGGAGAGAGTTGCAGTCATAGCTGTTGCTGTGGCGCTGGCGATGCAGAAGGAACAGGCAGCCTCTCCGGCTAGGGTCGGCACGACTTCCATGACTCACGCCGCAGTGAACCAGTGGCAGACTGCTGGCAGACAACGGCTTATGCGTTCCAGAAAGAAGGCTGGTCGCCAATGGGGAAGGCTCCAATAGCGAGGGGCGTCGCGCGTGTTTCGGGTTTGATGTAGTAGCCTTAAAGTGCACTGTTCAGCAAGGGGGAATAGGGTGTTCAAGGACGGTACTGGCCCCAGATGACCTTGGCACAGATTCTGGCAATCCTCATCTTCGCCGGCATGTTCATCGCCATCATGTGGGGCAAAATACACCGCTTCATCCCCGCGCTCATTGGTGCCGCCCTCAGCTCCACCCTCATCCTGGTTCTCGTCGATCCGGAGGCGCTCTGGCACGTGCTGCGGCTGTACGATCTGGTCGATCCTCACTGGTGGTACGGCACTCATGTGACTGAGGCCGTCGGCGAAGCGGCATCCAGCGGCTCACCGGAGATCGGCGGAGTGAATTGGCAGACCATGATCTTCATCGGGGGCATGATGGTAATGGTAGAGGGGTTGGGAGCGGCCGGTTTCTTCCGCTGGCTCTGCCTTCTCATGGCCAGACTGGTGAAGTACCGGGTCATACCCATCCTGATCAGCTTCATGCTGCTCTCGGGTTTCCTTTCGATGTTTATCGACAGCATCACCGTGATGCTGTTCCTGGCATCAGTCACAATCGAACTGGCCCGACTTCTCAAGTTTGACCCCGTGCCGGTGATAATCGCTGAGATTTTTGCCTCGAACACCGGCGGCAGCGCCACCATGTCGGGCGATCCGCCGAACATAATCATAGGGACACACTTCAATTACACCTTCACCGATTTCGCTGCAAATACGGGTCCGATAGCCTGGATCAGCATGATCCTGGTAATGGGCCTCTTCTACCTCTTCTTCAGGAAAGCACTCAGACAGCAGGCTGCCGAGAATCCGCCCAAGTCCCCTGATCAATATCCTCAGCCTGGAGAGGCCATCCAGAATCCCCGCCTCTTCGCATTCAGTACAGCCATATTTGTCCTGGCAGTAGTCTTGCTGGTGACACACGCCCAGTCGGGCCTTTCCGTGGCACTGATCGGGTGTATTGTGGCCGTGCTGACGCTGGCGGCGGCTATAACAGTCGGGGGAGGGACACGCCACATACTGAAGGGTGTCGACTGGAAGACGCTCGTCTTCTTCTTTGGCCTGTTCGTCTGCGTGGGTGGACTTGAGGCTACCGGTGTGCTGGAAATGCTGGCGGAGAGCATCGGCGATGCGGCCGGTTCAAGCCTGATCATCGCCATGACTTTCATCCTGTGGATCTCAGCCATCGCTTCAGCCATTGTGGACAACATCCCCTTTGCCGCGACAATGCGGAGCGTCATAGGAGCGCTGGCGAATTCGCTGGGCCCTGGAACTCAGCAGCCGCTGGCCTGGTCGCTGGCGCTGGGAACCGACATCGGGGGCAATGCCACCCCGATTGGAGCCTCAGCCAATGTGGTTGGCACGGCCATAGCAGAGAAGGAAGGCTACCGGATCAGTTGGGGAAGATACTGCAGATATGCATTTCCGGCGATGATTCTGGTCATCGCTCTCTGCAATATCTATCTGGTCGTCAGGTATGCTTGAGCCCCACCCGGGATATTTTGCGCCTTGCCCTCTTTGGGCCGGGCGAGAGGTAGTGTTGGTTGGGGAGTGGTACTGATCGAATCATAGTCTATCCAGTTTTCTTGAGGGAGTTGACACACTGATGGCTGGCCTGACCTGGCCGCTGGTGTTGGTGCTGTTCATAGTACTGGTGGCCGAGTTTGTCAATGGCTGGAATGATGCTGATGCCCCAAATGCCATTGCCACCGTGGTCTCCACCAGGGTTCTGTCCCCGGTCACTGCACTGGTTATGGCATCCATCCTTAATGTCACAGGGGCGGCCTTGACCGGCACCGCTGTTGCGGAGACTGTCGGCACCGGGATCGTCAAGTCAGAAGCGATAGGGCTGTCAGTAGTCGGCGCGGCAGTCCTGGGGGTTGTTATCTGGGGTGCTCTGGCTACCTGGCGGGGATTGCCCGTCAGCATCTCGCATGGCCTGGTCGCCGGCCTCACAGGTGCCGGGCTCGCAGTAGCAGGCTCTGGAGTGCTGGAGTGGTCGGGTTGGCAGAAGGTGTTGATTGGATTGGGTTTCTCGACGCTGCTTGGTTTCTCAATGGCCTGGCTGCTCATGGTCCTCCTCTATCGGCTCCTGCGGCGGGCACGTCCCAGCCTGGTGCGGTCCGTCTTTGGCCGGGCTCAGATACTCTCTGCGGCGTTCATGGCCTTCAGCCACGGCAGCAACGACGGCCAGAAGTTCATGGGGGTCTTCTCACTGGCCCTGGTTGTGGGAGGCTTCTTTCCTGAGTTTCACGTCCCGTGGTGGGTTATTCTCATTTGTGGTACCGTGATGGGGCTGGGCACACTGGTAGGCGGCTGGCGGGTGATCAAGACGATGGGGTTCGGTTTGACCAAGCTGGAGCCGGTGCATGGCTTCGCGGCGGAGACCGCTGCGGCTTCGGCCATTCAGATTGCTTCAATGTTTGGAGTGCCTCTCAGCACCACTCACACCATCAATACTGCTATTATGGGAGTTGGGGCGAGTAGACGTCTTTCGGCAGTGCGATGGGATATCGGCGGACGCATAGTTGCTGCATGGATTATGACCTTTCCCGTCTGCTTCGGGCTGGGGTGGGTGCTGGCCAGGATTCTGGACCCCATCCTCTAGTTGAGGCCCTCTGCAAGGAGGCAACTGCCGGCGTGAAACGGGGCTGAAGAAAGCGGAGGTGGCTTTGTCATGGATAGCATGGATATACTCTATTTGGTCATAGCTGTGTTATGCATCTTGGCATCGGCCTTTTTCTCGAGCTCGGAGGTGGCTTTCATCTCTCTGCAGAGGATAAGAATAAGGCATATGGAGATACAGGGAGAAGCAAAGGCCAAGAGGATTGCCAAGCTGCTGGAAAGACCGGAGAAGTTCATCTCTACCGTCGTGCTTGGCAACAACTTCGTCAATACCGCTGTGGCAGCTCTGGGCACTGCCGTCGTCCTTTCTCTGTGGAAGGGAAGCAGTGAAGTGGCCGTCTTGCTCGCAACGGTGATAGTGACCATTGTGCTTCTGATCGCGGGCGAGCTCGTGCCGAAGATCGTCGGTGCGCAGCACAGCGAAAGGGTAGCCCTTCTGTTTGTGACCCCGGTTTCGTTACTCTCCTGGGTACTCTCGCCGGCTGTGAGAGTCCTGGGCTGGATCGGGAACGGATTCAGCAGAATCATCGGAGGAGCGCCGTCGCCGAGGGCAATGGTGACTGAAGAGGAGATTCGCACCATGATCAGCGTAGGGAGAGAGGAAGGTGTGGTGGCCGAGGCGGAAGCCAAGATGCTCGACAAGGTGTTCGAGTTCGGCGATCATCCGGTTAGAGAGGCCATGATACCGAGACCGGATGTCGTCTGGGTCGAGAAGGGAACCAGTGTGGCGGACTTCCTGAAGATTTACTCTCAGAATCCGCACACCCGCTTCCCTGTCTATGATGATAATCCGGATAATGTCGTGGGTGGTCTCTCGCTCAAGGATGTGGTGATGGCCCAGGCGAAGCATGAGCTGGATGAGAACGAGCCTGTGGACAGCCTGATCAGGCCCACTGTGTTTGCACCCGAAACCAAGCGCATAGGCGTCCTTTTCAGGGAGATGCAGGCGGATGGCAGCCAGATGGCGGTGATAGTCGATGAATACGGCGGCGTCGCGGGAATCGTGACGATGAGGCAGTTGCTGGCCCAGCTTGTCGGCCGGTTCGGAGATGAATTCGCTGAGCAGGCCCGGGATTTCGAAGCGATAGACGAACACACCTATGATATTGACGGGAGCATGAGGATCGAAGAGGTCAATGAACAACTTGGCCTGAGCTTGCCAAGCGGAGACTATGAGACGATAGCCGGCCTGGTGCTCAATCGCCTGGGGCATATCCCGAAGGAGGGTGAGCAATTCAGATTCCAGGATCTCAAGCTGGTGGTCAGAGAGATGAGGGGATTGAAGGTTGAGAAGCTTCGCATCATCAGGGAAAGCAGCAGCCTTTGACACCATTGAGGTTTGTTGGCCGTTTTTCTGAAAGATGATCGGGTCAAGAGTCCGTTCCAAAGCGACGGCTGGAGGCCAACTTCGCTCCCTCTGGAAACGACTGAGGCGCTCTGATACTGCCATTGGCATATCTCTGGCACTGATCGTCGGTATCCTGGCTGGCCTGGGGTCCGTGCTCTTCAGATGGCTGATAAAGGCCTTCCAGTGGGTCTTCTTCTGCGAGGGGACAAGCCTGCTCCATTTTCTGGGTGACTACTATGTCATCATCCTTCCCGCGATCGGCGGACTTCTGCTTGGCCCCATCGTCTACTTCATTGCTCGGGAAACGAAGGGAGATGGCCCGCCGGAGGTCATGGAGGCCCTGACTACAAAGGGCGGGCGCATCCGGGCGCGAGTGGCTGCCGTCAAGACTTTAGCTTCTTCCATATGCATCGGCAGCGGTGGATCCGTGG
>CAYYWI010000087.1:0-3655 GCA_964475375.1 uncultured Dehalococcoidia bacterium
TAGGGAATGAACCACGTAAGGTGTTCGATGAGATCGCCCAGGTCAAGGCGGTGGACGTGGCCCTGCCGACTAAACAGGGCACCGTCATACGCAAGAGATACATCGCCCAGCCGACAAAGCCCCAGGCCATACTGCTGCAGATGCTGGGACTACACCTCCCGCAGCAAATGAAGATTCAGGAATTGTAGTGCCAAACCTCCGAACAACCGGGTGGCCTCCTGAGCACGAAACTGCGGAAGTTGGGCTAGCAATCGCTTCTGGATTCCTGCTTTCGCAGGAATCGGCCATGCTGATTGCCATCAGCACCACGAAGGATGAAAATGGTCTATTTTCGAAGCGATGACAGGGTCGGTTCCATATTGGGTGGCACGGGCGAAGCTTGCCCGTGTTTATTAGGCTCAGTGAGAGCCTGCGCTACTCAGCATGAAGGAACTGATCGATGGTCAGTCCAACATCCTTGACAATTTGGCAAGATCGGGGAGATGTCCCTTCCCCGATGAAATGGTACGGTGGTGCACCTTCCATCCGGATGTCGATACTGCTTGTGAGAGCCTTTCTGCCGGACTTCGACGAAGCCCAAAGCTGTCAACCTGGAGGCGACCTCGTGGGGCTTGAGCACGGGAACACTACCCACGACTAGCCAACCACCACGTTCTGTATCCCTACGAACTCTCCTTCCAACCCCGGCTCACCATCCTCAAGGAGCATCTCGATGACCTCGTGCAGGTTCCGGTTCAGTTCATCAAGGGTCTCTGCCTGGGAATGTGCACCAGGGAAACCCGGTATATATCCCACGTATAGACCCGTCTCGGCGCACCTCTCGACTACGGCTTGGTACGTTCTCATGATAGATCACCTCCCATGACTTGTGTCTATGGCAGAAGTATACAACAAACCCGTGCCAGCCAGACCGAGGCTATTGTTGTCTTCACCAACGCAGTTGTGAGACAATGACGCAGACTGGGAGTAGTTGATGTCACCGGTCTTCTTTTTTCTGATCATCATCGCCGCCATCGGTGCCGCTGTCGGCCTTGCCATCTGGGGCCAGAAAGTCAAAGAAAAACGCCGGAAGGAGCTGGCTGGCTGGGCCCAGGCCAATGGCCTCAGGTTCCATCCGGAAAAGGACCATTCGCTATGGATGCGCTACCAGCCCTTCAAGTGCCTGCAGCGGGGCGACAACCGCTACGCCTACAACATCATGGTGGGGACTTCCGGCAACCTGGTCATGAGCGCTTTCGACTACCACTACGAGACCCACTCCACCAACAGCAAGGGCCAGCGCCAGACGCACCATCACCACTTCTCGGCTATTGTGGTAGACTCCGGCCTCCCACTCAAGCCCCTCTTCATCCGCCCCGAAGGTTTCTTCGACAAAATGACGGAGTTCGTCGGATTTGATGACATCGACTTCGAGTCCGCCGAGTTCAGCCAGAAGTTTTACGTGAAAGCACCTGATCGCCGCTGGGCGTACGATGTCCTGCACCAGAAGACCATGGAGCTGATGCTGGCCTATCCCCGCTTCCACATCGAGTTCCAGGGCAGCCAGGTCATGGCTTACCATGACAACAAGACGTTTACACTGGGAGAGTTTGGTTGTGCGCTCAAGGTGGTGACAGGTATCCTGGATTACCTGCCCGAATCCGTGGTGCGTGAACTGAAGGGAATTGACGCCGGAGGCAAATCGTCATGAATTCAACCAGCATCGTCATCATCGTTATTCTGGGCATTGTTTTCATGCTGGTGCTATGGGTGGCCTTCATGTACAACGCGCTGGTGCGGGGCCGAAACCACTGCGACGAAGCTTGGTCGGGTATTGATACCGAACTGAAGCGGCGCTACGACCTGATCCCCAATCTGGTCGGCACGGTCAAGGGATACGCCTCGCACGAGAGGGAGACTCTGGAACGGGTGACTCAGGCCCGGAATGCAGCCGTAGCCAGTCAAGGCTCGCCGGCTTCGCAGGCCAAGGATGAAAATGTGCTGGTGGACAGCCTCAAAAGACTGCTGGTGGTGGCCGAAAGCTACCCTGACCTGAAGGCCAGCCAGAACTTCCTCAAGCTCCAGCAGGAGTTGGTCAACACCGAAGACCGCATTCAGAGGGCACGCCGCTTCTACAACGGCAATGTGCGTGACTACAACAACCGGGTGCAGGTCGTCCCCTCCGCCCTGATCGCCAGGTCCTTCGGTTTCAAGGAGCGGGAGTTCTTCGAGATCGAGTCGGCGGTGGAGCGCCAAGCGCCGGTGGTGAAGATTTAGGGTGAGTTGGGGGACACCCCCAAACCCTCGGCAGGGACAAGTCCCTGCACCCTACTCGGCAAACATCTCAGCCAGCGTGGCCAGAATAGCCTTCTGGGTCTGCTTGCCCAGCCGCCCCGTCTTCTTGCCCAGCCGCGCCTTGTCCACTGTGCGGATTTGATCGAGGATCACCTGGCCGTTCTTGCCGTCAAGCTGGCAGGGTACACGCGTGGGGTAGCGGTGGCCCTTGCTGGTGATGGGAGCCACGATCACCGTATCGATGAACCGATTCGTCTCATCCGGCGAGAGAACAACACACGGCCGGGTTTTCTTGGGTTCAGGACTCACTGTCGGGTCCAGGTTCACCAGGTAGACCTCAAAGCGCTTCACTACCATACCCATTTCTCCTCATCCCAACCGGTCAGGCTGAGGAATCTCGCGTCCAGCAATCGGTCGTCCCCTCGCGCGGTCATGCCGTCGAACTCCTTTTCCCATCCGCGGCGAGGCCGTGGTACCAAGCGAATAATAACCTGACCGCCCTGGAGTTCCACTTCGACCTCCTCGTCCATCTCAGCCTGATCCAGGAACGCGCGGGGAAGATGGATGCCCTTGGATTTCCCCATCTTGACTAGGCGCACTCTGGCGACGGCGCCTGTCTGGTCTCTGCTGCGATCAGCCGGTTGCTGCATGTGTCTAAATGGTCCACGAGTTGAGGTTGAAAGTCAAATCCCTTGACAACCACACGCATGAATCCTATAATCCTTCGGTGATTGGCGAAATACCAAAATACGGCAATGAGTGACAGCGTATTCAAGGCATTGGCTGACCCGAATCGGCGACAGATACTGCGCCTGCTCCGGCAGCGATCCATGACGGCTGGCGAGATTGCGTCACAGTTCCCGCTGGCCAAGTCCACTCTGTCCGGCCACTTCAGCGTGCTGAAGGGAGCCGGGCTTATCGACGAAGAGAGGCGAGGCACAACCATTGTCTACAGCCTGAACGTGTCTGTGGTGGAAGAGGCGCTGGCCGCTGTGATGGACCTGCTGGGTACGACCGGGCAGACACAAAACAGCACAAGTGAAAGGAGTGAGTCGGATGATTAAGATCAGTTGGCGGAGTGAGGCTGTCAGCCTCCTATTGCTGGCGGCGATGTTTGTCGCGGCTGGTGTCGTGTGGCCCTCGGCTCCCGATGAAATCCCGACTCATTGGGGCGGCTCCGGCGAGCCCGACAGCTATGGAGGCAAGTTCGAAGGGTTGCTGTTACTACCCTTGATTGCTCTTGGCATCTATGTCCTCCTTCTGGTAGTGCCGCGTGTCGATCCCAGGAGAGAGCACTACGCCCGCTTCCTGGGTGTCTACACGATTCTGAGGACGGTCATAGTGGCGGTCTTGGCTGGCACCTATGGAGTGGTGGTACTGT
>CAYYWI010000087.1:3665-9508 GCA_964475375.1 uncultured Dehalococcoidia bacterium
TGTGGGCCAAAGGTGTTCACGTGGATACGTTTGTGGTGGTGGGTTTGATGATGGGGTTGCTTTTCATGGTGCTGGGGAATTTCATGGGCAAGCTGCGCTCAACCTGGTTTGTTGGCATTCGAACGCCGTGGACGCTTTCCAGCGAGGAATCCTGGAACAAGACGCACCGCCTGGGTGGCTGGTTGTTCGTCATCTATGGGCTTAGCTTGGCAATAGCGGTTCCCCTCGGGAAGGGGTGGGCCGCTACTTATGTGATACCGGCTGGTCTCTTTGGCCTGATAGCGATTCTCTGCCTGTATTCATACCTCATCTGGAGAAAAGACCCTGCCGCCAATCATGCCAAGAACGCCAAACAAGAATGAGATAGACCGTGGCAAAGAGTACTCCAGTGCTACCGTGGCCATGGCCGGACCAGCGAAACCGCCGCCTTCGGCCCGAAGCGCCACAATGCCCTCATTATGAGGCGGCTGTGCCAGTCGAAGGAGAAGTCCGGCGCGTTAAGCAGCGACTCTGTGGCCCGGCCATCCTGCACCAATCCTTGGGCTGAGGTTCAAGTACTATTAGACCCCGCGCAGACGCTGAGACGACCTTTCCATCCAGTGGGCCAAAGGCGATTGGGTTAGTCGCATCCGGTCTTTACAAACTCAGATAAGCGAGGTTATCTTATGGGATATAAGGCTCCTCGTAACGAGGCTGGCTATTCTAGATGTAGTCAAGGTCAGGGAGCGAATCGGGCCGCTCTCTGCTATTTGTGTTGAAGGAGGCAAAGGAAGATGGAAAACATTGAAAAACTGGCCCACTCATCCATGGAAGAGATCGAGAGACTACTGAGTACAAAGAGCGTAGTCGGACAGCCGATCACTATCGACGGGACCACACTTGTTCCTCTTGTCAGCGTCGGCTTCGGGTTCGGAGCAGGCGGTACCGCCGGGAAGGCTGAACTTGAAAAGAAGGGAGAGAGCGCCAAGGGCGGCACGGGTGGTGCAGGCGGTGGTGGTAATGTGAGGCCGGTGGCGGTGGTGATTGTCAGCAAAGAAGGCGTGACCGTAGCACGGATTGGCAACGGAGCCACTACTACGGCTATCGAGAGAATCGGCGATATCATCGTCAAGGCCATGCAAAGCCGCGCTGAGAAAAAGCCGCCGGAAGCATAACAGACCGTGTGGATGATCCTGGGCGCAACGCTGGGAGCAATAGTGCTCGTTTCGGTGCTGCTGCTTGCAGTGCCGGTTGAAGTGGTTGTGCGTCTGGGGTACGGGGAGATAAGGAAGGTACGCCTGAGATGGATGTTCGGCTTGATCGACGTGGGCACAGGGTGGGGGGCCGCCAGACTGGGCAGGAGAGGGAACAACCGATTCCTGGCTATGTTGCGAACCGATGGTTTTTTGGAAAGGATCATCCAGTTTGCCAGGGAGGTCTTTCCCTTGGTCAAAGTAAGAACATTGAAGATAGACTTGAGTATCGGCGGAGATGATTATGCAGAAACAGGGATGCTGTTTGGTATGCTCGTGCCTGCGGTGGTGTTCGCCAGGTCGCGCTATGGTCTGGACCTGAATCTGGAAGCCGATTTTGAAAGCCCGCGATCTGATGCTCGTGTGGTTGGAATATTCAGCGCACACCCCATCAGGCTTATCAAGCCGCTGCTCTGGTTCGTCTTCTCCCCGTGCACGATCAGGGCGATCAGAGCCGCAGGGAGAACATGAAAGAGTTCCGTGTCGGCCAGCCAATATCGGTTGGCAACGTGACTTTGACTCCCATTGTCAAAGTCGAGTTGTACTACGCCTGGACTACAGAAGCTGTCGTATGGGTATCTAAGGAGCCCATTGCAGTGCTGATGAGCGGCCCGGGCGGCAATTTCGCCGCGTCCGTAACCAGCGGCGAGCTACAACTGATGGATCTATTAGAATGCCTGAGCAGCCGGGCTGAAGACACGCCCGGGCATGAGTAAAGAGTGCGCTTACCTGCTGCCGGCCTGCTCCCGGCCGTAGGCATAGCCCTTGTCGAAGGCGCTGAGGTTGAGGTCCTCGGTCCCTTCGGGCACGGATGCCCGCACTGCCTCGCGCAGCGCGTCATGAGAAACCAGATCGCTCACCGCCGCCAGAAAGCCAAGCGTGATGATGTTGGCCACCACCGGCCGGTTCATCTCACGGGCCATGCGGGTGGCTGGAATGGAGAGCGGAGCGGGCTGGACAGCCGGATCGGTCTTCACCAAGTCCGGGTCCACGATGATCAACGTTCCATTCGGCGGATTGCGGCCATGGTTGCCGTAGGCCTCCTGAGCCAATATGACAATCACCTCGGGGTTGGTCACGCGCGGGTAGCCGATTGGCTCCCTGGAAACCACCACCTCGGCGGTGCAGGAGCCGCCGCGCGCCTCCGGACCGTAGCTCTGGGTCAGCGTGGCGTAGCCGTTGTCGAAAATACTGGCGCCCTTGCCCACGATCTCGCCGAACAGGATGACGCCCTGACCGCCGAACCCGGCGATCCTCAGCTCTCTTCTGGCAGCACTCTGGCTCATATCTCTCAGACCGTCACTTGCTCTTCCGGGCCTTGGCGCAGGCCTGATCGTAATTGCTGCGGAAAGTGGGGCGCTGGATGTCCACGAACTTGCCCAGCATAATAGGGCCGTCCAGCACGATATCGGCCTCCGCCGGATCGGCGCCGTTCTTGATCACGCTCTTCTCTTTGAAGTAACGCAGGCCGTCGGTGCCCTGGCCCTGCTTGTTCAGGCGGCCATATACGGTGGGACAATGGGCGATCACTTCCACGAAGTTGAAACCCGGCCGCACCAGTGCCTCGGCCAGGCAGCGCTCCAACTGCCGCAGGTGGTACACGGTCCAGCGGGCCACAAACGTAGCACCCGCGGCGGCCACCAGCCGGGGCAGGTTGAACGGCGGCTCGAAGTTGCCATAGGGCGAAGTGGCGGTGCGCGCGTCCAGAGGGGTTGTAGGTCCCAACTGGCCGCCGGTCATGCCGTAGTTGAAATTGTTCACGCAGATGACCGTCATATCGATATTGCGGCGGGCGGCGTGAATGAGATGATTGCCACCGATGGCGGCGAGATCGCCGTCTCCGGAGAAGACCACCACCTTCAGCTCGGGGTTGGCCAGCGCCAGGCCGGTGGCGAAAGGTATAGCTCGGCCGTGAGTGGTGTGAAAGGAGTCCAGTCGCACATAGCCCGCGACCCTGCCGGAACAGCCGATGCCGGACACCAGCGCGATCTTGTCGGCGTCCAGTTTGGCCCGCTCGATGGCCCGGATGAAGCAGCCCATCGACGTGCCGATGCCGCAGCCGGCGCACCAGATGCTGGGCAGGCGATCCACCCGCAAGTAGGCATCAATGGGATTCTGCTGCCCGCGCGCCGCTTCCGTCACTTTGCCGCCTTCCTGATGGCTTCCAGAATATCCTGAGGAGTGTGCATGCCGCCTCCCATGTGCGGTACGAGCACCGTCTTCTTGCCCGCGGCACAGCGCTCGACTTCCAGCACGATCTGCCCGTAGTTGATCTCGGGCACCACGAAGGCCCTGGCCCGTTTTGCCAGCTCCCGGACGCAGTCTTCGGCGAAAGGCCAGATGGTGATCAGGCGCAGCATGCCGGCACGGATGCCTTCTTCCCGCGCCTGCTGCACCGCACTTCGGGCGACCCTGGCCGTGATGCCATAGGCACAGACGATGACATCGGCGTCATCGATGCCAACTTCCTCGTAGCGAATGATATCCTTCCGGCTCAACCGGATCTTGTCTGCCAGCCGCCGCACCAGCTTCTGGTGTGCATCTGCTGTCATAATAGGATAGCCCCTCTCGTCATGCGTCAGGCCGGTGACGTGGAAGCGGTAGCCCTGACCGGCGATGGCCATCGGGGGCACCAGATCGGCATCCGGCTCATAAGGGAGATACTGGCCGGGTGGCTTTGTGGGGTAGCGGCGCTCCACCAGTTCCTCCGGCTTGGGTGGGCGAATGACCACCTTCTCGCTCATGTGGCCCACGGTCTCGTCGGCCATGAGCAACACCGGCAAGCGGTACTTCTCCGAGAGGTTGAACGCCGCTATCGTCAGATCGAACATCTCCTGCGGCGAGCTCGGCGAAACAGCGATGATCTCGTAGACGCCATGGGAACCCCACTTGGCCTGCATCATGTCGCCCTGACCCACCAGTGTTGGCAGGCCCGTGGAAGGCCCGGCCCGCTGAACGTTGACCAGCACGCAGGGGGTCTCCAGCATCAAACCCAGGCCCAGGTTCTCCATCATCAGGCTGAAACCAGGTCCGGAGGTGGCCGTCATCGACTTGGCTCCGGCCCATGCCGCCCCAAGGATGGCGTTCATGGAGGCGATCTCGTCTTCCATCTGGACGTAGACGCCGCCGATCCGGGGGAGCCGACGGGCCATGCGCTCAGCGATCTCGGTGGCTGGGGTTATGGGATAACCGGCGAAGAAGCGGCACCCCGCGGCTATAGCGCCTTCGGCGCAGGCTTCGTCGCCCGTGATGAAGAACTGTCCCTGAAGAACCGCCGACTCAGCCATCGATTCAGGCCTCCTCGTCCTCTGAGGACAGCCAGATGGCGAAGTCCGGGCAGATCATGGAGCACAGACCGCAGGCGGCGCACTCGCCGTTTTCCACTACTTTGGGGAGGAGGTGGCCTTTGCCGTTCATCTCCTCACCGATGGCCAGTGTCTTCCTGGCACAGATCTCCACGCAGTAGCGGCAGCCTTTGCACCTGTCCTTGTTGAGGAAGATCTCTACGGATTCAGAGGCCCCCTGCTTCGGGGATTTCCTCTTAGCCTTCATGACCGCGCAGTTGTTCATATTCCTCAGGTCAGAGAACCGATGATTCGGATGAGCCATCAGGATCAGCGTAGGCTATCCGGAGCATCCAGCCCTTACCATCAAATATTGAGTATAACAAACCCGTGAATCGCGGGCAAAAAGGAGGCGCCCCCAAAGCAAGGGAAAACATGGCAGCAGACCGTGGAGCAGCTATTGAGGACAGAATAACGCGGACACCGGTGCTACAATGATCGAGAACGGATTAACCGGTGATAGACGTCTCGACAAAGGAGATCGTATGGCTCAAGGCGCGATCGTGGTGGAGGAGTTGGCTTACTCATACGGCGACCTGGTGGCCGTGGATCACATCAGCTTCAAGGTGGCTGAAGGCGAAATCCTGGGACCCAACGGGGCGGGCAAGACTACAACCGTCAAGATGCTGACGGGGCAGTTGAAGCCAAATGGAGGCAACGCGTTTCTGCGGGGCATGGATATCGCCAGAAATGCTGGCAAAGTGCGGCAGGAGACAGGCGTTTGTTTCGAGCAGCCCAATCTCTACGACCATCTTTCACTTGTTGGGCCTGGCATTAAGGAAGACAAAGAGCGCCGCAGCCTCATAACCATAGCGTGGTCAATAGTTTGACGGAGGCAAGCCAGCCCGCGTGCTATACTACCACCATCCAACGGTCACTTCAGCCAAGGGGGAAACATGGTGAAGAGGCAACTGCTCATCCTTTCTCCGATACCGGAGGAGATGATCAAGGCGCTGGTGGCCAGCAAGGTAAGATCCGGTGAACTCGAAGGCGTGTCCATTGTCACGTACAGCGGCACCGGCAAGCCGGACCTCATCAAGGCAGTAGCGGATACCGAGGTTATCGTCGGTGACTACACAGGTAACACCCCCATGGATGCAGAAGTGCTGGGGGCAGCCAGGCACTGCGTCTTCATACAGCAGCCGACAACCGGATTTGAGCACATCGATATCGACGCAGCCACCAGAGGGGGCATCTCCGTGGCCAATGTCGCCGGAGCCAACACCATTGCCGTGGCTGAACACACCATCATGCTCATGCTCGCCTG
>CAYYWI010000088.1:0-9289 GCA_964475375.1 uncultured Dehalococcoidia bacterium
CGGGCTGACAAGTCAACTCTTACATGGGCACCCCGCAGCACTGCAGACCACCTTTCAAGAGTGAGAACCGTGGCGGCAGTGGACTGGGACACCGGCTACGCTGACTGGCGGGTCCACCGATCGCCGGATATCTCCGGAGTGATACAGGAACTGGTCAACACCTACAACTACTCAGTCGGCAGACCGATTCAGATACTGGTCGATAATGACTACAGCATTGCAGGGAACGAGCACGTCGGCCTGGCATTTGAAGGCGGTTCGGCACCTACGCTGTACATCAAGTATCAGATCCAGCAGAGTTGACAACCCAAAGGCCGTAAACCGGCCATGACTCCCGAAGGAGGCTACACGTAGCCTCCTTCCTTTTCCCCCGGACTTTTCATGGGGATATGCTAAAATCCAATACGTACTACCAAACAGGCGTTTATGTGCATTCAGCCGGAAAACTAGGTGCTCATCTGTTGAAGTCTACGTAACTGCTCGGATTACCCCAAGGCTTGGTTGGTAAATAGAATTTCGGCAGAGGCGGAGGATGTGTGGTATTGTCGGTTACGTGGGGCATCGTCAGGCACAGCCCGTTCTGTTCGATTGCCTGAGCCATCTTGAATACCGCGGCTATGATTCATCCGGAATTGCCATCCGCGGCAGCGGCATCAAGGTAGCCAAAGACAAGATCCGGGTCAAGCCTCTTGAAGAAAGCGTCCCTCAATTCAGCGGCAGGATGGGGATCGGCCATACCAGATGGGCCACCCATGGAGCGCCTTCCCAGGCGAATGCTCATCCCCACCTGGACTGCACCGGCAAGATAGCGGTCGTCCATAACGGCGTCATCACCAACTACCTGCAACTGAAGCAGATGCTTATTGCCGACGGGCACACTTTCACCTCCGAGACCGACACCGAGGTCATCCCCCATCTCATGGAGAAATACCTCGATGCGAACGGCGGCGATATCGTGGCGGCCGTGGAGGCCGCCATAGGTGCACTGGAGGGGTCATATGCTTTTGTGGTGCTCTCCGAACCTGATGAAAGACTGATGGTGGCAAGAAAGGACAGCCCTCTGATCATCGGCGTCGGTGACGGAGAGAACCTCATTGCATCGGATGTCCCCGCAATAATGGGATACACCGACCGCATCATCTGCCTGGAGAACGGCGACATCGGCGTGATCAGCACCAACGGAGTCAGGGTGATCAGAGACGGAAGGGATATAACCAGACCCGTCGAGGTAATCAGTTGGGATAAGAGAGAGGCCGGCAAGTGTGGATGTGAGCACTTCATGCTGAAAGAGATCAGGGAGCAGCCGAAAGTTATTTCCAACACCCTGGCCCAGGGTCTGCCGCCGGAGATTGAAGGGATGTTCAGAGAAAAGAGCCAGGATGTGCTTATTCTGGCGTGCGGCACGTCGTTTCACGCTGCACTGGTCGGCAAATACATTCTCGAGGAGCTGCTGGGAATGCGGGTCACCGCCGAGCTCGCCTCCGAGTTCAACTACAGAAGAGATATTCCCCCGGTGAGCAAGGCTATCGTCATAACCCAGTCAGGGGAGACTGCCGATGCCCTGGCCTGCATGAAAAGGTTGGCGAATGCCGGAGTCAACACGCTGGTCATCACCAACGTTGCTCACAGTTCAGCACGCCGCGCAGCGAGCTGTTCCATCTGCACGCCTGCCGGGCCCGAAGTAAGTGTGGCGGCGACAAAGAGCTTCATCGCCCAGTTGACTGTCTTCTACCAGATAGCGCTCTCATCATCCCGCCTGGATTCGGCCGGCCGCATGCAACTGCAAAGGGAACTGGAGACTCTTCCCCTGGTTGTGCAGAGAATCCTGGACAACGAAGACAGCCTCGTCGGCTGTGCCAGACACCTGTCGCTCTTCGGCAATGTCTTCTTCATCGGAAGAGGCATCAACCTGCCCGTGGCTCTTGAAGGTGCTCTCAAACTGAAAGAGATTTCCTATATTCATGCTGAAGGCTGTGCAGCCGGTGAACTCAAACACGGGCCTCTGGCCCTTATGGGCGATTCGACCCCGGTCGTGGCCCTGCTTACCCGGGACAGGACCTATGATGTCATGAGGACGAACATCAGGGAGGCTAAGACCCGGGGTTCAGCCACATATATCATAACTGATGACGATATCAAGGAGGATGAAGGGGACCGGCTTATCAAGATCGAGAGGGTTGATCCCTTGTTCAGTCCTATCTTGAATACCGTTGTACTCCAGCTTCTGGCTTACCACGCAGCCAGACTGAGAGGTTGCCCCATCGATTTCCCCAGGAATCTGGCCAAGAGTGTCACTGTGGAATAGTCGCGGGTTCCCGGAACAACACTGCACGAGCCTGAAAGAATTTGGAGAAGGGTACAGGTAGGACTAATGAACCCGGAAGCCAAGAAGGCATCAGTTGTGCTGGCAGAAGAACATGCCACCGTCAGGAAGGGCGTGAGGTCCCTTCTTGAATCGCTCGAAAGCTACGCGGTGGTCGCTGAAGCCAGTGATGGTATGGAAGCAGTGAGGTTGGTGTCCGAGCTTCAACCGGAGCTTCTGGTGACCGAACTGGCACTGAAGAAGCTGAGCGGGATAGAGCTGACGCGCCAGACGAAGAGGCTGTCGGCCAACACAAAAGTCATCGTCTTCTCCCAGGACAACAACGAGGACCGTATCCTCGAAGCGCTGCGTGCCGGTGCAAAGGGCTACATTCTGAAGGAAGACAGCCTCGACGAGATCAGCCGGGCGGTGGAGCAGGTGATGTCCGGGCACTGCTATCTGAGTCCTTCCATCCTCTGCCTGGCGATACAGGCTCTGCTGCAGAGGAAGCCTCCGAGCCCCCTGGACAGCTACGAGACGCTCACCACCCGGGAACGGGAGGTATTTCAACTCACGGCCCAAGGCTTCAGCAACAGTGAGATTGCGGAGAAGCTGTTCATAAGCAGGCGCACTGTGGACGTGCATCGCGCCAATCTGCTCCGGAAGCTGGGCTTGAAGACCAAGCGGAACCAACTGCACGAGTATGCCGTCCAGGCAGGCATCATTCCAAAAGATACCAGGAACTAACGACAAGGCTGCTTCATGATCTCAACAGCAGGCACGTGTTAGTTCAAGACCGCCTTTGACTTGTGTACTGACTTGTAGTATTCGGCAGCGGAGTGTATCCCTTCGGCAAAACTCACTTCCGGCGACCATCCCAACTCTTGCCGGGCCTGCCTGCAATCCAGGCACATATGGCTGATTTCACCCGGCCTCACAGGTTCATACCTGGCGCAGTCCGGGTAATCCAACTCCCGGGCTAGAGAATCGAACACCGTCTGGTCGGTCGTCTGCTCTTGAGTGCCGATGTTGAAGATTCCCTGGCATTGCGCCTCCATCGCGATCAGATTGGCCCTGGCGATGTCCTCCACGTACACGTATGATCTGGTTTTGCTTCCGGAGCCGAATATGGTCGGCTGATCTCCGTTCAACATTTTGCGAGCGAACAAGGCCACTACCCCTGCTTCGCCCTTCGACGTCTGCCTTGGCCCAAAGACATTGGAGTAGCGCAAGGCCACAAATGCCAGCCCGTGAACTACATGGTATATGTCAAGATACTGCTCCACAGTGAATTTCGATACACCGTAGTGAGAAAGAGGATGCACCCGGTGCTTCTCGTCCACCGGAAGGTAGTCGGGGTCGCCATAGATGGCGCATGAAGAAGCATACACCACCTTCTTCACATTCGCTTGAATGCACTTGTCCAAGACGTTCAGGCTCCCCCTGATGTTTGTGCGGGCATCCTCAAGCGGATCCTGCATGGACTTGGTGACGTTGGTCTGGGCCGCCTGATGACACACAACCTCCGGCTTCTCGTGCATCAGGACACTCTCCAGAGCAGCATCATTGATATTCAGATAGCAGAACGTTGCTGCCGGATTGAGGTTTTTCGCTGACCCTGTAGAGAGATCGTCAACTATAACCACCTCATGGCCATGCTCCAGCGCAAGATCCACGATGTGCGAGCCAATGAAGCCGGCTCCGCCGGTTACGAGTATCTTCATGATGCCTCCCGATCAGCTAGTGATTTGGCTCTGTCCCACAGCCCGGCCACTGGATATGACTTCGATCACGGATAGCTGCTGCGCTCCGCAACACTGTTGATCTCAGAGACATAATTCTCAAACCAGTCAGGCAGCGACAGATAGGAATCGGTAATGTAGCAGTAGGCCAGACCCTTCTTCCAGGCGTCCAGGGTCAACTCCACCGCCACCTCCAGGTTATGGTCAAGATCGAGACCGGTGATGCTGATCTGCCTGCCGTATTTCTTCTGCACCGAGGTAAGCCGCTGACCACGCCATTGTTCGGTGGAATGCATGAAGTCAAACCCGCCGTCCGTGAAGAACCACGTGTCGAAATCGTTCTCGCCAACGTTGCCCCAGGCGATGAGCTTGTGCTCATGCGCCAAGTCTGTCAGCTTTTTCAGGTAGTGTTTCGCCTGCATGCTGGGAAAGGCGGTGCATTCATCTATGAACACGCCATCCACACCATCCTCTTCAGCCATCCGCTCTATGAACTTGCTGTTGATATCCAGGGAATACCATTGGGTATCCAGGTCGCCGCCGCTGCCGGTGCCTTCGTAGCCGGCGGTAATATAGCCGATGGTCCTTATTCTGGCGTCCCTGAACTTACCGATGTCCCTGGGCGACCAGCCGGCACTCCGTCCGTTCACATTGCCCCAGAGTCCCTGCGCCGTGTTGCAGACGAGGTATTCGGGAAGTGTGTTGATTATGCGTGCGCTGACCTCCGGGCCTGGTCCCCCGTAGTAGATAAGGCTCAGTCTTACCATTTCACCTCTCCACCCCCAGAAGCTAGGTCGTTGAGACCGGTTGCTGCACTGACTGCAGGAAATTGCACACCACGTTTTCTTCGGTCGGCAGCCTCATTTTTTCTTCCATTCTTTCGCCCATCCTGAGGCCGATGTACCGGACCTTGGTCTGGTCATTGCCATACTGTCTGAGGGCCTCCGCAACCATGTCTTTCAGAACTATCGGGTCTCCGTCGGGCGTGAAGTATATCTTGTGGTTCTCTCCTCGCTCCAGCACGGCAATATAGAGGTCGATCACCTTGTCCACAGGGACATAGAACCGCTTCATGTTGGGGTCCGTCACAGTGATCTCGTTTTTCAGCCTTATCTGGCTTGTCCAGATGTCCAGCACGCTGCCGGTGGACCCCATGACGTTGCCTGACCGGATAACCATGTAGCGCGGACCCTTGGACACCGAGGCACGCTCCATGACCAGCTTCTCAGCCACGAGCTTGGTAGCGCCATAGCAGTTGCACGGCTCAACCGCTTTGTCCGTGGACATCAGGATGAAGGTGTTTCCTTCAAAGCCTTTCAGCATGTTTATTGTCCCCAGCACGTTTATTGAGGCAGCCTCTTCACATTGCTCTTCACAGAGTTCGACACGTTTCATGGCTGCCAGGTGAAGCACAGTGTCCTTTCCTTTCAGAGCACACCTGACGCAGTCATAGTCTCTCACATCGACCATCTTGAGACTGAGTCTGGGATTGGAGACCTCGCTCAGGAGCTTGGATATCCCGCCTTCACTGCGGGAGAGAGACGTGACCTCCACATCGGGATACACTTTCAGCAGTCTCCTTATCAGATATCTGCCAACGAAACCGCTACCGCCTGTTACTAAGATTCTTTCCATTTTTACCCCTCTCCTTCAGACTTGCGATACTTTCCTCTCTCATCTGTTTCATAGAACTCATAGTGGCATGGTGGAAGATATTGAACTCGAAGGACCGCAGGGTGCGCAGCACCGCAACCGTACTTATGTAGCTGCCGACCACGCTTCCCAGCAGGAAACCCAGCGCGGCATACCAGACGTTGTATTGCAGGAAAGGAATGCTGGCGGACTCCAGGATGCAGACTGTCAGAATGGAGATCGTGGAAATGAAGGATTTGCCGAAAAGGGACAGCAGCATATAGTTGAAGACTATCGTCGTGAAAGCGATGGTGCCCATCCCCGCGGTCAGGAGTACCTGCATTGTCTCAGACTCACTCCCGAAGAAGTACCCGGCGAATATAGCCGTGATGACCAGGAACAGGAATCCCAGGAGCAGCATGATGGCCATATCTCTGCGGTACAGCATTTTGTACGCTGCGGCCGTTCTCTGGATATCGGACAGCCTGCCCTGATACATGGCCTTGACCATCGGCGCGGCTCTGGCTTCGAAATGGATCGCCACCCCGAGGCTGAAAAGCGGGACCAGCCCGAGGAAGGCCCCAACGGTGTACGGTCCGGAGATCACCACACCGGCGCCGGTCCGGAATCCCATCCATGTCCAGACGATGATTTTGTCCAGGAAGATGGCCAGCGCATATATGACCTGAAATACCGCTCCCCACACGTTCCGCCGCATCAGGCTGAGCAGCGACTGTGAAGTTACGCTCCCGCGCGAAGGACGCTTTTCAAAGGCATACTGTGCGGTGACGAGGCTGTCTAACAGGAGAATGGCTATCCCTGCAGTATAGCCATAGATGGTGTATGCGGCATTCATCCGGTGAAGACTGTACGTGAGCAGGAACAGAATGAGGTAGGAAGTGGAGAAGACTGCAGCATAGTGCGTGTACAGTCTTGCCGACGCATAGGCACCCGTGACGATCCAGACGAGAGTTTGCATGAACAGCAGGGCGGCGAAGAAAGCAAAATCAGTGTCGGACAGCCCGACACTGAGCGTCAGGAAAGGATAGAGCGCCGCTGCTGAGACAGCGCACCAGAGCAAGGAATACAGCGTGCCCACCCCGATCACCCTGTTGACAGAGCTGCGGCTGGCGGAACCGTCAGTGATGATGCCGGCAACGATGGACGACATGGCGGCAGCGCCCACCAGGCTGAAGATCACCGCAGCCATCACAATTGTGGTGAACCGGTTGAGGGCCTGCACATCAAACCCCGTGAGCATGGCGAACAGCAGCACGGTTATTCCAAAAGTGAGGATGGCTGGCGCGGTGGCCAAGACGGCCATGCCTGTAGGCGAAGCGCCGGCCCATCTGGGTGGCGGAGATGACATTTTATCAATTGACAGTGCGCTGCCGCTCATTGATTAATCTCCCGTACAGGTTCTCAAACCTGTCCGCCATGTCGCGCACGTCGTATTTCTCATTAGCCACCTGCGTGGCTTTCGTTCCCATCCGGCGGCGCAGTTCCTTGTCATTTAGAAGAATCATGATTTTCTCTGCAAGTTGTTCGGGTTGGTCCGGGGGCACAAGATATCCTGTGCCATCGACCAGAATGTCGGGTATCCCTCCGACGGCGGTACAGACCGACGGCAGGCCGCAGCTCATAGCTTCGAGAAGGGCATAGGGGACACCTTCGGAGTGCGAGCTCAGAGTGAAGACGTCCACCTTGCGATACCAGTCCAGAGTGTCAACATGCCCCATAAACCTGAAGCGGTCACTGATACCCTCCTGCCTGACAAGTCTCAAGCACTCCTGGTAGTATTCTTCCTCCTGAACCTCCCCCAGCACGACGAAGTCTGCAACCTGCCTCTCCAGGATTATCTTTGCCGCTTTGATCAGGACCTCCAGTCCTTTTATGGCCACGACTCTGGCAAAACACCCCACCACCGGTGTGCTCCCATTTGTAGAGGGTCCGGGTGTGAATTTGCCTACCTCGATGCCGTTCCGGATGATCTCTATCTTGTCAGGACTGAGTCCAAGCGCCGTTTCGATGGCGACATGCCTTGTACTGGGAGGTACCACACGGTCGGCGTACTTGTAGACGGTCTTCACGATGGTTTCGGCAAAACGCATGTGCTGCTCCCTGTAGAACGCTGTAATATCCTGCCTGGACAGTTCCTTCTGCCTTTCCACCAGAAAGAGGCCCTGCTCCGTCAACACAAACGAACGCTTGTACAACAGCTTGCCCAAAGAGCCGGTGATGCCGGCATGTCCCGCACTCAGAGCGTGATAGAGGTCCGCCCTGGGCAGCCTGTACAACACGGACAAAATGTCGAAGACAAGGGCATAGATGTTGAGAATATTCCAGTAGCAGTCAACGAACGGCTGATCCGGAGCCTTGCTTCTGTAGTACTCGACAATGGAGTTCCAGCACTCCCGTGACAACAGCCAGCTCTTGTCAAGCCCATAGTACCTGTGTCCGTAGACCATTACTTCCAGGTCGAGCGGCCGCCCATACAGGCAGTTCTTCAAGGAACGTGCAACAGCAGCCGAAAGCCTTGCCGGCACCCTGGTCACCCTTCCCGGGAACGGTGTCATCAGCGGCGAAATGATGAAGGAATTAACATTCGGGAGCTTTGGGTATGTCGGCTCGGTGAACTCGGGCGACGTAATTGCATAGACATCGAATCGGACATTAGTCATCGCCCTTATAAGAAAATGGGCAAGCGAGCTCAACCCTCCCGTTCTGACGGGGTAACAGCCTTCGCTGATCATGCACACTCTCATGGCTTCCGGTGCTCCTTCCAGATTTCCGCGCACCTGTGGTTATGCCTGATAAATAGTCTAGATAGGGGCCGATATCCGGTAATACGTGCACTGACTAGAAACCCCAGGAAACTGTGCGTAACTGATACCAGGTGGTACTTATTCCTACATGGATATGCCTGTCAAGGTTATTGCACATGGTAAGGGAAGAGTGATAGGGTAATCGTAAAAGCTCACTTTGGAATTGCACGGAGGAAGTGTGGTATGAAGTTGCTTCACAAACCTGTTCACTTATCCATTCTCCTGGGGCTCCTTCTTGTGTTGGCTTTAGCCGCCGCCTCAATAAGCGATGCTGCAACGGGAAATGGAAGTGCGACCGTTATTTCTGAAAAGCCTGCCAGGATGTGCATGGTCTATTATGGAATGCATTCCCCGAACATAGACAAACGCATAATCAGCGTCCGACCGGAATATCTCTTTTCGAACACTGCTCACTGTCTATGGGGCGAAATGTACGGCCATGATGCCGAGTGGCTCTTGCAGGACGTAGGTAAGTTCAAAAACGCGGGTATCAAAGTAATGGGCTACCTGACTTCCGGATATGAAGGAAAGGGCAGCTCAACCGGGCTGGACCGCTGGTGGTACACCCTTGGTATGAACAAGATGCTCATCAGGGATATGGCCGAATTGGACAGGGTTGACGGTGTATTCATAGATGAATGTACCGCTTACCCGGATGATAACAGCAAGAAATACCTCAGGGAACTCAGCAGCTTTGCCCACTACTATGGTCTGATTGTATGGGGCAACGTGGGAAGTACCAGCTTTGACCCATGGTATTTCACCGACGGCGGCTTTGACTTCCTGAA
>CAYYWI010000089.1:0-773 GCA_964475375.1 uncultured Dehalococcoidia bacterium
CTGAGTGCTTCGGCCCCGCTGGCGCAGTTGTTCTCCAGCCTGGTGGCCGGTATCTTGTCGAGCTGAAGCGCCTCGGTTACCGTAGCGCCGGTCCACATGCTGGAAGAGACGTTCCCTACGAACACCGCCTGGATGTCCTTGGGACCCACCTTGGCATCCTCGTACGCCTCGTAGGCCGAGTTGATGATCAGGTCGGACACGCCCATCTTCCAGAGGTCACCAAAGTTGGTGCAACCCATGCCGATGATGGCAACTTTGTCTTTTATCGATCCCATTCTCTATTCCTCCTTACCGAACTGGCTTGCACTTCCAGGCATAGGCAGCGACATCTCCCTGCCTCTCCAGCTTCCTGAAGGTCATCTCCATCGGCTGGCCTACCTTCAGAGCCTGTATGTCGCCAAAGTCCGTCATTTCCAGCTCCAACCGCGCGCCGTTCTCGAAGTCGATGATGGCCCTGCCCTGCGGCGGGTCCGTGACCTCAGGAATGGTGGGGATGGTGTCCGTGCTGAAGCTATAGAGCTTGACCTTCTCCGGCAGAAGCCTGACCTGCTCGTAGTTGTCCTTGGAGTAGCATTTCGGGCAGATTCTGCGAATCGGGAAGTCCAGCCAGCCGCACTGTTTGCACTTGCTGGCATGCAGCTTGTACAGAGAATCCCGCTCTCTCCAGAGCTGGGCCAAGCCAGGAGTGATTCCCGTAATCCTGGTGGGTTCCATGAAGAAGAGATAGCGCAGTCTGAGGTACTTCAAGTAGGTGGGCAGCATCTTCTTGGACT
>CAYYWI010000089.1:783-8629 GCA_964475375.1 uncultured Dehalococcoidia bacterium
GCCGTCGCCCCAAGCCGCTACCAGTATGGTATCGCCGGCCTTTGCCTGCTGAAGGGCGGCCACCAGCAGCATCAGCGAGTGAGCCGCGCCGGTGTTGCCCATAACGTTGAACAGACCATCCTGCACCTGGGTCTTGGGGTCGAACTTAAGCGCGCCGGCTATGCCCGCATGAGTCCTGGCATCCGGCCCGCTGTAGACGAGCTTGGAGATGTCCTTGACTTCAACCCCGAACTTCTTCATTGCCGCAGATATCGCCGCCTGCATCATGGGCGTGTAGCCCTCCGGAGCGGTGAACCGATCGCTCCAGACATGGACGAACCGGTCACTGTTCGGTCTCCAGGTGTCGGTGAAGTCCGTGGCGAAGGAGTAGAAGCCCTCGATGGTGGCGACCACGTCCTTGTCTCCAATAAGGAGAGCAGCAGCGCCATCACCCGAGTTCGACTCCAGGGGCGAAAGCGGGGCACCGAGGCGGCAATCGGACGCTGACACCAGCATCTTCTTTGCCGAGCCGGCCTTCACGGCATCCGTGGCCAGCCTCACCCCCGTCAGTCCACCTCTCAGCGAGTTGCCGATGTCCACCGTCAGGATGTTGTCACCAAAGTCGAGTGCAGCTGCGGCCGCTGCGGCCAACTGCTTCTCGTCAAACGGCGCGGACGTTGAGGCATTGATCAGTCCATTGATCGACTCATGGTCCTTTCCCTTCGTGCAATCGAGGATGGCATCAACCGCCATTGTCAGAGCGTCTTCATCAGCACCCGCTACGGACCGCTCTCCGGCGCCCCCCTTGCCCTCGAGAACCATTATCTCACGGGCCAACCTGTAAAGGGGTACATACGCGCCATAGGAACAGATACCTACCATTTTCCCTCCTTCATAGTTGGTCTTTTCAGCCTTGGAGCATCCTGGGTTATTAATGCCCGGCATGAACCGTTATCTATGCCTATGCTTGTTTTCCACATAAGAGACTCATGAAGTACTGAGACACCCTGAGCGTTCATCCTGGACCAGACGGAACGCGACTCGGTCGAAGCTCATTATGGGACTGGAACAGTTCTTGAGACGGCAGGATATAGCGAGATACAAAAAAATGAGGTGCTGCGGAAGCACCCCCATTTGCATTGACTTTCGGTGCCGCCTCACAAATTGTAATTATACCGTTTCCCTTTGCCCCTGTAAAACTTGCCGTGTGAGAAGGCTAATCACATCAGGGGTCTGCCAGGTCGATAGCCGCCAAGTCGATTGGACACCGGAAGGTAGTATCAGTCCTCATCAATGTCGCCCGCATCCTGCACCAGGCTGGGCAGAAGCACGGCACCTTCTTTCCGCTTCCTTTGCCTCGCTGGCAGCTTCCAAATGGCCTGAGACTGCCTCGCCACCAAATCCTGCCAACCCTGGCCCGCGATTTCGATCACCAGCCCCATAACGCCAACTTGCCATAGAGATTGAATCTCGGCCTCCGATAGCTCTGTTTGCGGAGCAACTAACTGAGGTTTACCTGTAACGTTGATCAGCCATCGGCAGGCCATCACGTCAGAGATCGCCAGGTCTTTATCCACCTTGATATCCAGAAGCACCGCATCTATGGGCAGGTCATGAATGGCAACAAGCAGATTCCTGTCCAGCGAGGGTTCCACCTTCAGCACCTTTCCCAATTTCTCTTCCTGAAGCAGTGTTGCGGCAGCGCTGGGCGAATTAAATGAAAGGAAGTCACCACCAACACTTTCAAATTCCCTGATCCAACCTGCATCGGCCTGCTCAATCCAGACGCCCCACGGAACATCGTGCAATTTGCCGGCAATCCGCTTCAATGAGTCACCTCCCACCAGATCCCTGGCATGGAGCACCACTAAATCAACGTTATCCAGATTCAGCCCGGGCACCAGATCAACCCCACCCAAGGGTATTGAAGCCACCAGCAGCATCCGCCGCCCGGGTTTGGCGACAGATGTCTTAAACCCCATCGGGGCAGATCCTTCGGAAATCTGATGAAATCTCTTGCTCAGTTTACTCATTTCTCCTCACTCGGCTGGCAGACTCTGAACTTTAATCCTACCAGCAGCCCCACCGTCTCCCACCAATCCTGGCCGAGGCGGCCGCCAGCGGTGCCACCACCAACCATATCGCAATCGTGACCAGCATGGCCGTAGGATAGCCGATGGTCGGCACGCCAAGCTTGGGCGAAATAATCCCCCAGAAAATCATGGTCAACCAGGAACTGAAGAAGAATAGCACTCCGGCAGCCGGAATCGCCGTAAAGCCCATAGCACCTCCTGCTCCCCGAAGTGGAAAATCACTGCCATCGCCAATAATCAACCGTCAGGTCGGTTTGAAGCTACTCCGGGTCTTCTTTGAGTGATTATATCATCCCTCGTTCGCATCGATATGCCCGAAACTGCAGCCGAACTCTGGCATTGCGTGTCAACTCATTTGTGCACAGGCGTGCCCTTCCTCACACAAGATAGAAAAGCCTTGAAGAAGGTATCGCTTCCGAGTGCCGGCCGTCAACAACACCCCTGACTTCCGCACCGGCTCGGACTTCCAGAGAACCTTCCAATATCATCGCTGGATGATATGGTGGATAACCTCCCCTCCTCATAGCGACTCATGATGTCACTTGATTCCAGTCGGTCAACCAGGTCCGAAACGAAGTAGGCCAGATGTTCTTGGACAGCCAGTCTCGCAATGACGCCATGGCCTCAATCGCCCGCAGTCCGCTTTGATGACCTGGTGAGCCCAAGCATGAAAAATCAGGTGGCTGCAGAAGTCAGCAAAAATGTTAGCAAAATGCCAAAAAGCCAATGGACGCACTTAACATAAACTGGGTATTCCCGAATAAAAAATGGTGCCGAGGATCAGAGTCGAACTGATGACACGCGGATTTTCAGTCTGTGATTGCTTATCCTAAACGGTGATTTTGTGTTCAAACCAGACATAACGCCAGGACTTGGGAAATGGGGTTTTGTTCGTGAAATACAGCACAGTCAAAATCAGTAAAAACCAATCCGTTAGCAAAATGTTAGCAAAAATCCAAGAGCAATTCGTGCTCAACCGAAATCCAGCCGCAGAGGCTGAGAATAGAGAAGGAGGGTTCAAATAATGGAGTACATCACAGTTACAGGGGCCACGGCCACGGCGATGATGCGCCAGTTAGAGCACGACCACAAGCACAAGGTAAACACATGGGTGGATTGCTGCGTGAGGGGTTGTCCTGAAGCGGGCACCGACAAGTTGGGGACCGGCGAGGATCTCACCTGGCTGTGCGCCTGGCATGGCATAGCTTGGGGCAAGTTTCTCGACAACTGGCGGATAGCCACAGGTAAGCGCGTGAGACTCGGGAAGTTTGGGAACTGGCATATTCGCTTCAGGGAGTTCATGGAGTGGGCAGAGAAGAACCCACTAGACAGAACCTTCTTGCCGGGTGAGGCAGCGAAACCCGGCGAACCACACCAAAGATGGTTCGTGCCCCCCAAGTGCACTATCAAACTTCACACCGTGAAAGGGGATAGCCTCGCGTCTGAGGGTATCCGGGATGGCCACATCCTGGGCTACGATACAGCAGCAAAGCCCAAGGCCGGAGAGTTGGCCGTGCTCCGCAGCGGAAGGGGCAAAGAGACGGCCAGGCGCGTTACTGACAGTGATCTCGAAGGCCCGCTTATCCTTGGCCGCGTTAGTCAGCACTATGGGGACCCAATCCCGATGGAAGGCACGTCCGGTAAGAGCTATCCCCTCGTCAGGGACTTTACAAGGGTTGAACCTGCGCCGGTCGGATAACCCACCACCCCACCCACGGAGAGGGGGCTGTAACAGGCCCCCTTCTCTTTTGGATGGTAGCCCAAGGAGTCAGAACACCGACAATGGCAGCAGGTCTGACCAATGAGGGGATTGCCGCCCTGGGAACTAAGTGAGCAATGCAGAGGATCAGGCTGCTGTCGTTAACTTCCCACAGACATAACGATTGATGCTCACTTTGGCTTCAGCCGCTTGTATGGCTAACAGCCTATGTACCTCGGGGGTTAGACGGACTGTAAGCGTACCGGAATAACGCCTGGCTGCAATTGGTTCGGGGATCGGTTCTCCGTTTGCCTTCATATCTGCAACGGATTCCGCCACAACCTTTCTTATCCCTCGCAATGCTTCTTCCTGAGTGCCAGCAAGCCAACTCAGGCTAGGAAACTCGGCGCACAAGCCAACGTATTCCCCATCTTCAGTAGACCAAGTCACTCTATAGGTATAGAGGTCATCCTTCACCATATTTCTCTGCGTTCCTTTGTTGACCATTGTCATGCTCCTTCAAGCCTCTTTATGGCTCTTATCACTTGCCTGACTTGATACGCCTTTGCTTTTCCGCCATCGTTTTGTATGTTGATTCTTGGATCACCCTGCCAAGGCGCTCTGTAGATATGATGACTGCTACTCACTCGTGGTTTTCCAAAGTAATGTTCGCACACTCTACAAAGGTCGTTGAATGCCACATTCTGAGGGTTCTTCTCAAATCGCCTAACCAAGTCTTCGATAGAACCATCAAGCTGATGGTATCATTATTGATACCATTATGTCAACCGTTTCATCTGGCATTGATGTAACACTCCCCTGGTAGCCTGTCTCATTTCTCTATCACTGATATACCACCAGTTATTGGGTTAGGTTTCTCTACTCCCCCATCACTGGTACAGCAGTTGCAAGGTTGCGGCTCTTCTCGTCCTGCCTCGACGTTATGCCCCAGACGACAAGGATAGCCAGTATGGCGGCAGGGATTTCGATTGCATCCGCAATTAGCCATGCCCAACTCTCGTTCAGGAAGTCCGTGGCCGTTTCTCCTCCACCCAGAGCTATTCGAGCAATGATGTTGCCGCCGATGCTTGAGATGATGTAAAGCACCCACCATGCCGGAACGATTGGTGACACACTCGTACTGCGCCATGATTCAGCGTCCATCACTTTCGGGTCACTAGCCATCCAGATTTCCTTGGTAACCAGAAACGGCAAAACATAGTTTGCAAAGGGGATGAAGAACCAGCCGACTGCCCATCCTGGTGAATACTTCTGATTCTGGACTCCAAGCGGTTTCAGGTTCTTGGACGCACGATAGACCCAAATCAAGAAGATAACCGCCGTGACAATGAATACGAGTAACTGAACAACACCAAGTGTCGCAAATGCGTTGTCACTCGCCTCAGCTTCCTCCAACGTGTAACTCCCTCCATCTATCATTCTGGTCGCTAAGTCAATGCGTTGCACATCAATGAACGCCGCAATGACGTCCACCAGGATTACTATGCAGAAGGCGATAACCAGCACCGTGGCAACGGTACGTGCCGACTTGAACCCGTGACCGCTAACCCTTGCGGCTGTTGCTCCGGTGAGTGCGTGCCCGCATTTCCTACAGAAAGCGGGAGTGCCTTCGTACTGGTTGCCGCATTTGGGACAGAACACCATGCACCTCCAAGCTAGGATTGCTCAGTCAGTGTTCCTCTGTATGGAGGATTCCTACCTACGAACGTCACAACAATAGATGCCAGACCGATGTCACAAGTCCAACAGAACACGCTCTATTCCGACCCCAGATTTGCTGAACCGCATAGGACCCCGCAAGTGGACCCTCCAACTCATCGCAGGAAACGACCCCTGCGGCCTCTGAAGTCCATCCAGCGCCGAGTCACCAGCCAGTGCAAGGCTTGGGCGATACCGTAGATGACCAGACTCAATGGTATGGCCACGGTGCACTCCAGAACGAACTTCACCCAACTGAAGTTGCCCTCCTCATCGATATTGCCGATGAACGCGCCTGCGACACCAAAGAAGGCTAGGATGGCTATTACCCCAATCGTCACCCAAGCAGCGATACTGACTCCCTTTGCCGCCGCTCGCGCTTCCTTTCCAACACCAGCCCCGCAATTCTCACAGAATCTGGATTCGCCCGGCAAGGTTTGGCCACAAACACCGCACAAGGCTTCAGGGGTTTTCCCTTCATTGCCTTCATGAACGTCGGCCTCTTGCGGCTGACTAGGCCCCGGTAGCCCAATGCGGCTTCGCCGGTCGTATGTCCATGCAACATAGAGTAACGGCACCGCTGCGGCTGCCAACGTTACCCAAATCCACCACATACTGTTTCTCGAGGTCTTTTCGGGGCTTTCGGGTTGGTTTGGAGTCATGTTCCTTCCACCCGCACTGATGGTAAACGCCGTCTCTGTTGACCAGTCAGACCACGTTCCATGGTTGTCTTGGTGTCTCACGTGCCAGAAGTACTTCGTATTGCCAACCAGCCGCCCAGAAGGCAAAGCTATCTGCGTGAGATTCGAGTTGTCTGCGCTGCTATCAAAGACTGGGCTGGAGTAACTCCCGGTCGCTGACCTCACTTGCCACTGTGAGGCCGCGTGAGTGTGTCCAACAATAGGGTCGGAGAAGGGCGACGACCGCAAGGTGGGGGTCAGGAATTCGCCAGTCGTATTGTCGGTTGGTGATATGTTAGAGGGTCGATGAGGCGCTATGGTGACAGTCCACGGGTCGGTCCAGCCGCTGCCGTTTTGCGCACCATCAACCGCCCGGACTCGCCAGTAGAAAGTGGTTTCAGTCAGGGTCTCGTTGTCGGCAAGGGTGTACTGGGAGGCTACCAAACCTGTTTTGTCCAGAACCAGTGACGAGAAATCAGCGCTATCATCAATCTGGAGGCAGTACGTGACGCCTGAAATATCCGTCACGTCTGCCCAGTCGAATGTCGGAGTAATGTCGCTCGCAAAAGCCGAATTCTCTGGTTGTATCGGTGACGGACGGTCAGGAGCAAAGGTGTCATCTATGCCAATTGTCCATGTCCCATTCGCGGGGACGCCTGTAACGCGGAAGAAGAAACTGCCGGTAAGTCCGTAGAGCCAGTCCTCATTCATTTGTCCTGCGGTCACACTCTTGCTTATTGTGCTGTACCGCACCGTGCTGCCGGTTGACACCGAGCAAACGTCAACGGTGAAGCTCCCCGTCCAGTCCGTGATGTACCCTACTCTCCATGGCGATGCGTTGACTGTGAATGGCCACGTGTCACACGAACCCATGCACGAATCCGTGAACACCGAACCCGCAAGAGGAGCCGGAAAGTCCAAGTTCTCCACAACCCAGATTGTCCACACTCCTCCTGCGGGAGCACTGGTTACGTGGAAGTAATAGTTGCCGACCAGCCCGTAAATTGGTTTGTAGTACGTCTCCCCTGCGGAAACCGTCCCGGTCAATGCTGAGTATCTGGCAGTGCCCCCCGATGATTGGTAGCAGATATCAGCGGTGAAAGCGCCAGTCCAGTTCGCGGTCAGGACCACTTTCCATGGCGACGTGGTTGTGGTGAATGGCGACGTGTTGCCTGAGCCGGTGCCGGAATATGTGAATACCGTTGTCTCAGCGAGCGCCAGACGGCTGCAAGGTCCAACCAACAAGGAAGGCAGCGCCAAAGACGCAAGCAGACACAGTCCAACTAGACTTGTCGCGAACAATCTTAACGGCTTGTCCATTGCTCTCCCCCACTCGGTATTGAGGCCACAGTCTACTTGAACCAGAGGCGGGCGATCCTCTGAGCTGTCTCATCGGCTGGCGTAACTGCACTTGTCCTCTCATACAGAGACCAAGTGCCAAGACCGGTTGTCTGCACGTTCCACGTATGATTCCCGGCATAGGTTGCCCCTGATTTTCCTCCCCATTGAGTGAGCCAGCCTCTAGGAGTGCCATCCTTGAGTCTAACATCAAGGTATTGATAGACGACGCTGGCAGCCTCGCTTGACGTCAGTATGGGCACATCCTGCGGGGCTGTAATGCGTTTGTGGGGTTCCTTTTTGTCATTTGAGCAGCCTAAGCTACCACACCGCGCCAC
>CAYYWI010000090.1:0-8589 GCA_964475375.1 uncultured Dehalococcoidia bacterium
TGGTGTCACCGGCCACCAGGTTGGTGGCATAAGATTGGAAGGCCACATACCGCCCGTCGGCGCTGATGCTGACGCTGTACGAACTACTATTGCCTTGAGCGCCGGTGGAGTCTACGCTGACCCGTGTGGTCTCGCCTGTTTGCCGGTCATGGACGAAGACATCCCATGTGCCGTTGGTGTCGCCGGCCACCAGGTTGGTAGCTGAGGAATCGAAGGCCACATACCGGCCGTCGGCGCTGATGCTGGCGTTGTATGAATTACCATCGCCCTGGATGTTGCCGGTACCCACGCTCACCCGGGTGGTTTCCCCCGTCTGCCGGTCACGCACGAAGATGTCCGAAAAACCGAGGTAGTCGCCGTCCACCAGGTTCTCGGCATCAGATTGGAAGGCCACATACCGCCCGTCGGCGCTGATGCTGGGTTGGCAGGACTTCCTGTCGGCCTCAGAGTTCGATGGTACGCTGACCCGCTGGATACTTACTGCCGGTGAGGCAGCCAGGACCGGTTTGGCCCCCGGCAGCACAGCCGTGGACAATGCCATGCCGGCTACGATCAGAAGTATGACTGTCAAGGACACGAATTTGGACAAAGCTGTTCTAGCCCGTCTGATGCTGCGCATAACTGCCCCCTCTGAGATATTTGTGGGCCGATTGAGGATGCCTTCGAAAGGATAGTCTACCTGATCGTCATGCGTCAAATATGGCTTAACGACCGGTCAAAGACCTCCGGGGGCAGGAGGGCGGCTCTGGGATATCGATATCAGCTTATGACTGACCCGGAGGGCATTCTTGGCGGAACTGCGGTCATTCCGGATGTCGGCTGCGGAATGGCTGTACAGGAAATACGTGGAACAGCAAGGCAAGAACGCGTACACCGCAGAAGGAGACTGCGTGATTCACCGGATGGGATACCGAATGAGTCTGTGTCATCCTTATAGGTGGAGTTCGCAGAATCTGAAGTTCTGAGTGATCGGACTCCTGTCGAAATAGCCAATCGAACAGCTTGGATGGAGGACTCAGATGACAACAGGGACTGTGGCAAGGAACACTACCCGTCGCAGCACTATGGTACATCCTGTCAAGCATGCTATCGAGGATTGGTTGAGACGGATAAGAGCAAGCCGTGAGAAATCCCAGATAGAAGAGTGGAATATGGATTACCGTGCCAAGCTGGATCGACACGGTGTAAGCTCTTACAAGTAAGTAATCACTTCCGTTGGGATCGGCGACTGCCCCCTGGTCGCCTGAGCCACGATGCGATTCCCGAGCCCCCATTAAAGCCGGACTTCACTCACTGCCAAGATTGTCTCCAAGGGCACCGACCAGAGCCATCAGCCTGGTGGCGCTTTGATTTACGATGCAGTAAGTCTCCACCTCACTTGATCGGCACCAGCGCAAATCCCGGCTACGCCAACCACAATATGTGCGCATCCTCAAGTGGAATACTGGCAGCACTGTGCACTGGAATGGCACGGGGAGTGAAATGTGTGGCTGGCCGGCCTGACTTGATCTTGCACCTGTACATGAAGCCATTCGAGACGCCCGCGATCTCCTCACCCTGCGTCATGGGTGCATGGACTGCGGGGCTCCCTTCCAGTGCGTCGGCATAGAGCTCAATCTTGACAAAGGACGGATCGAGCCCCCCGAAATATACCGGGAGCTGGAACTGCCACTGGTCATCCCTTTTACTGGCGTTGAGCTGGCCAGAATGGAGACCGGCCCAGTGCTCCTGGATCGTGTTCCGCCAGGCATTAATGCTTTCGGCCAAACGGGCGCTGTCGGCAGCACGCTGGTGAAAGGATTGGGCCAAGGGCATGTAGATCTTCTGTACATACTCGCGCAGCATGCGATTGCTGCTGAAATTGGGGGTCAGTCTGGCCATGCTGGCACGTATCCTGGCCACCCAGGCCGTTGGAATGCCGTGCTTATCGCGCTGGTAAAAATCAGGAACAATCTGCTTTTCGAGCAACTCATAGAGCTGCCTGGCTTCATATGTGTCCCACCCCGGTTCTGTGTGCACCCGGCCGTCGCCCAGGGCCCAGCCGACATCCGGTGAGTACGCCTCGGCCCACCACCCGTCGATCTCCGAGAGATTGAGGCCGCCGTTTACCAGCACTTTCATGCCGCTGGTCCCGCAGGCCTCCCAGGGACGCCGGGGAGTATTCAGCCACAGATCGACCCCCTGCACCAACTGCTGGGCGGTGGTGATATCGTAGTCCTCCAGAAAGACCGCTCGCTGCCGTACTGCCGGCCTGCTGGTGAACTCCACAAACTGCCGCAGCAGACGCTTCCCCTCCTGATCGTCGGGATGGGATTTCCCGGCTACTATGAGCTGAACCGGGCGGTTCGGATTGTTCATTATGGCAGCTAACCACTCCGGGTCAGACAGCAGAAGATTGGGGCGCTTGTACTCGGTGAAGCGGCGCGCGAACCCCATGGTGAGGACATTGTCATCCAACGCCCGCTCGGCATCATCTATTCTCGATGCTTGAACCCCCTGCCGGCGCAGTTGACGGACGAGCCGCTGCCGAACGTAACCAACCAGATCGTTGCACTGCCTGCAACGGAACGTCCACAAGTCAGCATCTGAAAGCCTGTTGATCGCCTTGTTGAGATTCTCGGTAGCGTGAAGCCAGCGCTTTTTACCGCAAGCCTCGGTCCACATCGCATCAGCGAACTGCGAGTCCCATGAAGGAACGTGGATGCCATTTGTCACGTAGGTCACCGGTACTTCATCAGCAGGCCAGCGCGGAAAGAGCGGCTCAAAGAGCTGACGGCTGACCTTTCCGTGGAGGCGGCTGACTGCGTTGACGACGATGCTGTCGCGCAGGGCCAGGTAGGCCATGTTGAATACATTCTTCTGAGGCTCCCTGCCGAGCTCCAGTACCTCCTGTAGACCTACGCCGGCCCCATCCAGATAGTCCTTGAGATTGCGGACCACAAGATCCTGGGGGAAGCTATCGAAACCCGCAGCTACCGGAGTATGGGTGGTGAACAGGTTACCGGCGCGCGTGGCGGTCAAAGCCACTGCAAACGGTTTCTTGTACCGATGCTTGAAGTCGTTGGCGCGCTCCAGCACGGCAAACGCAGCATGGCCCTCATTCATGTGGCAGATGTCCGGTTCCAGGCCCAGAGCCTTGATAACCCGCCAGCCGCCTATGCCGAGTATCATCTCTTGCCTCAGACGGGTCTCCGGCCAGTCATCATACAGCTTGTTGGTTATGCCCCGGTCGGCAGGACTGTTGAGCGGATCGTTGCTGTCAAGAAGGTACAGGTCACAGCGGCCAATCCGGGCCCGCCATACCCTCAGCCAAAGTAAACGGCCGGGCAGCTCCAGTTGTACCCGCAACCAACCACCGGAAGGTCCGGCGGCAGGCATGAGGGGAAGACTGGTCGGATCGTTGTACGGATAGGCCTCTATCTGCCAACCATTTTGGTCGAGCATTTGACGAAAATATCCTTGCTGGTAGAGGATTCCGATGCCCACCACGGGGACCCCCAGGTCGCTGGCCGTCTTCAGAAAGTCGCCTGCCAGCATCCCCAGGCCTCCGGCATACATGGGCAGCCCCTCGCCGACCCCGAACTCCATACTGAAGTAAGCCACCAAGCTCAGCATTGGTTTGGGATAGTTTTCACTGAACCAGGTGGGACGGCTCAGGTACTCCTGCCTGGCGAGGAGCAAACGCTTGAACTCTGCTTTGAACTCCGCATTATCGGCAAGACTCTCGATTTCACTCCGGGATATTGTCTGCAACATAAGCCAGGGATTTGCTGTTTGATCCCATATCTCAGGGCTGATGGTCTTCCATAGCTGGTCACCTTCGTGGCTCCAGGTCCACCGCAGATCCAGCGCGAGGTCTGAAAGGGCTTCCAGCCCCTCTGGAAACTCCGTGCGACGGCGGGATACATGAACCATCTTCCACCTCCAGTTGCTCCCCTCAGTTCCCCCGGCATCGAGTCATCCTTTTCTAAACTGAATGAACATGCACCAAGCACCTGGATGCTAACAAAAATGCTCCGGGCCAAGAACGACCCGGCAACAAGATACATGAGCAAATCTTCTTTCGTGCTGCCAACAGAAGAGATCCGGGTGTGCAATTATGCGCTGCGGGCCGCCATTGCAGCCTGCATGCGCTTCATCATCTCTTCCATCGGCACGTCTTCAACGTGTGAAGCCAGGGACCACATGTGGCCGAACGGATCGGTAATGACACCATAGCGGTCTCCCCAAAAAGTGTTCTCAAGCGCCATTGCCTGTTTGGCCCCTGCTTCCAGAGCACGCTTGAAAACGACATCCACGTCCTTGACATAAAGATGCAGTGTCACCGCTGTGCCTTTCAGAGACTTCGGTGATTTGCCATTGGACGTGGGGGTTTCCTCGGCAAGCATGATCACTGAATCACCAATTTCGAGCTCCGCATGAAGCACATGACGGCCATCAAGGCTCATCAGCTTGGAGCGTTCTTTGGCGCCAAAAGCCTTCTTATAGAACTCAATGGCGGCACCCGCCCCCTTGATGATCATGTCCGGAGTGATGGTGTGATAGCCCTTGGGGATTGGATCAACTTTGTTGGCCATTTTGCCTCCTTTTGCCTGCGCGGGAATCTTGCATCCTGGAGATGGCGACGCGGGATCTACTTCCTTGAACGGTCAGCTCAGGCTTTGACTGTGAGTTTGTTAACTACCTCACATACGCCCGGAGCAGCACAGGCCGCCCTTTCAGCTTCCTCCAGTTCCACCCATGAATGGACAGTCCCTGTGAGAATAATCTGCCCATCGTTAGCATCAACTTTTATTCCTTGTGCGTCGAGCTTGGCATTGCGCTGAAATGCTTCCTGAATTCTGGTTTTCACTTCTGATGGCAGGGCCGAGGGCTTGACCACAATCTGATTGGTGACTGCTCGCACTCCGGTGAGGCTCCGCACGGCATCATAGGCCATATTCTTTTGATACAGCCACTCCACCTCACCACTCAATGTCACCCAGCCATCCTGAACCATTATCTTGATCCGGTCATGCGGAACATCCACATTCCACTCAAGAACGTTGGCCACGGAACGGGCAATATCGGCATCCGTGCGCTTGCTTTGCTGAGGCAACTTGACCTCGATGTTCTCTGCAAATGCCTCCACGCCGGCGACCCGCTTAGTAGCACGTTCCGCAGCCCACTTCTCTGCAAAACTCTCAACGGATCCGCTCAGGGTTACCACACCATCCTTGACGGCCACTCCTATGTTCTCCGCGTTGATGCTCGGCTCCCATGCCAGCTCATCCATCACTTCACATTGCAGTTCTGCATCGCTCTTCATGATCTTTCCCTCCCCGTGATGCCTTTATGTGCCATGGTCTCCCGCCGGTCTTACCGTTACCGGTCAGGCAAGGTCATGCTTGATCTGCTCAAATTGCTCTTTGCTGATCTCTCCCTTCGCATAGCGTTCTCTTGCTATGTCCAGAGGATCCTGCTTCCTGCCTGCCGGCCTGGAGGTATCACGCCTTACCAATGCATTAATGCCCCATACCACGAGGGCCACGATCCCCACCCAGAAAAGCACCATCAGTATGCCACCGAACACCATCCACCAGCCCATACCTTCATAGGAATGCCACATAGTCACCTCCTCGTGGTCAGGCAATGTTAAGAGCCAGTATTGCATGGCAGTAGATGGTCGCACTATTGGGGAATCTACCTAGCGGAACGGTGTGGAGTGTACTTATTCCCCTATCAGCCCATATCCGAGTGTGGTTCCCACCCATTTTGTGGGATTAGGTATTTACCACAGGTATGAGTTAAGTAGACTTGTCAATGGCAAGACCAGCCTCGAGCTACTTATACTGGCTACAGTCCCGTGTCACAAACATCCCTTCGTTCGCCATGGTTGTTCAGTATTCAGTGGAAGGAGGTATCAAACATGACGGTCAACAAGAGTGCATCAACTAAGGTGTCAAAAGATCTCCTGGACAAAATGAATCAGGCGATCGCCAGAGAACTGCAGGTGGCGATTCAGTACATGTGGCAGCATGTTCAGTGGAGCGGAGTCAAGGGGTTCGCAGTGCAGAACGAGCTTAAATCGATAGGCATAACCGAGATGAAACATGCGGAGGCCATCGCCGAGAGGCTCTTTTACCTTGGCGGTATACCCACTACCAAACCGGCACCGATCTTTGTCGGCACCACGCTCAGGGAGATGATTGAGGCCGATGTTAACGCCGAGGCAGAGGCGATTGACCTCTACAAAAATATTGTCGATATGGCTCGAAGAGAAGAGGACGAGACCACCAACCGCCTGTTCCGCGAGATACTGCAACAGGAAGAAGACCATCATGACACCTTCACGAGTCTTCTGGAAGACTTGGAGTAACCCAAGCTTTATCCGGCACCCTGGAATATGTTGGTGAACCGGCTGCTACGTGTGGGAATTGAAAGGAGTCGAGGCTATGGCAACGGAGATGGAGCAAGCACTATGTCCGGCATGCGGGTGCCAGATTGTCGATGGTGGGTATGAGAAGGAGGGCATACAGTATTGTTGTGAACCTTGTGCCGCTGGAAACACCACAGCCTGTGAATGTGGTTGCTGTCACCCCAAAGAGGAGACTTAAAGGACGAGTGAAGTCCGGACGGCGGCTCCTTCACTTTGATCCGCTGCTGGGCTTCTGTTCATGCAGTTGCATTACTTCAAGTGCTTGCTGAGCAGGCCTTTAAGCTCCTGGATGTGATCGGCTTTGTCTTTGGAGAGTTTCTCCCAGAATGCCTGACATTCCCCACACCCTTTCGCATCTTCTATGTAAGCATTATTGATGCGCCACAGGCTCTTGTTCTCCTCCACCAACTGCACCATGATGTTGTATGTATTGTTGTCCAGCATGTTGAACCCCTTTCCCGCCTTAATCCTTGGCTCACAACTATCGTGATTACACATTGTAGGATCGTATCTTCGGCCGGGCTATATGCACACATACTTAATTCATCATTGCGGACGATACGTAGACTTGCTGTCCCTCAGTCGCTACAGTACTGATGTTGTACTTGGTATAATGCTGCGGAGCAACAAGTTCCCGGGCAGCCAGTGCGGCGTTGGCCAACTCAAAGGTGCGTCTGACTCTGACGCATTGAGTGTCGGGGCCCATCAGGCTGGATAGGAGGTAGGGATGCTGAACAGCCGTTCTTTTGCCCTCACGAAATGGTTCCACCCCGTGAATGCGTTCATCAAGAGCAAGGGTTACCCGTCACCCTCACTCGAAGTCAAGCTTGTTGACGGCAGCGCTCTGGTCGTCGAGCGCCTCTGGACGGACGAAGAATACCTCAGACTTCAGGTGTACGAGCAGGGAGGCGAAGCGTCCCTCAGATTCGTTCCGTATCAGAGCATATCCCAAATCATAGTCAGGAGACAGGCGGATGAGAGCGGCCGTCCAGCCTTCGATCTGAGGGAAGATACACACTGAGGCATTCGACATGTCCTGGTGATCCGCCAATTGTGTCACTTCTCCCTCTGTGTGCAGGCCAAGGCTGACAGTGTTCACCCCTGATGGTATTTTCGGTGGCGGAATCCACGCTGATGACTGGGGGAACCGCCTGGATGACCGCACTGGCCTACGTGCTCACCATCTTGCCGATTTCGGCCCTTGTGGTCATGTTCCTCGTGGTTACAGCTCATCTTTCCGCTACTCATGTTTTGGGTCCCGGAGAACAAGCGACTCGCGGTTACGGTTTCCCGGGTATTGTTGTTGGTTTCCTGTGTGGTGTACTGGGTGAGGGGGCCGGCTTTGGATGTGGCTAAACGCCATTCCCGCCATTCTTGTCGAATCTACGTGGGGAGCGGCAATTGGTGAAGTGGTCGGCCTTGTTGGTGGCTTGGCAATATCAATGTCATAGCGTCGCCACGAAGCGTCTGGCCGCATGGCTTGGAGCCTACAGTACCCGGCGGCTCTTGTCCCCATCCATTCAGCCCGGATGGCTACCAGATATTCCCCTCTTGGGGCCATAGAAGCCATTCACGACCGGTACCTCAGATGCCGTCTTTTCGTGGGGCACAGCCGCAGGGGTGTCAGCCTCCCTGCGCCATGTCCACCACAGTCGTAGATCGTGAGCCAGAACCCGCAGGGTGAGTAGTCCCACCGCACATAACCCCCAGATGAAGATTAGAAGCCTTTTCATTGCTGGACCTCCCTTCTCTGATACTTTGCCTTCAGGCAACTATAAGTATAACACAAGAGGTCGCGGTCACGCATACAGTAACCCACGTAATTTGCCATTTCGGAGACTGTAGTTCTCGGGCGTTTGGAATAGGTAGCACCGTAGGGTGGGCTGTGCCCACCATTGGTCTCTATTCCCATCCCCCTCAAAGTACGCAGATGGCGAATTCCCACCCTCTGCAGCAGCTTTAATGGCTGGGTCGCCCGGGGCGTGTACGAGGAGCACTGGGGAACTGACAGCGCGGTGGCGTTTCCTGAAGGTTTCGCCGGAGAATGAGGACACCTGTCGGTGGGCACAGCCCACCCTACGGTACTTCTTGGCTGCGCTCTTGGACATTGGACCTATCCTCCCGTGTCAACTCATTTAAGAAGGTAACCCAACGGTGGCCTTTTGAATCAT
>CAYYWI010000091.1:0-8494 GCA_964475375.1 uncultured Dehalococcoidia bacterium
ATTGAGCACTCCGCCGACACCTTCGATGGCCTCGGATATCTCCTTGGATGTGGGTCTTTGTAGCGTACCTTTGAAGCAAAGATGCTCAATGAAATGGGAGATGCCGGCTTGTTCCGGGCTTTCATATCGTGAACCGGCGCCGATTATGACGCCGACGGTGACTGATCGCGCGTGCGGTAAGTTTTCCGATACGATCCTGAGTCCGTTGTCCAGGGTGGTCTTCTTGTGCAAATTGCCTCCTCGATCCGTCCATTCTAGGTTTGCCTGTGTCACTCTGTCAAAGCAACGGGCGGGGATTCACACGGTCCGGAGACTTAAAGCTTGACATAACATCCGTGACGCCGCAGCGCAGAGGAGTTGGTGGAATGACCCGGAGCAGGCCGCCATTATGTCTTTGTGTCTATCTTCTGTTGTGCTGCCGGCGCAGGCGTTTGTTCAGAAGGGCTCTGTTTCTTCTTTCTGAAGACCAACAGGGCCAGAAGAAGGAAGAGAATGAAGCCTATTGCTCCAGCCGGCACGGTTGCAGCGAGGAATACGAAGCTCCCCATGGTTAAGATTACGCCCGCACAACCGGTTTCCTTTGTCTGGGTGGTGTTGATGGCCGCTGATATCGGCAGCAGCGCCCACTCAATGGCGAAGGACAGGCAAAACCAGAATCCCACCTTTTGCACTTTCATCAGCACGATAGAGAAACCGATCACGCCGACTATGAAGAAGACGGTCATGAGGATGCTCTCCCGGCCATTCTCTGCAAGTATGGCGCCGATGATTGACAGCAAAACCGCCAGGATGATAGCCAGGGCAACCGCTTTTACTATTCTCAATACCGTCATCCTTGCTCCTCACTGGATTGACTTGGGAGTCTTACTCGATCCCCTTGCTGCACCTGTTGACCTTCGTGACCGGAGGATACCATGGAGACCGACAGGCTGTATTGTTCAAAATTACTCCTCTTCGCTGTCCGGAAGACGGGATGGCTTTCGTTTCTCCCTCTGTCGCTTCTCAGAGACAATAGGCTGCGTCTCAGCCTCCCATTCGCGCGGCCAGAGAAAGACACGATAGAACAAGAGTGCTGCAAAGCTGAGCGCGACAAAGGTGAATACCACCAGCCAGTCGATCACGTCCTGCGTCATCGTCAGCAAGGCTGCCCAGCCGCCTATAGCGAAGGCGTAGAAGAGGACGTAAGCTATGTGGACGTTCCACAGGGTCTCCCACGCACCTTTTACACCTTTCTTGTCTTTGCCTTCCACGAACCGTCGGTAGTCTCCTAACCCCAATTCGGAGTCCATTAAGGCGTTGGCTACTCTGGAGTAGCGCACCGTCATTACCCGCAGTGTGTGGTTGGTGAAGAAGCCGAACAGCGCCAACGCGAGCCCGAATCCGGCTATATACCAGAACGTCAGACCCTGCCAGGCTATTACAGCAAGCAGTGCTGCGAATACAGCAGCGATGCTGTTGCTCATCCACAGCCGGGTATTCTCCTGCTGCCTGGCCTGCTGCCAGTACTGTCCGAAGGCAACATAAGCGCTCTCTTCCCGACTCATCATAAGCAACCTCTCTCACTGCTCGCGGGGCTGTCTCCACAGCTCCATAAGTCATTTGATGCTGATGCTTTAAGTATCATTTCTTTCTGAAAAGGTCAAGGAACCTGTCTTCGTATTCTCCGAAAACTCCCCAGCGTTGCAGTTCCGTCTCCAGTTCGGATATCTTGGACCTTTCGCTGGCGGCTTCCCTGAAGAGCTGCTCGATCAGGTACCTGGCGTGTTTGGGAACCCTACCCTCCATGCCCAGCATCCCCTGCATGCCGAACTCCATGACGTTTCTGCTGAGAGACTGCTGGGTGATGTCATAGATGAATTTCATCAGGGAGACGTCCCACATCTCATCAATGCCCTTGATAATGGTCGAAAGCGGATTCTCCGACCTCTCGATTTCCTGGTTGATGTTCTCTATGACCGAGTCCAAGGGGCTGGACAGGATGTTCATGCCGGTCGGCTCGTTCCGGTATCGATAGAGAAGGCCGGGCTCACTGGCTCCGTATGTTCGCAGCAGGTAGTCGGCGTAATCCTGACCATGCTCGAAACCCTGAAAAAGGTTCAGGAGATAGTAGGGGGTTATGATCTTGGGCCTCTCAGCGATGACCTTCCCTTCCCTGACAACTGTCTCGTCTGTCTTGCCCGTGATATCGGTGTACACCGGCTGCGTCAGCAGGTAATAGTGGATGTCGGTTATGCCGAAGGTGGCCAAGGCCTGCCGGGGAGGGCGGACCAGTTCCGTATGCTCGATGGCGTAGCGGATTCTCTCATCGTTTTCCATCTTGCCAAACCACCCCTGAGAAACAGGAGCGCCTCAAATGATGAATTTGACCGCCCTGAAATTCTGCTCTACTCGCTTCTTCCCTTCGACAATGCTGCCCAATTCCGTCGAATGACCCGGAAGGAGGTACTCTACATCCAACTGCGAGACCTTCTCGATGCTCTGCTTGAGGGTGGTGATGCTGCCGCCCGGGAAGTCGGTCCGGCCGACGCCGCCATAGAACACCAGGTCGCCCGTTATCAGGACCTTCTTGTCGGGCCAATAGATGCAGATGGAGCCGGGAGAATGCCCCGGAGTCTGGAAGATCCGGAGGTTCATCTGCCGGTCGTCTTTGCCCAGGCTGAGATCACCCTCGACGAGATAGATGAGCGGGTCGAGCCTGGCTGCCTTCATGCCAAACATGCTGAACATGCGTTCCCCGGCCATCCGGTAGTAGTCATCCTCTTCTTTGGTGAGCGCCACTACGGCCTGGTTGATCTTCCCCTTGCCATCCTTCGCGGCGCTCTTCTCCATTATCGTCTCTGTAGCCTGGCAGTGGTCCGGGTGAGTATGGGTGTTGATGACCAGCCCGATATCCTCTATTTCGAAATCGTCGTTCTCCATGGCTTCGGTCAGAGAATCGAAGCACCCTTCGTAGACCTCGTTCACCAGGAAACCGGGGTCGATGATGACGTGCGGGCGTTCACCCCTGAGCACGTTGGGGAAGAGGTAGGTGTGGCTGTTGTTGCCGTGACCCTGCCAGATGTAGCAGAAGAGGTTGTCGAAGAGTTTTCTCGATTGATGCAGCATATGAGTTCCTTTTGAAGACAGGTACAGTATATCGTAAAATACGAACAGAGGCGAACGATGACAAGGGCTGTTTTCTTCGACTGGTACAACACTCTGACCAGCTACTACCCGCCCCGCGAAAATGAGTATGCGCGGGCCTGTCGTGAGCTTGGCCTTAACGTGGCCCCGGACCGGTTGGCTCGCGGCCTGCTTCTGGCAGACCAGTTCTACAGCGAGGAAAATCTCCGTTCCCCGGTGAAGAAACGCGAGCCGAAGGCGATGATAGCGGTGTATGTTCGCTACGGCCATGTCGTCCTGGAGGGGGCCGGGCTGCCATCAAGCGAGGAGACCGTCCTGCGGGTGATGGAGAAAGTAAGGGGAGCATTCTCAATCACTGGTTTTGCTTTATATGACGATGTTCTGCCTGCTCTAAGAGCACTGAAGTCCCGCGGCCTTGTAATGGGCCTCATCTCCAACATCGACCAGGACATCAGGCCTTTCTGCAGCGAGCTTGGACTTGATCCCTTCCTCGGTCACGTGGTCACGTCCAGGGATGCGAGGTCAGAGAAGCCACGACCTCCGATATTACTGGCCGCCCTCAAGAAAGCCGGTGTAAAGGCTGAAGAGGCCGTATATGTCGGCGACCAGTACAGTTGCGATGTAGTGGGGGCGCGAGGGGTGGGCATGAAGCCGGTGCTCGTCGACCGGTATGACCTGTTCCCTGACATCAACGACTGCGCGCGCATCAGAACACTGGTGGAACTGCCGAACTACCTCTAGTTCTGCTGCGGTCAACCCCCTGGCCCCCGAACTCCCTGACCCCGGTAGCATTGTGTTCACCGTGACCATGCGAACCCGTAAGGGGCGCATTGCGATGCGCCCGGGAAATCGGCAACCCCCGGGGACTCTCGCACTTTTCCCCACCTGAATCCCCTCCAGAATAGGGACCAAGGTCTCAAGATATAGGTTGACCAGTATGTAATATTGATTATGTGGTCGAGGTGAGATGAGGAGGTGCTGACATGCTGATAGCACTCGTTCTGATGGTTGTCCCTCTCGTTCTGTGGGCGTTCATGAAGAGCGGGCAGAAGATTAGTGTGCTGCCAAAGGACCCTTTGGGCAGATCGTCGATCGCTCTGGATATAGCTTTCCTGTTGTTCTTCATTCCGGTTGCAGCCCTGACTCGCTCTGACACTGATTCTGAAGTGGTAAGGGGATTGAATCCTGTTCTGGCTGCTGCCCTGACAGTCATCCCGTTAGCTGGCTGTGTCACCGGTCTGATCAGCATGGTAAAGAGTAAGGAGAGATGCATTCTTGTCCTCGTGAGTACGGCACTTGGCCTGTGGCTGCTGCTGAGTGCAATTGGCTACTGGTTCATTTGAGGCGGACGCCAATCCACGTGCAGTGTACGGCATGCTGTGCAACCTGCAAAGATGCCATTTCATGGTCAAGAAGGACTGGTGACGCCCAACTGATCCTGCAGCCTGATCAGGACGTCCTCAATGGCCTTCTGCCAGCGCTGGGTCAGGAACCTCATGTCCAGTTGCACCTGGTTCCCTCGGACCTTCATCCATTTCTCCAGCATTTGCGTCTTCACCTGACTGAGCCTGTGTCCTTCGCCGAAGCGGATGACGATCTGGCCCTCTTCCTTGACGATGGATTCCACGCCTAGCCGGCCGGCCAGCAGTTTGATATTGACCAGATAGAGCAGGTTCTCCACCTGCTTGGGCAGCTTCCCGAACCTGTCCACCAGTTCCTCGCCCATCTGCCGGGCTTCGTCGGGATCTGTGGCCTTGGCCAGCCGTTTGTAGATGTCCAGGCGCGTGGTCAGGTTGGGCACGTAGCTCTCCGGTATGTAGGCAGTGAGCGGGAGTTCCAGGACAACCGATGGTGCCGTGGCAGGTATCACTGCGGCAGGTTCACCGGATTGGAGCGCCTTCAGTTCCTTGATGGAGTCGGAGAGCATCTGGCAGTAGAGATCGAAGCCGACCGCGGCGATGTGACCGCTCTGTTCTGCACCCAGCAGATTGCCGGCTCCGCGAATCTCCAGGTCCTTCATGGCGATGCGGAAGCCGGCCCCCAGTTCGCTGGCTTCGAAGATGGTCTGCAGCCTCTTTTCGGCTGTCGGGGTCAGCAGCTTCCCCTTGCTGTACATGAAATAGGCGTAGGCTTTGGTGCTGCTGCGTCCGATCCGCCCGCGCAGTTGATATAGCTGGGCCAGCCCCAGCTTGTCCGACTCGTTGACGATGATGGTGTTAGCGTTAGGTATGTCCAGCCCCGATTCGATGATGCTGGTGCAGACCAGGACGTTGGTCCGGCCCTGGTAGAAATCCAGCATGACAGTTTCCAGCTTCTCTTCGCTCATCTGTCCGTGGGCGTAAGCTATCTCTGCCTCCGGCACCAGTTCCCTGAGGCGGTGTGCCACGCGAGCGATGCTCTGCACCCGGTTGTGCACGAAGAAAACCTGGCCCCGGCGTCCCAGTTCCCGCATGACGGCGTCGCGGATCAGCGGCTCGTTGTAATCAGACACGTATGTCCTGATAGGCAGCCGCTCTTCCGGCGGGGTCTCCAGGGTGCTCATGTCCCGTACGCCCACCAGCGACATGTGCAGGGTGCGGGGGATGGGCGTGGCCGTCAAGGTCAGCACATCCACCTCTTTCCTCAGTTGCTTCAGCCGCTCTTTGTGGGCTACGCCGAACCGCTGCTCTTCGTCCACGACGAGGAGGCCCAGGTCCTTGAAGGACACGTCCTTTTGCAGCAGACGGTGGGTTCCGATAACGATGTCCACGCTGCCGTCCTTCAGAGCATCGATGGTGGCCTGCTGTTCCTTGTTGGAGCGGAAGCGGCTCAGCATGTCCACCTTGATGGGGAACTTGGCCAGCCTTTGTGAGAACGTGTTGAAATGCTGCTGGGCCAGCACGGTTGTCGGCACGAGCACGGCCACCTGCTTCTGATCCATGACCGCCTTGAAGGCGGCCCTCAGGGCGATCTCAGTCTTCCCGTAGCCGACGTCGCCGCAGACCAGCCGGTCCATGGGCTTCGGCTTCTCCATGTCCTCTTTCACCTGTTTCACGGCTTCGACCTGGTCCGGCGTCTCGGTGTAGGGGAAGGAGCCTTCAAGGTCCTGCTGCCATACCGTGTCCGGCGAGAAGGCAAAACCGGCGACGACCTCTCTGGATGCGTACAGCTTCACCAGTTCCTGGGCCATGTCCCGGGATGATTCCCTCACCCTCTGCTTTGCCCGGCTCCACTCCTGTGTTCCCAGGCGGCTCAGCGTCGGCGGCTCTCCGCCGGAACCGATGTAGCGGCTGACCCGGTCGGCCTGGTCGGTTGGCACATAGAGCATGTCCCCGGCGGCGAACTCCAGCGTCATGTACTCGCGCTCCACGTCGCCCACCCTCACCTTCCTCATGCCGCGGAAGCGGGCGATGCCATGGTCGATGTGCACGGCGTAGTCGCCGGGAGATAGATCGAGCGATATGGTTCTAGAGGGTGGTGTTGGCCGCCGGGCGGGCGGCGGCTGTTTCACGAAGCCGAAGACCTCCGCGTCGGCGAAGAGGGCCACTTCGTTGCCCATCGTCCATCCTTCGGGCAGAGAACCCTGGATCAGGGTGATGGAGCCTGGCGGAGGAAGGTGGTCGATGTTCTGGAGCGGGGCAGCGATGATGTCTTCCTCCTCAAGCACCTCGCTGATGCGCGATGCTTGCTGTGAGACAATCAATGCGCGGCACCCCTCGCCGGTCAGCCTCCTGATCTCGGCGACGAAGGGCTTCAGTTGCCCGCCGTAGCTGGGTGGTGAGCCGAAGATGGCGGCCTCACGGCTGTCATCGGTCGCCCACTTGTTCAAGGCCAGGAGATGCTTCACGCCATGAAGCTGGGCGCGAAACCCGGCGTAGCCCAAATGCGAATCCTCGTGATGTTCCGGGACGGCTTCGGTTGCCGCCTCCGTGGGATCGCCGGGCGACGGCGCAGCCTCATCCAGAGTTGCTTTGATCCCCTCGCTGTCAGCCATTACGACCAGGGAATCCGCCGGCAGGTAGCTGATCAGCGTATCAGCGCCGGTCGGAGTGCTCTCGCTTGCGGCCAGTATCTCCACCGACGGAACTGTTCTCAGCGACCGCTGCGTCTGGGGATCGAAGAAGCGGATGCTTTCCACCTGGTTCCCCAGCATTTCGATCCTCACCGGCAGATCACTGTTGGGAGGGAAGATGTCGAGGATGCCGCCGCGGTGGCTCATGGTGCCGGGCAACTCAACGAGGCTTTCTCTCCTGTAGCCGATCTTGCCCCACCTGGCCAGCACTTCGGTGAGGCTGAGCTGCATCCCCTGCTTCACGACATGGCGGCTGGCTGCGAACTCGGTCCGCGGTATGGTTCTGGCCGCTGCGGCGGCAACCGGGGCTATGATGACCGGCTTTCGGGCGTTTGCCCTGGGTTCGCCACCGGGTTCGGACAGGCTGGCCAGCACCTTGAGGCGCTGCTGATCGTTGAAGGGATCCCGGCCGCTGCCCTCCTCAGGACTCGCTTTAGGGAGCAGCAGGACAGTTGACTGGCCGTCGGACCAGACAAGCAGTTGCTCGTGGAATTGTCTGGCTTCCTGCCAGGTGGGCACGATGACCAGCATTGGTAGCCCCAACTCCCGGTGCAGCGCGGCGGCCAGATAGGGCTGTGCTGCTGGATGCACGGTTGCGGCTCGTTCAACTGCCCCCTGGCGAAGCTCCCGGGTCAAACGGCTGATCGCCGGGATTTCGCTGGCCAGCTTCGTCAGAAAAGATAGATTCACCTATTTCTTCCCAAACGCAATCGGGGCTAGCTCAGGGAGACTAGCCCTGCCTGAATATATCTACGCTCTGATTCTAGGGGAAGGTGAGCGGGGAGGCAACCTCTGGGCCGATCCGGGTCAGGTTGGGAACCTGACACCCACCTGAAGGATGGGCAACCTCAGGGGATTGCCCCTGCAAATGCGATTTGGATTCCGGCCATGACGGGGCATGGCCCTCCCAGGGCGAAGCCCCGTGGGAGCTTTTTCGCCCCAAATCCGAAATCCGAAGAGAGGTGCAGCGGAACGCTGCCGGGAGTCTGAGGGTGTCCCTCAAGTCCGTTTTTTTCTCTCCCCCCAAGATTGGGGGAAAGTGTAAACGATGTGCCCGGTTCAAAACGTAAACTATGTCCCAGGTTGCACAACGCCTTCGGAATAGTCGAAGAGCAAATCATCGGCCACTTGCTCCTCGAGTTCCCGTATCTCCTCATCGGTCAGCGCGCTCCAATCGGGGTGCGATATCCAAATCCGGTCATAACCCGCCACCTCATAGTTGTCCCAGGGGTGGCCCAACAAGTCGGCCAAGTCGATGGTTTCCAGCTTGCCGTTAACCAAGACCCGCGCATAGGATTTACCACAGAGGTCGAAGGTGAA
>CAYYWI010000092.1:0-8055 GCA_964475375.1 uncultured Dehalococcoidia bacterium
GCATACCTTATGAGCATCCGGGTCTAAGCGGTTAGGGGGTGAACAAGTAAAGCGTCAAACTACTTCCATCCCCTATGCTTGTAGATTTGGTCTCTGGCATTATTCAATATCTTGCTTACGGCGCTGGCTATGTCCCGGTCACTCTCGGACGGAAATTTATCAGGATGCCATCCCAGTTGCTTCTGCTTGAATGATTTGTCGACGTCTTCCTTACTAGCGCCACGACTTACGCCTAGAATCTGGTAGCCGTCGGCGCTACGATTGACTCCGAGAACCAGATAAGCGAGTTCCTCGATGGGCACGTCTCTTTTGGCATTTGGCTTGGGTCTTGCGCTGGACGATTCCCTGGGCGGTGGATTCCTGAACCTATCGACCCGTCTTCGCAAATCCAATATCCTTGCTCTTGCATCATTGGGATCCGTCTTCCCGCATTGAAAGCTGTCAGAAAGATCAGAGAGATCCTGACTCAATGATGTCAATGCGCTGACCCACAACGAGTCGTTGGCGGCAAGGGCATCCTCTAAAGCCTTCTTGAGTACGTCTTCTGTCTCATGGATTAGGTTCTTGATCTCGCCGAAGACATTCCTGGTGGCTATCTCCTTGGACTTCTCCTGCTTCTCGACTTCCTTTGCATTCTTTTCCCAGAAGACCGGGAGCAGCATTGAGCCAATAAACAGCGGGAAGAAGAGAAGAGCAAGTGCCGCCACAATGTATTCCATCTAAGTCTCCTATGTAGAGGGTAACGATTGCATCGGACAGTAGCACGTCGGAGAAGAGGCTGTCAACCTCAACTTGGATACATAGGGGCATGCTCTGTGAGCGAAATCCGCCGCCGAGGTGGAAGAACTCACATCCGCAGATTTCCCGAAGCAGCCAGATGGGCCAGGCGCGTGGGCTCCGGAAGCCGGTATCCGCAGCAACAGCTTTTGACCCATGACACGGCAGTAGCCAGATCCACTCTGTGGCCGATCGAGACATAAACCGGGCGCACGTTGGTCTTGGTGCGCAGTGCCATGCCGATGACCTCTCCTTCATGTTCCACCTTAGCCATGCTCCCAGCCTCAGTTGCCACTGCACAGTGGGTTCCACACAGAATCGACTTGGCGCAGCCGATTGTAGGTGTATCTAAAAGGAGACCAAGATGACAGGCGATACCGAACCGCCTGGGGTGGGCGATCCCCTGGCCGTCAACCAGGATCAAATCCGGCTTCAAGCTCAGCGTCCGGCATGCATCCAGGATCACGGGAGACTCGCGAAAGGACAGCAAGCCGGGAATGTAGGGGAAATCGACCCTCTGCTCCACCACCCCGATTTCCGCAACATCCAGTTCAGGATAAGTCAGAACCACGACCGTGCCTCTGACCTTGCCTTGGTAGCGCGGCGCAGATATATCGACGCCGGCCACCAAACCGACCCGCCCTAACTCGTTCCTCCTCGAGACTTGCCCTGCCATACTCAATTGAATGGCACGGGCTTCCTGAGCAGTCACGCTCCAGGGGTGAACCTGCTGCACCTGCATCGCCAGATTATAGTAGCTGCCCGGGCGCCCATAAACAAGGCGTCGCACTCGGATGACTCTTCATTTCTGCCCATTTTTGACACAACCATACAGCACTTGGTAAGCTGTTGGAGTCTTCTCATGGAGGGGCTGGTCCAGGTCTTCACGGGCGATGGAAAAGGCAAGACATCTGCTGCACTGGGTCTCGCCATGCGGGCAGCGGGTCACGGCTTAAGGGTACATATTACCTTTTTCATGAAAGGCGACTACCCTTACGGCGAGCACAAGACTCTGGCACTTCTGCCGAACATAAGCGTAGGCAGGTTTGGCAGCCTGGAGTTCGTCGATCCCGCCAACACCAAGCCGGAGGAGAAGGATCAGGCCAGGCTGGCCCTGGAGGATGCCCGTCAAGCGGTACAGAGCGGTAAGTACGACCTGGTCATTCTGGATGAGGTCAATGTGGCTGCAGCGTGGAAGCTGGTTGACGTGAATGAAGTGGTCCAGATGATGAAGGATAAGCCGAAGGACGTCGAGCTTGTTCTCACCGGGCGATACGCAGACGAGACCATCATCGCCCAGGCAGACCTGGTTACAGAGATGAAGGAGATCAAGCATCCTTACAGGAAGGGGATTCCATCCCGGAAAGGGATCGACTACTAGCAAATTGTTGCTCACTGGTGCTGTGTGATATACTCCAAGCAGCGAGTCGAAAAGAAGGATCGAGAAAGGGATTCCAGATGGAGCGCACTACCAGCGTAATCAAGGCCGACATCAAGTATTGTGTTGGCCATCCTGCGATTTCTGACATCGTCGCCGGGAACCAGCACAACACTCTGGCCAGATTTGGGCAGAGCTGCATCATGCCTGCGGGGAACGCATGATGGAAGTGTGCAACTCGAACTAAGGTTCCGCTATGAACAACATGCAGAGAAGGAGAAAAAGAAGATGAAAGTTACCTTGAGCGTGATTAAGGCTGACATCGGCGGCTACGTTGGTCACTCCGCTTCTCATCCTGAGGTTATGGGAAAGGCTGAGGAGTGCCTCAGAACAGCCAAACGTGAGGGCCTGTTGATCGACTACCATGTTACCTGTTGCGGCGACGATGTGCAGTTGATCATGACGCACAATAAGGGTGAAGATAGCCAACCCATCCACAAGCTCGCGTGGGACACCTTTGTAGAAGGCACCAATGTTGCCAAGAAACTGAAGCTTCATGGCGCAGGCCAGGACCTCCTTTCGGATGCTTTCTCCGGCAATGTCAAGGCTATGGGCCCGGGCGTGGCTGAGATGGAGATCGAAGAACGCCAGGCTGAGACCGTCATTATATTCATGGCAGACAAGACCTCGTCCGGTGCCTGGAACCTGCCCCTCTACAAGATGTTTGCTGATCCATTCAACACCATCGGGCTGGTTATCGCTCAGAATATGCACGGTGGCTTCTCTTTTGAGGTCCACGACGTCAAGGATCATAAGAAGATCACCTTCAATGCACCCGAAGAGATATACGACATGCTGGTCTTCATGGGAGCGCCCAGCCGCTACGCCGTCAAGGCCGTGTATCATCGCGACAGCAAGGAGATCGCAGCCGTTTCCTCCACACAGCGCCTGTCCCTGATGGCCGGCCGATATGTTGGGAAGGATGACCCCGTTTGCGTCGTGCGTTCACAGGGCAATTTCCCGGCGGTGGGCGAGATAGTGGAGCCGTTCACCATGCCCCAAATGGTGGCGGGATGGATGCGTGGTTCACACCATGGCCCGCTCATGCCGGTGGCGCAACGGGATGCCAACCCCTCCCGCTTCGACGGACCTCCCAGGGTGATCTCCTATGGCTTCCAACTTGCAAATGGCAAGCTGGTAGGCCCGCGCGACATGTTTGACGATCCATCATTCGACGATGCACGCCACATGGCGAATCAGGCTGCTGAGTATCTGCGACGACATGGCCCATTCGAGCCTCATCGTCTCCCCTTGGAAGAGATGGAATACACCACCATGCCGCAGGTAATGAGAAAGCTTGAAAAGAGATTTCTTGACCTTTGATCCCTAAGCTCCTTCTGGCTACCAGGAACGCTGGCAAGGCGCGAGAGTACTCCTTGCTCTTCCAGCGTTCTCCTTTTGAACTGACAAACCTCGATGCTGAGGGAATCCAGGAGGAGGTCAGCGAGTCAGGGAAGACCTTCCAGGAAAATGCCAGACTCAAGGCCGTCGGCTATGCCGTAGATGATCGATTCCTGGTCATAGCCGACGACTCCGGCCTGGAAGTAGATGCTCTCGGCGGTGCGCCTGGACCTCTTTCCGCCCGGTTCGGCGGCGAAGGCGCTTCTGACAGGGACAAGGTCAACCTGATCCTGTCGCGTCTCCAAGACGTACCCTGGGAAAAACGCTCAGCCCGCTTCCGCTGCGTTATAGCTGTCGCCTTTGAGCAAAAAGTGATAGGCTTATGCGAAGGGGTTTGCGAAGGGGTAATCAGCTTTGAAGCCAGGGGGGAACAGGGCTTCGGCTACGACCCGATCTTCTACATACCCGAATTGGACAAGACCATGGCTGAACTGACCTTTGAGGAGAAGAACCGGATCAGTCACAGGGCCAAGGCTGCTGAGAAGGCAGTCAAAATCCTGGAGCGCATACGTCAGGAGACCGATCAGTGAGCGGCATCTCAGACTCTTTCCAGCGCCCTATAAGCTACCTGCGCATTTCGGTCACTGATCGCTGTAACCTGCGATGCATGTATTGCATGCCCCCTGAGGGCATACCGCTGATTTATCACTCCGATATCCTCCGCTACGAGGAGATTGTGAAGGTCGTCAGAGTGGCAGTTGACCTGGGCATCAACCGGGTCAGGATCAGCGGGGGTGAACCACTGGTCAGGGCCGGTCTGGTGGACTTCGTGCAGATGCTCTCCCAGGTCAATAAGATCGCCGATATCTCCCTGACCACAAATGGCGTTCTGCTGAAGGATCAGGCAGCCGGACTCAAGAATGCCGGGCTGAAACGCATCAACATCAGTCTCGATTCGCTCAAACAACATAGGTTCAAAGAGATTACCGGCCATGACAAACTGCCAGAGGTCATGGAGGGAATCGAGGAAGCCGGCCGACTTGGACTGACTCCCGTCAAGATAAACATGGTCGTCATGCGGGGCATAAATGACGATGAACTGCTCGATTTCGCCCGGCTCACCGTAGATGGCTGGAACATTCGCTTTATTGAGTTGATGCCGATCTTGAACAAAGGCGCGAAGCAGCCGGAATTCGTATCAGCAAAGGAGATGTGGGACACCATCTCATCTCTGGGTGAACTTCGGCCATGTTCGCCGCTGGAGGGAGACGGCCCGGCCAGATACTACCAGTTGCCGGGATCCAGGGGCACCATCGGTTTCATTACCCCGGTCAGCGAGCACTTCTGCTTCAAGTGCAATCGTTTGAGACTCACAGCAGACGGTAAGATGCTGCCCTGCCTTCTGGACAGCGAGGAGATCGATCTGCGGTCTGCTTTGCGAACCAGTGCCTCGGTGGAAGATATACGTCAACTGATATTGAAGGCAGTGGCGGCAAAACCAGAGGGGCATCACGTATCACAGGGAGTTGTCAGCCAGAAAAGGCTCATGACGCAGGTGGGAGGGTAACTGAGATGGGCGGTCGAGTTCGTATGATCAACGTGGGCGGCAAGCCTGACTCCGAGCGGGAATCCGTGGCCAGGGGCACCATTAAGATGCAGGCATCGACATTCAAGCTGCTCAGCGAGGGCGGCCTGCCCAAGGGCGACGTACTGGCGGCAGCGCAGGTGGCCGGGATAATGGCCGCCAAGAAAACGCCTGAGCTGATACCTTTATGCCATCCCCTCCTGCTCTCCGAGGTCAAGGTTGATTTCAGCCTCGATGCCAAGACCAACGCAGTGAACATCACCGCCAGCGTGAAAACCACAGGCAAGACGGGTGTAGAGATGGAGGCGCTCACAGCGGTCGCCATCAGCGCCCTGACGATATACGATATGTGCAAAGGCGTAGACCCTGCCATGCGAATCGAGAACATTCGCATGGTCAGAAAAAGCGGCGGCAAGAGCGGTGAGGTGGTTTTTGAGTAAGCCGGAGATCCCGGGCTCCAACCATTCTCCCGGCTATCCTTCCAAAAGAGCCGCCAACCTGGATCATCATGACGCTATTCGCTCACCAGCCTGAGCCTCCTGGACCGGCGTCTTGCCTCTCTACTTCCGAAATATCAGCACTATTGCTATACTTCGATCTTGACTATCGGGGGCTTGCCAGGAAGTCAACAAGCCTGGCTCGTCAGTGACCTGTATGCGACCACAAAGACCATTTCAGAAGCTGGGCGACAGGATATTCCGTGTACCTCGGGTGGAGCCATGGCGGATTCCGCTGGTTCTGGTGAGGGTGCCAAGATTCCAGGCCATCTCCGTCGCAGTGCTCATCTGGGGGTTCGCTGCCATAATAGGCATCGGCGCCATCCTTCTTTCGTTACCCGTATCAAGAATAGACCACTCATCCATCCCGATTTCCCAGGCCTTCCCCGATGCCCTATTCACTTCCACATCCGCAACCTGCGTCACCGGCCTTTCCGTACAGACCACGGCAACCTACTGGAGCCCCTTCGGCCAAGCGGTGATCCTGATACTCATGCAGGTAGGAGGCTTCGGCTTCATGACCAGTGGGACTCTTCTTCTCCTCGCATTCGGCCGGAGAGTCGGCTTGCGGGAAAAGCTTCTCATTGGAGAATCCATGGGTTTGGAGAAGCTGGGGGGGCTTGTTTCATTGACTCTGGGCATTGCCATCTTCACCATACTGGCGGAGGGAATCGGAGCACTGCTCTTCTTCATAAGGTTCTCCCAGGACGCGCCCACCCTGGCAACAGCCGTCTGGCAATCAGTGTTCCACGCCGTTTCCTCTTTCAACAACTGCGGTCTCGATATCTTTGGGGCTGACAGCATAGTGGGATATCGAAATGACCCCCTGATAGTCCTTACCACAGCAGGACTCATCATCCTGGGCGGCCTCAGCTTCCTGGTAGTCTGGGACATATTCAGGAAGAGGAGTTTCTCAAGACTGGCGCTCGATAGCAAGCTGGTAATTGCCGTGACAATAGCCCTATTGGCTCTGGGAACCGTGGTTCTGCTGGCCATGGAGTACAACAATCCGGATACTCTCGGCCCTATGTCCATTCCCCAGAAAATTATGAATGCCTTCTTCCAGTCTGTTACACCCAGGACTGCCGGATTCAATGTGATCTTCATCGGCAGAATGACGACTTACTCACTCTTCTTCACCATAATGCTGATGTTCGTAGGAGGAGCTTCCGGATCGACTGCCGGCGGCGTAAAGGTCAACACCTTCGGCGTCCTCCTGGCTACCGTGTGGAGTTCGCTCAGAGGCAGGGAACATCCCGAAGCTTTTGGCCGTGAACTGAGACCACAGCAGGTACATCGGGCTCTGGCAGTGGCCATGTTGGCCTTGGGGCTGGTGGCCGTGGTGGTCCTGGCGCTGACTATCAGTGAATCCCAGTCCAATGAGCCTAAGGAATTCATTGACCTTCTATTCGAGACGGTATCAGCCTTTGGCACCGTGGGCCTGTCGACCGGTATCACTCCTTTACTGACAATTGCGGGCAAGTTCATCATAATCGTAACCATGTTCGCCGGGCGACTCGGACCTCTTACACTGGCATTGTCACTGGTGCAGAGCCAGAAGGCGACCGAATACCGGTATCCTCAGGATCAGGTAAGGATCGGATAGGGAGTGTGATGTTATGAAGAAACAGGTACTGATTGTGGGACTCGGAAGATTCGGGATTGGATTGGTCAACACTTTGTTGAGCATGGGGTATGATATTCTGGCGATCGACATGGATGAGAAGAGAGTGCAGGCAATAGCACCCACAATAACTCACGCCGTGCAGGCCGATGGCACTGACGAAGCCGTGCTGAGAGAGTTGGGGGTCGACAAGTTTGATGTGGCCATAGTGGCCATGGGCTCCGATATCCAGAACAGTGTGCTGTCAACAATTCTCTTGAGGAAACTGGGGGTCCGCTACGTGGTGGCCAGGGCGGATAATGAGCTTCACGGCAGCATACTGGACAAGATCGGCGCTGACAAAGTGGTCTACCCCGAGCGAGAGATGGGGACCCGGGTAGCGCACGGACTGACCTTGACACAGGTGTTGGACTACATGCCACTGGCCGCCGCCTATGGTGTAGCCAAGCTGTCGCCGCCGAACAGCTTCATCGGCAGGACTCTTTCGGAACTGGGGCTGGGTCGAGAGGGGAAGTGGGGAATAGCTGTGCTCATTATTCAGCGAGAGCGAGAGATAATAGTCACCCCGGACCGGATGGAAGTCATCAGAGCCGAAGATATTCTGGTGGTCTCAGGAAATGACACCAAGATAGAGCAGATGCTGACAGAAGCCCGGAAGATCAAGCGGGAAGAGGAAGAAGAGGAATAGCGGGAGCGCCAGCTCCAAGCTTGTGCGCTTTTGGACACGCCTCAGGGCGGTACGTGTCAACTCATTTAAGAAGGTAACCCAACGGTGGCCTTTTGAATCATGAAA
>CAYYWI010000093.1:0-7892 GCA_964475375.1 uncultured Dehalococcoidia bacterium
CTTGTTCTTGACCCTGGCGTCAGCTATCTCTTCACCCAGCGGCATCCCCGAGACTCTCTTGGCTTTCAGGTCAAGCAGCTTCTCCACTTCCTTCATGAGCGCCTGAACACCGCCGGCCCGGTCGAAGTCCTCGATACGATGCTCTCCGGACGGACTGAGTTTGCACAGGTGAGGCGTCTTCCGGCTGATGTCGTTGACCGTGGTCAGAGAGAAATCAACACCCGCCTCGTGAGCGATGGCCATCAGATGCAGGATGGAATTCGTGCTGCCGCCAAGAGCCGTGTCAACCACGAAAGCGTTGGAAATGGATGTTTTATTGATGATATCGCGCGGGCACAGGTTTTGCTGAAGCAGCCTGACAGCAGCCCGCCCGGTCTCCCGCGCCAGATGAACCCGTCTGACATCCACGGCCGGAATGGTGCCATTGCCGGGCAGCGCCATCCCCAGAGCCTCTGTCAGGCAATTCATGGTGTTGGCGGTGAACATACCGGCACAACTGCCGCAGCCGGGACAAGCCACCTTCTCCAGTTCCTTCAGTTCAGCCTGGGTCATCTTCTTCTGGGCTGCCTTACCCACAGCCATGAACACAGTATTCAGATCGACCACCTGTCCCTCAAAGCGCCCCGCCAGCATAGGCCCACCACTGACAAAAATGGCCGGGATGTTGAGCCGCAGCGCAGCCATGAGCATGCCCGGAATGATCTTGTCGCAGTTGGGAATGAATACCAAAGCATCGAAGGCATGCGCCTGAGCCACGATCTCCACCGAATCAGCTATCAGCTCGCGGCTGGGCAGGCTGAACCTCATGCCCGGATGATTCATGGCGATTCCGTCGCAGACGGCGATGGTGTTGACCTCGAAGGGCGTTCCGCCGGCCTGGCGCACCCCGCTCTTCACCGCCTCGGCAATGCTGCGGAGATGCACGTGACCGGGAACGACCTCGCTGAAGCTATTGACCACACCAATGAAGGGCTGCCCCATGTCTTCATCCGTACACCCCAAAGCCCGCAAAAGGGATCGGTGGGGTGCCCTCTCGATTCCCTTCTTGATGACCTCGCTCTTCATTGTTCTTTTTGCCATCTTTGTCACACCTCTTCCAGCGCCAGTGCCTTTTTGTCTGTGCGTACTATGATAGCGAAACGCTAATATTTTGGAAAGTTCAGAAATGCGCGACCAACCCCCATGGCTATGAGCTGATAGCTCGCAGCAAAGGAAATGCTACCTGGCCAGCCTGCCCAGGCACCTCGATCCGAATAACACCGACAGCACGACTATGGCCGCGTTCATCTCCAAGGCAAGGAAGAGTGTGAGCGGCAGGGCTGCTGCACCAAGCGAAACCCAGTGTGATCCCAGTAGCACAGGCGCAGCCACCAGAGCCAGATTCAGGCCCAAGGCAAGACTCCCTAAGAGAAACACCAGGAACGAACCAGGATTGGTAAAGAAGGCCTGCTCCGCCATGAAATCATCCATGCCACCCTGCGATTCCCTGTCCGGCTTGGCGCTGATAGTTCCCACACCCGTCAGAAGAGCCCCCGTTCCGACCGCAACAAATGCCGTCAGCACGACCGAGCACAGCGTGTAGAGGAAGGGCAGCCCGGCGGCGAGGTCGAGTATCAGCACTGCGGTCTCGCACAGAAACACCATGGGCAGACAGTATGCACAGAGCTTGGCCGCAACAACCTTCCAAAGTGGAAGGGGAGCAGCGAGGATGATTCGAATCCGGTTCAACTCGGCGGAAAAGGCATTCGTCACCACCTCGCCTATGAGCACGAAACCGAGCAGAGAGGCAAAGGACACGTTCACAACCATGGTGATCTCGGGGAGGTCACCGGACAGCCATCCTCTGAGAAGGGGATACAGCGACAAAAGCGCCAGCACCAGGATGGCTCTCAGCCACTGCATCGGATTCCTTAGATTGACCAGGGTGTCCTTCGCCAGGATGGCGAAACCGCTCCCGACTGCCGGAGCTCCGATCATGAAGCTCTTACGATGCCCGGTTATCCTGACCGTCTGTTCCGCTTCCACCAGACGTGAACGAGCGCTGTGGTAAGCTGCCTGAGCAAACTTGAGGCAGCAGACTGCGGCGAGACAGAGCATCACTGCCTGACAGGCAATGACCTGGACGAGATGTCTCCAGAACCAGGCAAGAAGCTGAATTGAGAGAGCAGGAAATGACTCCGGAATGAACAGGAAGATCGCCAGAATCCCACAGGCCAACGCCAGCCCGGCCAGCACCAACAGGAATGCTCTCTTTCTGATTGCGGCTGCCATGCGAGCCAGAAGCAGCGCTGCTGGAATCGACAGAAGAAGGCCCAGCAGCATGCTCAGCAGAAGCGAAACAGACACCAGTACTATGGACGCTGACATCGCCTCACCAGCCGCCAGAACTACGGCTATGCCGAACAAGGCGATCTCCAGGACGGCAGCACAGACTTCGGCGTATTTGACGAGAAGGAATTCCCGCGCGTTCAGCGGAGCGGCGATCAGCACCACGTTCTCTTTGGCATTGAACAGCTTCTGAGAGCCGGCAAGCAGGCATAGCATGAAAGCCAGGACGGGCAAAACCACAAGTACTGCAGCGAACCGAACCTCCGTCCCTGACAACAGCCATCTATATGTAAAAAAGGCCGTGAATGCATAGAGAGCCAGTCTGGGCAGCCAAAGCAGGACCGTTATCGGCCTGGCTGCGATCTCGTTTCTCTGCTCCAGGAGCTTGAACCTAAAGATGGCTGCTACTTTGCCGATCTTCATAGCTCACTCAGAATGCCGGCATCATTGCTTTCACTCGTCAGGCTCAGGAAGATATTCTCCAGGTCTGCTCCGGACATTCTTGTCTGCCGGCGCAGTTCGTCCATTGTGCCGATGGCCACCAGCCTCCCTCTCTGGATTATGCCGACGCGGTCGCACATTCTCTCTGCTATCTCCATGACATGAGTGGACATGAAGACAGTCCTCCCCTGCGAGGTCAGATGCCGCAGGATGTCCTTCACCCGCCGGGCGCTCTTCGGATCAAGTCCGTTCGTTGGTTCATCCAGCAACAGGACCTGCGGCTCATGAACCAGCGCAGCGGCCAAGGCGATCTTGCGGCGCATGCCGTAGGAGTAGACCCTGATCATCTGGTCAGCCCACTCAGTCAGATCGAGTGTGCCGAGAAGATTGGCGATCCTCGTCTCCGCCGCCGGCCCGGCATCGTAGAGGTTCGCCACGAACATGAGGAACTCGCGCCCGGTCAATTTCTCGTAGACCACCGGGATGTCGGGGACATATCCGATCATGGCTTTGGCCCGAATCGGCTCCTGCCAGACGTCCACACCCAGTACCGATGCCCTGCCCGCTGTTGGCTGCAGAAGGCCGACCAGCATGTTGATCGTGGTGGTCTTGCCCGCGCCATTCGGTCCCAGGAAACCAAAAATCTCTCCCTGTTTCACCCTGAGATTCACTCTGTCTACAGCGAGTGTGCTGCCGTACGTTCTGGTCAGGTCTACCGTTTCGATGGCATACTCCACCGATGACACCGGGCGTTTCTGCACGCGTTCTGTCCGGGGTGATTCCGGTTTGTCCGGCGTCGCCTCTGGAACCGCACTTGCGTGGACTCGCTCGTTTATCGCTTCGACAAACCGGTCGGGTTCATCAGCGTTCACCAGGAATACCTTGGCCAGCACCGGCCTCTTGTAGAAGGCCAGCTTGACCCGCTGCGGCTGCGCCAGTGTGATGACAATCAGGCCGAATTCTCCCGTGGTAACCTGCACCACGCCGGACTGTGCCGCATATCGCACTTCGGCGGGCACGCCGGATAGCCTCTCGGAGGATCTCTCCGCCTTCAGTATGTTCTCCCTGGAGATAATGGCCTTGAACCGGCTGCCCTGCCTCAGGATTACTGTTCTTTCAGAGACCTCGTGACGGGCGGCAAAGAGGGCGAACATGGACGCGAGTGCGTAGGCAAGAAACAGTCCCAACGCAGCGCTGCAAACGGATTTGATGACCAGACTGTTGACGAAGTAGAGAATCAGGAACAGTGTCAGGGAGACCTCCGCCACAACCATCCCGATCAACCCGAACACGAACATCTTCAAAACGGGGCTGTTTCGATGGTGCGAGAATGTCCTGCTATTCTTGCTCCTGGTCATGTTCTCACCTCCCCGAGATAAAGAGGCACGGACGACTATAACACAGGCATCCGCAGAGACAGTCTATCTGAGGATGGTTTGGTTGGCAATGGGGCGAGCCGGTAGGGGAGTCCGGACGGAACAACTGAGGGCCACCTCGAACATTGACACCATCCGCTTTTGCTCCGATACTATCCCGAGCGAGCTTATATTGGGCAGATGTGCCCCCCTGAGGTGAATGCATGTCTATGAAGCGAGAGGTCGAGGTGATATGCCCCAGGTGTGGTAGGAAACACAACATGTGGGCATAGCTGCTCGTGAATGTGGCGGACTCTCCTGAGTTGAAGGAGGAATTGCTGGCAGGCAGGCTGAATCGGTTTCAGTGCGAGTGTGGGTTCGAAGAGTTCTTGACTGCGCACCTGCGATACGTTGATGATGAAAAGCAATTCTGCGTGCAACTAATGCCGTTCGAAGACATGGACGACGTGCTGGGACAACTGACCGAGGACGGCGAGTTTCGGATGGACTCCGAACTGCGAAACAAATTGCCCAAGCACATTAAGGACATCCGCCTCGTCTTCGCCATGGATGAGCTCGCCAGACATGTCGTTCTGAGAGACACTCTGGCTGCATGGCACGTGCAGAGCAAAGCCAAACCATTCATATGTTTTGCCTGCGGAGGCCCAATCAGGAGCGGTGATTCCTACTATTGCATATCAAGGCTCCATCAGGTCAAAGGCAATAGCGATGAGAGCCAGGACGACATCGTGAATGCTATGGCCACTATCCAAGTATGCGAAGGCTGCAAGACGAAGGCTGTAACTCGGGACATTACCTTTCCTTTTCTGCCAGTGCTGCCAACCCTCAATCTGGAAAAGCAAGGTGTACCAAGATTCGCACGGTGGCAGGCTCTCATGGGTGTTGAATGGAAGCCAGTGGCAAAGGGGAGAGGTTCATGCTCTCTGTGCCAAGCACCTATAGCCATCGGCGACAGATACACACGAGTCGATGTGACAGAAGAGGCTCAGAGCAGCGAAGATGCAGTCGAGGCAAAGGAGTCGTATACGCTGGCTATTCTGTGTGAAGAGTACAGGCTGAAGTATATGGAGTGGCTCTGACAGACGAGACTGTCACTCTATGAGACTGACTATCCACCGTGGCACGCACGAAATCGGCGGGAGCTGTGTTGAGCTATGCTCAGCCTCAAACAAGACTCGGATTGTGATCGATATCGGTATGCCCCTGGTCAACGCCGAAGGGTCGACTTTCGAGTGGCGCGATCACAAGAGGCTCTCCCTCGAACAACTGCTGGAGCAGAGGATAGTCCCCGGGGTTGACGGGCTGTATACTCACCAGGCTGCTTCGGTTGCTGCCGTTGTCGTCTCTCACGCCCATCAGGACCACTACGGCTTCCTTCGTTTTCTCCATCCGAATATCCCTCTCTTCGTGAGCAAAGGAACGAGGAGTCTGATCGAGGTGTCGAACCTGTTCCTGAAGACGGGGGTCAATCTCGGTCATACACAGACCTTCGCCATGTGGCAGCCATTCCAGGTAGGGGAGTTCACCATCACCCCGTATCTGATGGACCATTCAGCACCCGACGCGGCGGCGTTTCTCATCGAGGCCGATGGCAAGAGGGTCTTCTATACCGGCGACTTCCGCGGCCACGGGCGCAAAGGAATACTGCTGGAGCGGCTTCTGGCCGACCCGATTCCGAACGTGGATTGTCTGATCATGGAAGGTTCCATGATCGGGAGGCAAGAGGGCCCCCATCCCGATGAGAAGGGAGTGGAGCAGGCCATCAGCGATATACTGGCTCATCAGCAGACCTACACCTTCGTCTTCTGCTCCTCTCAGAATCTCGACAGGCTGGTGTCGGTCTACCGGGCGGTCAAGCGAAACCGCAAGGTGCTCGTTATCGACCTCTATACCGCCTTGGTGCTGGACAAGCTCGGCGAGGTCTCCGACAGCATCCCTCAGTTCGACTGGAAGGAAGTCCGCGTGTTGTACGGTTACTCTCATGCCCGGAAGATAGCTGAGTATGACCAGCAACTGCTCTACAAGTACAAGGAGGCCAAGATCGAGTGGGAGGAGATCAAGAGCCGACCTCACGACATGGTCATCCTGGCCAAAGATAACCGCTATTTCCGCAATCCGATGCTTCGGAAGCTGGACCCGCCTGCCGGGGCCAAGGCCATCTACTCCATGTGGCACGGCTACCTGGAGCGCACGGATCTGCGGAAGGTGCTGGAGTCTCACCATGTCGATTTCATGGAGATTCACACCAGCGGACATGCGTACGTGGAAAACCTGAAGCAGTTGGCAGCCGCGCTCAAACCTCGATGTCTGATTCCAATTCACACGTTCGGCCCGGGGGAATTCTCGCGGCTGTTCTCGAATGTGGTTCAACTTAACGATGGCGAATCTATGGTGTCTGACCATCAGGAGTGATGGATGAGAATGGAGGCTGGAAACCATGGAACTGAAACGATACCTTGAGATTGCTGATGATAAGCACAGTGGTTGGAATCTGGATGAGGTGAAAAAGGACCTAGCCTACCTGGTAAGGAAAGCGCACGACTCTGGTGACTACGATATCCAGCTTCGTCACGACTACTTCAACATCTACTATCAGGGTAACTCACTTGCGAAGGTGACACTGGAGGGGAACGGCACATATACTGCGGAGATACACTGGAAGTTCCTGCCCAGTGAAGAGCCTCCGAAGCCAAAGTTTGAAGACGACCCTGAAGTCACATATTCCGTCAGCGGCTACAGTAGTTCCCTGAAGACACAAGTAAGGAAAATGTGCGAAGAACAGAAGGACATTTCCGGTCTCTTGATCGGACTTTCCAAGACCAAGGCAAAGGACGACGACAACCGCCGTGCAATATTCAAGGGTATTCAGCAAGGACCCCCCAACAATAGTGGCGTCAAGCTGCGTCAGTTCTTCCAGAAGAAGTACTTAGAGAAGTTCGCTAAGAGCATACGGGAAAAGGGTGGGAGGGAGGAGGAGGAGCGTATGTTCGAACAGGCCATGATAGCGGAGAACCCGCCATCCAAGGACTTCATTATTATCGATCGTCAGGTGAGTATCGAGGAGAGTGAGGAAAGCGAGGAAGCAGAGGCGAAGAAGAAGTTGAAGAAAATGGACGTGCTTGCTCTCAAGCGAGATCACAATGCGGAATACCACTTCGTCGTCATAGAGGTGAAGCTGGGCAACAACCCAGACCTTGCGGTCGACTCGAAGGAGAAAGCAAAGGTAGTTGAACAACTGACGGAATATGTCAACACGGTCAGGAAGAAGATAGGTGAGTTCGCTGACTGCTACGAAAAGAACTACAGACAGAAGGTAGAACTCGGAATCCTCAAGGGTTCCAACGACCCTCCGCTGAAGATCGATAGGAACCCTGAGACCGTACAAGGCTTGGTCGTTGTTATTGGGTATCCGAGGCTGGCTGATAAACATATACACAAACTCGATGGCCTTCTCAAGGCCAAAGGTCTGCGACCTGTCTGTCAGATAAGGAACGAACCCAAACTGGCCACGAGGTGCTAGGCGATTGCCGCAAGACGGAAATGCCAACGTGTTGAATCACGCGTTTCGCCATTGGGAGCGCAGCTTCCGGGCTGCCGCCCGTTCAGACAAGTGCGCGCTCCTGCTTGACCACATGGGGAAGCTGGGGTTCCTTCCTGAGCCTGAGTTGATGCTGGAAGGCACTATCTCTGTGGTGGAAGCTGTCTGCTCTTACGCCGGCATCGATGGACAGCCCCTCGATGATTTCC
>CAYYWI010000094.1:0-7734 GCA_964475375.1 uncultured Dehalococcoidia bacterium
GGGGTGGCTGATATCGTAGTTGAGAAGAGGATGCTCAGCGCTTTCTTCGGCACGGATCTCGATTTCACGCTAAGGCAGAAGAGGGTCAAGACGGTGATAGTAGTCGGCGTGGCCACCTGGGCTTGTGTTCTGAAGACAGTATTTGATGCCGCCGAGATGGGATATGAAGTGATCGTTCCTGCGGACTGCTGCGCATCGCCGTCACCGGAAGGCCACGAGGCTGCTTTGAAGGTGCTGGGCCTGCTGCGTGTGCTGAAGCCTTCAGTAAGGGAAGCGATGGAGCTGCTCTAGATATGAGCTTTCCTGATGGCTGCTTCCTGGCCTGGCTCGTATAAGCTACCATTGCCATTGGCTGGCTCCCATCTGAGGGACAAGGAGCAGATGAGGGAGCGATGGAGATTCTGAGAGGCACCGACCAAGGTGATTGACAGATCCAGGTTCGTGATGCGATCTTAGGATGCTATGTGGGCCGCCAGCTTCGTATCAAGTTTTCAGAAATGCAGAGGTTGGAGAAGTGATGCGTGAGGAACACGAACCACTGAGATTGTACGGCATGTCTTGGACACTGCACATCTGGAGTTTGACATCGACTGCGATGGGAGTGTAGGATTCGCCAAAAGACACTTGCTCCAATTCCTGTTCGCTCGAGAGGAGAGGAACTTGTACGAACAAAGGAAATCAGCGTACTCACAAATCGCCAAGTTCACCAACGCAAGCGTTATCTGCTATGTCACGGGCGACCGTCAGAACATGGAAATCCAAATCGGGTCCGATGTATTGGACCACTTTGTTGAGCATCTCGACAAAATCGGGAAGACAAAGAAGATCTCTCTCGTCCTCTATTCGAGAGGAGGGAGCACACTAACTGGCTGGAGTCTGGTTAACCTGATCAAACAGTTCTGCGAAGAGTTTCAGGTCATCATCCCTTCTAAGGCTCACTCAACAGCAACGCTGATAGCACTGGGTGCGGACTCCATACTCATGACGAAGCAGGCAACGTTGGGGCCTATTGATCCCAGCGTGAATGGTCCGTTGAACCCCCCGTTGCCTGGCCCCAACCCCTTAGCAAGAGTGCCTGTTAGCGTAGAATCCCTGAATGGGTATATCGAGTTTGCGAAGAGCCTTGGGGTTAGAGGTGAGCCTGAAATGTGTAAGATAGTCATGGATTTGGCGACCAAGATACATCCGGTCGTTCTTGGTGACGTTTACCGCTCTCGTACGCAGATACGAATGCTCGGTCGAAGACTGCTGGGGAATCACATGCGCGATCAGTCGAAGATTGATAACATACTCGATTTTCTGTGCAGCGAAAGCGGCAGCCATGATTACATGATTTATCGTCGGGAGGCCAGAGACCTGTTGGGGTTGGACATAGCAAAGCCCGATGACGAGCAATATAAGACGATCAAACAGTTACATGATGACTATGCTAAGGAACTCGAGATGTTGACGCCCTTCGACCCCAACACATTGTTGGGTACGAGGAATGAGATTGAATACACCTTGACTCGTGGACTGATCGAAAGCATAGAAGGTGGTTCCACCAAGTTCCTGAGCAAAGGAAGGCTTCGACGAACACAAGTCCAGACAGGCCCTCTGCCAACCCAGGTGCAAGAAGGGATAGAAGATCGCCGGACTTTCGAGGGGTGGACTGATGGATCAAGGATTTGAAACTATTATGATCGAAGTGCCAGAGTCTTCCCGATATGTTGCTTACGGCCAGTCCGCAGCAACGTCACGGTTTGTGAACTATGGCACTGGCAATTCGCTCATTCCATCATCCTTTGATCAGATAATGAAAAATGGGACCATCTATTTTGATGCTGCTGCACAACAGGGCCATGTGTCAGAAATGGCTGTCGAGGCAATAGCAGCCATAGCTCCAGCGTGCCCTTAGGTACCAGGCCTTCTAATCGCAGTATGTCTATCCTCGTGAGAGAGAATCTATGGATTCTATGAAGAATACTGCTCCGATTGCCCCTCGTGCGCACCCAATGTTATAATTGACGCTTCAAGCCAAGCGCCTGCATTGGGAGAACCGCACCGAAATGAAGCTCAGCCGAGAAGAAGTCAAACATCTGGCGCTTCTGGTCCACCTGGGACTGAGCGACGAGGAAGTGGAGAGGCTCAGAGAGCAGCTCTCGAACATCCTGGAGAACTTCGAGATACTCCAAAAGGTGGACACCACGGGTGTAGAGCCTACAGCACACTGCATTGCCCTGGAGAATGTCCTCAGGGATGACATCCCCACCCATTCCCTCCCCGCCGAGCGGGTCCTGGCCAACGCCCCCGACCGCGAAGAGGACTACCTCAAGGTGCGGGCGGTGCTCGAGCAGTAGCCATGGATCTCTTCAGACTGACCGCCCACGAGGCAGGAGACCTGCTCCAGCGCCGGGAGATTTCCTCAGTGGAACTTACCCGTGCGGCCCTCGGCCGCATCTACAGCGTGGACAGCAAAGTCCGTACCTTCGTGACCGTCTGCGAGGAGCAGGCCCTGGAGTCAGCAAAGGTGGCCGATGAGCGTTTGAAGAACAGCGACGCTGCCCCGCTCACCGGTGTTCCGGCTCTGATCAAGGACAACATGTGCACCAACGGCGTGCGCACCACCTGCAGCTCCAGGATGCTGGAGAGCTTCGTGCCGCCCTACGACGCCACGGTAGTGGAGAGACTGAAGGCAGCCGGAATGGTGATGCTGGGCAAGGCCAACATGGACGAGTTCGCCATGGGTTCCTCCACCGAGCACTCAGCGTTCTTTCCCACGCGCAACCCCTGGGACCTCAGCCGCGTGCCTGGCGGCAGCAGCGGCGGCTCGGCGGTCGGCGTAGCGGCTGATGAATGTTTCTATTCGCTGGGTTCGGACACCGGCGGCAGCATCCGCCAGCCAGCCGGGTTCTGCAGCGTGGTGGGCCTGAAGCCGACCTATGGCCGGGTGTCGCGCTACGGTCTCATCGCCTTCGCCAGTTCGCTGGATCAGATCGGACCGTTCACCAAGGATGTCACGGACTGCGCCCTGGTGATGAACGCCATCTCGGGCCATGATCCCAAGGATTCGACGTCGCTCCCCCACCCTGTGCCGGATTACGTTCAGTCACTGGTGCCCGACATCAAGGGGCTGCGGCTGGGCGTGCCCAAGGAGTATTTCGTGGCCGGCATGCAGCCGGGCGTGAAGGACGTCATGGACGCGGCCCTTGCCAGATTGGAGAAACTCGGAGCGCAGATCGACTGGAACGTGTCGCTGCCTCATACTCCATACGCGCTGGCCGTGTACTACATCATTGCCCCGTCCGAGGCTTCGGCCAACCTGGCGCGGTACGATGGGGTGAAGTACGGCTTCTCGGCCAAGGAGGCCGCCAGCATGTGGGATGGTCTGGAGAAGACGAAGCAGTTGGGTTTCGGCCCCGAGGTCAAGCGGCGCATTATGCTGGGGACACATGCGCTGTCCTCAGGCTACTATGATGCTTACTATCTGAAGGCGCAGAAGGTGCGCACCCTGATCCGGCGGGAGTTCGATCAGGCCTTCGAAAAGTACGACGCCCTGATCACGCCGACCTCGCCTGTGGTCCCATTCAAGATCGGGGAAAGGATGGACGATCCGCTGCAGATGTATCTCAGCGATATCTGCACTTTGCCCATGAATATTGCAGGCATACCGGCGATTTCCGTTCCGGCTGGCTTCGTCGATGATCTCCCGGTGGGCTTGCAGATCATCGGCAAACCGCTGAGCGAGGAGATGCTGCTGCGGGTGGCCTTCGCCTATGAGCAGTCAACCGATTGGCATAAGAGGAAGCCGCCTCTGTAAGGGCGACAAATCCGAAATCCCAAATTCGAGATCTTGGAAACGGCTCGTGGCTCATGGTTTGGGGTTTCGTGCTTAGAGCTTAGAATTTGGCGGTCAGGGGGTTGAAAGGAAAAGAGATGATACAGAACCAGGACGTTCTCAATGTTGTCGATGGTCTCTGTGACAAACTGCAGGAGACCGAATTCGAAGACTACGATTCCGACAAAGAGTTGCTGGCCGGCGTCGGAGACTTGGTGAAGGAGTTCATCAGCACCGAACTCGGCGAGTGGGCCTCTGTCTGGGTGAATGGCCAAGACAAGGGCAAGATCCGGTCGGTTTGGGCCTATGGCGCCGACTTCTGGCCGGACATGACCGTCGAGGTGCGGGAGCTGCCTACGATCGCCATCTCGGTGAGAGTGGCGAAGAGGGGAGAAGATCTGGCAAAGGCGCTGACCTCTGCTGTGGGGAATTCGATGATCCACTCCGTGCAGTATTCGTACAGCATCGCTCTTATCCTGGACAGAACGGACAGCGATCCTCGCCAGCATTGGTTTGACAGCGAGATTGAGGAGCGGCTCTGGACAGACCACCGCATCAGCCTGGTGGTCAGACAATAGTTGATCCGGCTGGACCGGCTCAGTTGAAGCATGTTCTCGGGAGGCAACAAAGTGAAAGATGGAAAGTATGATGTGGTAGTCGTCGGTGCAGGGATGGGCGGGCTTTGCTCCGCTGCTCTGCTGACGCACTACGGCTACAAAACGCTGGTTGTCGAAAAGCTGCCCTTTGTCGGCGGCCGGTGTTCGTCGGTGAAGTACAAGGGCTTCACTCTGCCCACGGGCGCGCTGTATGTGGAAACCCATGGAGGCGTGGAGAAGCTCTTCAAAGAGGTGGGCGCAAATTTCCCGGTCCGTGACTTCCCCATCCAGCTCGGCTTCCGGATGGGTGGCAAGGATTACCCTATGCCGCTCAAGGGCGGACTCAAGACCGTGATCTCCAACTTTGCCAGCGAGGCTGAGACAGCCAGGGTCATGGGCGCGATCAAGCGGGCCTTCAGCTGGCAGGAGCCTTCCAGCTCCATTTCCATTCGCGACTGGTTCCGCGAGTACACTCAGAATGACAAGGTTCTCGCGGTGTTCCGCGGCATGTGCAACTACCAGTGCGTCAACTTCAGCGACATGCCGGCGGCCGAGTTCATCCGCCAGCTCAAGCTGGCAGGCACCGCGGGCGCCGATCCCCGCGGATTCCTGGCGTTCATGGAAGAACTGGTCAAGGTGATCAAGGCCAAGGGCGGCGACGTATGGACGGGCTGCCGTGTGGAAAAGATCATGGTGGAGAATGAACTGGCCAGGGGCATAGTGGTGGACAAGCCGGGTGCCGGCGTGACAGAGATACCGGCGAAGGTGGTCATCAGCGATGTCGGCCCGCATGATACACTGGAGCTCGCCGGAAGCCGGAACTTCGAGAACGGCTACGTCAAAGAGGTCAAAGAGAGAGTGAGGCCGCTGGCCTACATGTGCCTGGAGATCGCCAGCAAGAAGCCGCTGGTGGATTTCCTCGGGGTAATGGTGGTGCCGGAGGGACGGCGGCAGATGACCATGATGTGCACCAGCCTGGTATATCCGGAGTACGCGCCTCCCGGTAAGCATCTGCTTCAGGCGTGGGCTGCACCGGAATCGTCGTTCTTACCGCTGGATACCAAGAAGGAGGTCGACATGATGGTGCAGGATGTGAGGGAGGCCATCCCCGGTTTCGACAGGGAGGCGGAGATCCTGCACGTGAGCTACTGGCAGAAGGACTGGCCGATGTACCGAGCGCTGCCGGGAGTGTTGGGCCAGAAGACCTCTGTAGAGAACCTTTACAACGTCGGCGACGGTGTAGCGCCTCTGGTGGCGCTGGGACTGCCGGGTTGTGCTGAGTCGGCACGCATCGTGGTTGATGACATCAAGCAGCGGATCAAGCCCGCCGCCTGATTTGCGTAAGGAGGTTGCCATGCTGGTAGTCAATGAAGACAAATGCGTCGGCTGCGGGCTGTGCGTCAGTTTCTGCCCGAGTGAAGCTCTGAAGGCCTGGGGGCTGTGTCATGTGGACCTGGACAAGTGCACTGAGTGCCTCATATGCCTTGACTATTGTCCGGTGAATGCTCTGGCCATGATGGAGGAGAGCCGGAAGTGAAACCGGTGCAGGTGCATTGTTACTCCGGACGGGCCTATGCCGACCGCCCCATTTTCTTCACGCTGGAGGGCGTAACTTACAGCGTTCACAGTGTGGAGAAGGAATGGCGTGAGCCGGGCGTGAAGCATTTTCTGGTCTGCATCGGCGATAACGTGCACGTTGAACTTTGTTATAATGAGCGGAATGATGAGTGGTCGGTCAACGACCCTGGTGGAAAGGAGCTGGGATGAGGAAAGTCCTTGAGCTGTTGGAACACGATTCTCGGCTGACGCCGGAGCAGATTGCCACCATGACCGGCATGTCAGAGGCCGAGGTCAAAGACATCATCGAGCAGGCAGAGAAGGATCGGGTCATCGTCAAGTACAAGACCATGATCAACTGGGAGAAAGCCGGCGATGACAGGGTCTGGGCCATGATCGAAGTGAAGATGCAGCCGCAAAAGGATGTTGGGTTCGATGCCATAGCCGAGCGCATATACCGGTTCCCCCAGGTACGCACACTGTACCTCATGTCCGGAACCTACGATCTGGCAGTCTACGTGGTGGGCAAGAATATGCAGGAAGTCGGCCAGTTCGTCTCTCAGAAGCTGGCTCCACTGGAGGGCGTCTATGGCACAGCCACCCATTTCCTGCTCAAGCGTTACAAGGAGGACGGGGAAATCCTCGATTCTAAAGGAGGGGACAGGCGGCAGCCTCTAAGTCCATGAAGAAGTGCACTACATCACGGCTGGACAAGGTGCCACCTTCAGGTATTCGGAAGTTCTTTGATCTCATTGTCGGCATGGAAGGAGTCATCTCCATGGGTGTGGGGGAGCCTGACTTCTCCACGCCCTGGAATATTACAGAGGCGGCTATCCGATCTCTTGAGCAGGGCGTTACCATGTATACCTCCAATGCCGGCATGCCCGAACTGCGGCAGGAGCTGGCGGCCTATCTCAAGCGGACCTACGGCGTGACATATGATCCCAAGACAGAACTGTTAATAACCAATGGCGTCAGCGAGGGCCTCGACCTGGCGGTGCGGGCTATTCTCGACCCGGGCGACGAAGTCATCATGCCCGATCCGGGCTATGTAGCGTATCCGGCCGCTGTGCTGCTGGCCGATGGCGTGCCGGTCCAGGTTCCTACACATTGCGAAAACGCCTTCCGGCTGCCGGCGGCGGACGTGGAAGCAGCCATCACGTCCAGAACCAAGGCTGTTCTCTTCGGCTACCCGGCCAATCCCACAGGCGCGGTGATGGAGAAAGAAAGGCTGGCCGAGATCGCTGATGTTGCCAGGCGGCGCAAGCTCATCGTTATTTCCGACGACATTTACAGCCTGCTGGTCTATGACATGGAACCTGTCTGCTTTGCCGGCCTTCCCGGCATGAAGGATCACACCATCCTGCTGGGCGGTTTCTCCAAGGCTTTTGCCATGACCGGCTGGCGCATCGGCTATGCGGCAGCCAGGCCGGAGATAATCGCGGCCATGACCAAGATCCATCAGTACACCGCTCTCAGCTCTCCCACCATGGGGCAGGTGGCGGCTCTCGAAGCGCTCCGGTCGGGCGAACCGGAGGCGGAGCGCATGATCGAAGAGTACGGCAGGCGGCGGCGCGTCATCGTTAAGGGTCTGAATGAACTGGGGCTCAACTGTTTTGAACCGAAAGGCGCTTTCTACGCCTTCCCTTCGATCCGGAGCACCGGCATGACCTCGGAGCAATTCGCCGAGAGTCTCCTCATGGAGGAAAAGGTGGCGGTGGTTCACGGGAATTTCCGTCACCGTCGCCCCTTCCATCTTGAGGA
>CAYYWI010000095.1:0-7720 GCA_964475375.1 uncultured Dehalococcoidia bacterium
TTCTTACCGAATGCCTTGGTGCCTTCAGAGATCACCCGGAAGGCTTCGCCTCCCATGGTGTCCACCCGGGTAGTGCCGACTGCCTCCTTCATGAAGCGGCAGAAGAGGGACAGCGTCTCGGTGGGCAGCCTGGCGGATACCACTCCGGTGAAGTTCTTGCCCAGCTTCTTCATCCGGCTGCCGGCGGCTTCCAGGGCTTCGTCCAGGGTGCATTCCTTCAGCTTGCCTTCTTTGTCCCTGATCATTGGCGAGGTTATCTGCTTGTGGCCATTGGCCAGCAGATCGAATCGGCCCATACGGCAAAGCGGTCCCTTTTCACCTGTGATCTGGGGCGCTTCAATCATTACGAGGTTGTTATCCTTGGTCAGCACCGTCAGTTCGCAACCGACGCCGCAGACGGGGCATACAGTATTAACCTGTTGGCAATCCTTGGGCTTTGCCTTATACAAGCTGAGCTTGGAGAAGATAGCGCCCGTAGGGCAGGCTTGTAAACAGGCACCGCACTGGGTGCAGGATGATCCGCCCAACGAACGGGATAGATCCGCGGAGACCAACGTCTTGAAACCGCGCTTGGCGAAATCCAGCGTGTGGTTGGCCTCGATCTCGCCGCAAATGCGCACGCACCGGCCACACAGTATGCACCGACCGTGATCTACCGCTATGTACTCGCTGAACGGATCCACGGTGGTTGCTGGCGTTGTATAGGGATAGCGGACGTTGTCCATCTGGTAGCGGTAGGCCATGGCCTGCAGTTCGCAATCCCCGCTCTTCTCGCAGTACATGCAGTAGTGGTTTTTCTCGGTGAACATCAACTCCAGGATCAGGCGGCGATATTTCTCCAGCTTCTCGTTCTTGGTGTGAATCACCAAGCCGTCCCGGGCCGGATAGGTGCATGATGGGTTTATGCGTCTTTCACCCTCGATGTCCACCACACACATGCGGCAGGCGCCCACGTTGGTGAGGCCCTTCATCTCGCAGAGCGTGGGTACATCGATTCCATTCTTACGGCAGACGTCAAGGACGGTGTCGCCCTCGTGTCCGGTTACTTTCTTGCCGTCGATTGTGAGCGATATTTCCTTCATCTATTCCCCTCCAGCTTCAGCGTCGCACCGGAGGCATCTGGAGGCCTCCGACATTGCCTCTTGGGCGGTATAGCCCATATTGACCTCTTTGAAGGAGGTAACCCTCTTGCCGGGATGGAGCTCGCTGATAGTCACTCTTGGCTTCTCTTTTATGTCTTCCGCATCTTCAGGCCTTGGAATCAGGAAGGTCTCCTGATCCTGACGATCCACTCTGGGTTCCAGTTCCTTGCCCTGAAGGAATCTCTTGATTGACGAAGCGGCTCTCTGGCCAGCGGCAATGGCTTCGATCACTGTCCATGGTCCGGTAACTGCGTCGCCGCCGGCGAAGACTCCCGGTCGGTCGGTAGCCAGAGTTCGGCGATCGGCCGTTATGGTGCGGCCCATGCCTATCTTGATGCTGTACTTCTCGGCGAACCCCGTATCCGGCCGCTGGCCGATAGCCTGTATCACGGTATCGCAGGCTACGGAGTATTCGGAGCCTTTTATCTGCTTGGGCGTCTTTCGACCGCTCTTGTCGAACTCACCCAGTTCCATGCGGATGAGCTCCAGGCCGGTGACTCTGCCCTCCTGGCTCAGCACCCGCGTCGGAGCGGTGAGTTCGTGAATGTGAATGCCCTCTTCCTCTACGGCCAGGATTTCTTCTTCGATGGCCGGCATATCTTTCTTCTCGCGCCGGTAGAACATATGCACCTCAGAGGCGCCCATTCTCAGAGCTACCCTGGCGGAGTCGGTGGCAGTGTTGCCGCCGCCGATTACCGCAACCTTCTTCCCTACCTCTATCTCGCGTCCCAGGTTGACGTTGCGCAGGAACTCCACGGCGTCGTAGACGCCTTTCACATCCTCGCCCGGCACCCTCATCCTTTCACCAACGTGAGCGCCCACAGCCAGGAAGACGGCCTTGAAGCCCTGCTCGAAGAGGGAATCGATGTCGGTGATGCGGGTGTTCAACTTGATGTCCACACCCAGCTTCTCAATCACCGATATCTCGCGGTTCAGCATGTCGTTGGGCAGGCGGTACTCAGGGATAGCCACGGCCAAGCAGCCGCCGGCCACCGGTAATGCCTCGAACACTGTGACCTGGTAGCCTTCCATGGCCAGGTCCTGGGCAGCGGAGAGGCCGGCCGGCCCGGCGCCAACGATGGCTACTCTCTCGCTCTTTTTTTCCTTTATCTTGGGTATGTACTCGAAGTCATTCTCAGCAGCCCAATCAGCAGCAAACCTCTTCAGGTGCCTGATAGCTATGGGATCGTCCATTTGACCGCGACGACATTTGCCTTCGCAGGGGTGGTTGCACACGCGGCCGCAGACCGATGGGAAGGGCAGTCGCTGCCTTATGAGCCTGTATGCTTCGTCGAACCGTCCATCCTTTATGAAAGCGACGTATCCCGGTATGTCCAGCCCGACGGGGCAGGTGTGCTGGCATGGGGCTCTGAAAAGCCCGGCACAGACTGCCGCCGGACACTTCTTGTCGATGATGTGACTCTCATATTCAGCGCGGAAGTGCCGCATTGTGCTCAGAACCGGGTTGGGAGCGGTTTGTCCCAATCCGCAAAGCGAAGCGGAACCGACCATCTCCGCCAGTTCCTGCAACACTGCAAGGTCTTCCATCGTCCCCTGGCCGTTAGTGATCTTGTTCAATATCTCCAGCATCTTGGGGATACCGGCCCGGCAGGGCAGACACTTGCCGCAGGACTCGTCCTTGGTGAACTGGAGGAAGAACTTGGCCATGTCCACCATACAGCTATCCTCATCCATGACGATGAGGCCGCCTGAACCCATGATGGCGCCCAGGCTGGTTACCGATTCATAGTCAACAGGCGTGTTTATGTGTTCGATGGGTATAACGCCGCCGGATGGACCACCGATCTGCACCGATTTGAAGTTCTTTCCGCCTGGCGGACCACCGCCTATATCGAATACTATCTGGCCCAGCGGCGTCCCGACCGGCACTTCGGCAATACCGGAGTTCCTGATCTTGCCGACCAGGCAGAATGTCTTCGTGCCGGCGTTCCCTCCGACGCCGATCCCCTTGTACCAATCGGCGCCCTTCAGGATGATCTGAGGAACAATCGACCAAGTCTCCACGTTGTTGAGGGTGGTCGGCTTGTCAAACAATCCCTTGTTGGCTGGGAACGGAGGTCTCTGGCGCGGGTTGCCGCGTCTGCCTTCTATAGAAACGAGCAGGGCCGTCTCTTCGCCGCACACAAAGGCTCCGGCTCCAGGAAACACTTCGAGGTCAAAATCAAAACCGGTCCCAAGTATGTTCTTGCCCAGCAGGCCGTATTCCCTTGCCTGCTTGAGAGCATGATTCAGCGTCTCTATGGCCAGGGGGTACTCTGCGCGCACATAGGCGTAGCCCTGATGTACATTACCGATGGCGTAGGCGCCAATGAGCATGCCCTCAATGACGGAGTGGGGATTGCCTTCCAACACGGAGCGGTTCATGAAGGCTCCAGGGTCTCCTTCGTCACCATTGCAGACGACGAACTTCTCATCGCCTTGGGCGCTGCGCACCATGCTCCACTTGCGTCCGGTGGGGAAGCCTGCGCCGCCTCTCCCTCTCAGCCCCGATTTGAGGACTTCCTCTACCACATTATCGGGCTTCATTGAGGTTAACGCTTTGATAAAAGCCCGATAGCCGTCGAAGGCTATATACTCCTCGATGCTCCAGGGATCGATCAATCCATTGAGGAAGAGGACGATTCTTCTCTGACGCTTGTAGAACTCGATATCCTTGTTGGCGGGAGCCGATTTGTTCGTTACCGGGTCCACATATACCAGCCGCTCCACTACCTCGCCCCGGACCAGGTGTTTCTCGACGATCTCGTCAACGTCGGCCCGGCGCACCTTGGTGTAGAGGATGTCACCTGGGGTGATCGTTACGTTGGGCCCCTTCTCGCAGAAGCCGCGGCAGCCGATCTTGGCGACATTTATCCGGACGCGCTTCTCCAGCCCTCTTCTCTTGATGGCTTCACGAAATGCGTCTTCAACTTCATCAGCACCGGCAGCCGTACATCCTGTTCCTCGACAGACCAGGACATCGATCTGGCGGGCATCCTTGAACTTGGCAAAGTTGGTATCTTCTCTGACCGCAAGAAGTGGCCTTACCCGCTTCTTGATTTCATCCAAAGCCTCTAGGGAATTTATCCTATTCACGTCTCGACCCCCTATCTACAACGGCTCACTAGCTCTTTTATGCCCATTGGCTTCACCCTTCTGTAGACCTGACCATTCAGCGTTGCCACTGGAGCCAGGGCGCAGGCGCCCAGACATCGCACAGTGTCCAGCGAGAGTGAGCCGTCCGGCGTGGTCTCTCCAGGCTCCAGGTGATACTCTCTCTTCAATACATCCAGAATCCTCTGGCTGCCTCTGACATAGCAGGCGGTGCCCAGACACACCTGAAGTACGTACTTCCCTCTCGGGAAGGTTGTGAAGAAGTTGTAGAAACTGACGACACCATTCACTTCGCTGAGAGGGACTTTCATGACGCGAGAGATAGCCGTCAAAACCTCTGGTGGGAGATAACCGACTTGCTCCTGGGATTGCTGCAGGACCCGGATCAGCGTACCAGACTTCCCGCTGTTGATGTCAGCGATGCGCTGCACATCCTTGAGAATCCTGGCGGCGTATTCAGCGCCACCATCCTTGCCTGTTGACTCTAGTTCCAACCTTTGCTTGACTGTCTCCATAATCTACCTCCTGCCTGTGAAGCCATGTTTGTGCAAGGCATGATTCTGCTGGCAGTTGAAATGAATAAGGGAGCCAACACGGCAATTTCCTGATTGCCAGAGGGCTCCCGTTTCGTAGCGACCATTATCGTTACAGTACAGTATCAGTATCACCGACTTCTGCCTGAGACCTCTCGATCTGCCCAAGGACACTTATAATAGATTAACACAGGTACTCCCGACAGCACAAACGCCGCACGGCCACGTTGGCCCGGTGTGCCCACCTGGAGGCTCGTACGCTCTTGGAAAGGGGTGCAGACTTGGCACCGGAGACTGTGATAAAATGAGCGCCTACAGTGCTTCAAGGATGAGAGAAGAGGTATGGCATGATGATACGGGGATTGAAGCCAGAGGATGTCCGGAGGACCTGCGATCCGACCAGCCTGGGATTCGAGAGCACTGAGAGCCTCGAGACTCCTTTGACCATAATCGGTCAAAATCGGGCGCTGAAGGCCCTTCAGTTCGGTCTACAGATAAAAAACTCCGGTTTCAATATATATGCTGCAGGATTGCCGGGTACGGGCAAGATGACAGCCATAGCGGCATTTCTGGAACGTATGGCCAGACAAAAGGAAACGCCGCCTGACTGGTGCTATGTCCACAACTTCGAAGATCCCTACAGGCCGAAGGCGCTCAAACTCAAGCCGGGGATGGCTGTGCAGTTTCAGCGTGACATGAAGAGACTGATCGAGACGGTCCAGGTTGATATAAGGAAGGCCTTTGACAGTGAGGAGTACAGCAAACGGCGGGATGCCATAGGTCGCGCCGTCAACGAGAAAAGGGAGAAGCTCTTCAGCCAGCTGAACCAGTTCGCCCATGATAAAGGCTTTGCTATCCAGATGTCGACCATGGGCATATTGCTGATTCCCATAGTCGATGGCAAACCCCTCAGTGACCAGGAAGTCCTGGCGTTAGGCCCGGAGAAGAAAGAGGAACTCTCAAAGCGCCAGGAGGAGGTCCAGGTTCAGGTCAAGGAAGCCATGACCCAGGTGAGGAGTTGGGATAGAGAGATCAGAGAGCAGATAGAGAAAATGGATCATGAAGTGGTCCGGTTCATCCTGCAGGGTTTCATTGAGGAGCTGGAGAAGAAGTACGGCGATGCACCGGGCATAGGGGACCACTTGGAGGCGGTGGGCAACGACATCGTCGAGAATAAGGATCTTTTCCGTTCACCCCCTGAAGCTGCCGAGAGCAATCCCTTTGCTGCCAGGGCCATGGCGGAGGCCCTCAAGAAATACCAGGTCAATGTCCTGGTGGACAACATGAATGTCAAGGGAGCCCCGGTGGTCATAGAGATGACGCCGACTTTCAGCAATCTTCTCGGCCGCATGGAGAAAGAAGCGCAGTTTGGGGCGCTGACCAGCGATTTCACCATGATCCGCTCCGGCTCCATTCACCGGGCCAATGGGGGCTATCTGGTCATCAGGATGGAGGACATCGCACGGGAGGTCATGTCCTGGGATAGCCTGAAGAGGTGTTTGCGGGAGGGCAAGATCATAGTCGAGGAGCTGGCTGAACGGCTGGGATTCATCAGTGTCAAGACCATTCTGCCGGAGCCGATTCCGCTTGACATAAAGGTTGTAATCATCGGTGAGAACATGTATTACCATATGCTATACGCTCTGGACAGGGAGTTTCCCGAGCTGTTCAAAGTCAAGGCGGATTTTGACAGCTGGATGGATCGGGACGATGAGACCACCAAGCAGTATGCGGCCACGCTCTGTACCGTGTGCAAAAAGGAAGACCTTCGTCATCTGGACAGTTCGGCTGTGGCGAAGATCATTGAACACAGCTCACGGTTGGCTGAGGATCAGCAGAAGTTGTCAACAAGGTTTGCCGAGATAGCCGATATCATCAGAGAGGCCAGCTACTGGGCAAGTGTGAGTGAGAAACCATTAATCAGTAGCGAGCATGTATCCCATGCCATTGAGCAGAAGGTCTACCGTTCAGACCTCATGCGGGAACGCATCAGGGAGGCCATCGAGCGGGACATCTTGAAGATCAATACGGAAGGCGAGGTGATGGGTCAGGTCAATGGTCTCTCCGTAATCGACCTGGGTGACCTGAGCTTCGGTCGGCCAACGCGAATCACAGCCAGCACGGCGGTGGGTCCAGAGGGAGTGATTGACATTGACCGTGAGGCGAAGCTGGGAGGCCCGATTCACACCAAGGGCGTTCTTATCCTCAGTGGTATCATGGCCGCACGCTATGCCGGCAGCATGCCGCTGTCCCTGTCTGCGCGCTTGGTTTTTGAACAGAGCTACAGCGAGGTGGAAGGCGACAGTGCCTCCAGCGGCGAGCTTTATGCGCTGCTGTCCAGTCTGGCCGACGCTCCGGTGAAGCAGAACATTGCAGTAACAGGCTCGGTGAACCAGAAGGGTGAGGTCCAGGCCATCGGCGGCGTGAACCAGAAAATCGAGGGTTTCTACGACATATGCAAGACCAAGGGGCTGACCGGGAACCAGGGCGTATTGATCCCTTCCAGTAACGTTCGGAACCTTATGCTGCGGGAGGACATTGTAGAGGCGATCAGGGAAGGGAATTTTGCTGTTTATGCTGTGGATACGGTGGACGAGGGGATCGAGATTCTGACCGGCATCAAGGCGGGCAAGCGCCTGGAAGATGGCAAGTTCGAAGAAGGCTCCATCAATGACCGAGTCCAGAAGCGTTTGGAGCAATTGGCCCGTGTCATGCGGGAGTTTGGGAAAGAAAAGGAGAAGGAGCGGAAACCCAGAAGGAAGAACAACGGAGCTTCATGATAGTGCCTTGCTTGTCCTTCTCTTCAGTGGTGGTTGTCATAGATACTTGTTTGGATGAAAACTGTTCGTATCCCATGGGGTGATTTTTCACAGCTCCCCTGATCCGTAGATAGTCAGTGGGATTCCATCACAGGCCATGAAGGGATAGACT
>CAYYWI010000096.1:0-7669 GCA_964475375.1 uncultured Dehalococcoidia bacterium
TTTGGTGGCGAAACTGGGGGAGTGGAGTCCTAGGGGCTACCGGCTGCCAGCGGCTGAACCGTCGGTCTTGCTGCAGAAGCGGATGATCTCCGCGAAGTTGCTGAGCTTCACCAGGTTGTTGGTCTCCATGAATCCGTCGTAGGTGAGGTTGATCCATGGCTTGCCGTAGATCCGGCTGAACTTCTCTGACATGGCGGCGACAATACCTCCCGGCATGCAGCCGTGCGGCATCACGGATATCACTCCGGCGAAGTGGGGGTTCTCCATCCACTCGATACCCGCGCCGATGCTGATGACAGCCTCGCTGCCGCACTTGGGCGAAAGATGCTTCTCCGATATCGAGAGGAGTTCCTTGAGCGCCGGCTCCTCGGTGTCAATCAGCTCCCTGAAGTTGGCGATGACTGACCTCTCATCGCGGAGTTGCTGCCACTGTCTCACGTAGCTCAGAATGGTCTTCTTGAGGTCGCGGTCGCGGATGCCATCCTCCAGGCTTCTATGCGTGATGTAGTTGAGCCACTCGCCTATCGGTGAAACCACTACCTCCAGCCCCACCTTCTCGCACTCCTTGACCAGGTTGCTGTTGGAGAACGTGTTGGAGCGGAGGAATATCTCGCCGTTGATGCCCACCACCGGCCGTCTGGGCTTCTCGGGATCTATGAGGAGCTTGAACCGGTGAGTGGCCTGTCTGAGGTATTCGCCTGTCGGTTGGGCTTTGCGCGTGAGGTCAGCGACCCCGGTGAGGCACTCCTTGAAGAGGGCATCGGCTGATCCGGGGACCTTCTCGTAGGGTCTGGTGCGCCACAGCAGCTTCTCGAGCTGGTCAACAGCCACGATGCCTTTCCATGCCAGGCGCTCGAAGCCGGGGCCAATGTTGAGATCGCGGTAGGCGTTGTTGGAGACTGTGGTCTGTATCTGGATGTCGAATCCCATCTCCCGCAGGAACCGGCTCTCTTCGACGGCGTACTTGCCGAAGCGGCAGGGACCGTAGGCGCCGGGCATGAAACCCTCGACATTCTTGGGGTCTAAGTCGTACTGGTCGTGCTCGTAGAAGAAGCGCATGAAGTCGCCCAGAGTAACGCGGTACGGCAGGCACTCCTTGCCCGAGGTGACCTTGTTGGCATAGAGGAGGTTGCGCTCGTCAGCGTCGGGAAGAAGGACAGCCTTGACGCCATAGTGCTGCATGGCGGCGGCACCAACGGCTCCGAAAGCGGCCATGTTCGGTATCAGGACGACCCTGTTGGAGCTGACGGTGCTCTTTGAGTAGCGCCGGATGGATTCGATGTCGGTGGGGAAGCTGTAGGACTTGGACGAGCGGGCATACTCCGTGATGGTGTCCACGAAGGCTTCCAGGCGGGTGACGATGCCGGCTTCAGCGGCGTGCTCGTCGATCTCCAGCTGGCCCAGCGGCTTGTCCCCCATGATGTCCCGGACCATGTTGAGTATAAAGGAGTTGGGCCCGCAGCCGAAATTGGTCAGGATCAAGCCGTAGAGTTGCGGATCCTTCACGGTGATGGCGGCGCCGGCGATCTGCTTGCTCTCGTAGAACCAGTATGGCCGGTCGGAGTACTCCTTGATGTTGATCGAATCCAGGGGAAGGTAGTCCAGCGGCACGGGCACGACTCCCAGTTGCGCCAGCTTCTCAGCGATGCCCATGTTTGCCCCTGAGTCCTGAGACATGTACGAACGGGCGAAGATAACCACGCCCAGTTGCTTGCTCTCGCGCAGTTGTTGGAGCAGCTTCTGGCCGTTCTGCGCCAGGGTAGCCTGGTACCTTTGTTGCGCGGCCAATCCGGCCAGAGCCGCGGCCTGACCCTGCTTTGTTAAGAAGCCCATTCTGGTGGCGACGTGCGAGAGATTCCTGATGGCATCGTCATCACCACGGCTGAAGTCAAGCGTCGGAATGAGGAGCTTCTTCTCGAGATCCATGACCTCACGAATGATATAGGGCGAAGCCTGCACCAGGGGGCAGGAGTATTTCTGGTTCTCATCCCCATCCTTAAGGCCCAGTCGGATGGCGGATGGGTAGAGGATATAATCAACACCTTTCAGTGCGGCGGCATGCCCGTGAAGAAGCTTGACCGGGAAGCAACTGTCGGTGTAACCCAACTCCGTGGACTCCTCGGTGATGTGCTTGGTGGTCTTGCTGGAAAGCACCACTTTGGCACCGAGTGCGTTGAGAAAGCCGATCAGCAGCGGTGCGTAGTCATATACCAGCAGCGCTCTGGGAATGCCGACTGTCGGTTTGCCATCCTTCTCTGCATAGTCGCCGAACAATGCCTTCTCGCGCTCGTCGAAGGCCGTTTCCACTTTCTCCTTGGTGGCGATGCTGCTGTCGTAGAGGTCGCACCGGCTGCCGTAGAAGGTGGCCTTCTCGCCGGGGATGTCCAGCCGGCTGATGGTGCAGTTGTTGTCGCAGCTTTTGCAGACGAATGTGCTCAGCTTGTGATTGCTGTCGATGACCTTCTGAAAACCCTTGAACCTGGAGCCGTTCCCATCACTCCGCTCCTTCGCCAGAAGCGCCGCGCCGATAGCGCCACTGACCTCTTTGTGCTGAGGGACGATGGTAATCTTACCTTCAAGGGCGTGCTGGAATGCCGAGACCACGGCCTCGTTATAGAAAACCGCACCGGTGAGTATGATCTTGTCACCCAGCTTTCGTGTTTCCACCACCTTGGAGAGATAATTGCCGGCAATCGAGTTCGCCAAGCTTGCGGTGATCACCTCGATCGGGACGCCGCCCTGTTGGGCGGAGGCAACCGCCTGACCCATGAAGGCAGCACATCTGCTTCCGAGATCGATGGTATGAGGAGCGTCAAAAGCCAGCTTGGCGAAGTCGCCGTTCTTGACGCTCACACCCATCTGCTCGGCCAGTTCGTCGATGAAGCTGCCGGTACCGGCGGCGCAGGCCTTGTTCATCTGGTAGTCAACGACCACGCCATGCCGCTTGATGACCAGTTTGGAGTCCTGACCGCCTATCTCAATGATATCTGCGTCCGGATCGAGCTCTGCGGCTGCCCTGGTCTGGGCGGTGATCTCGTTCTTGATGAGGTCGGCTCCAATGAAGCTGCCCACCAGATATCTGCCTGAGCCGGTGACGCCTACTCCGGCGATGCTGACCTTGTCTCCAACGTCACGCAGGAGGTTGCGGAACACATCCTTGATGGCATCAACGGGTCTTCCTGCCGTCATGAGATAGTTTTTAGCCATGACTTTTTTGCCGGATTCATCAAGGATGACTGCCTTGGTGCTGGTGGAACCGACATCAACGCCAAGATAGCCTGTGAACGGTTGCTCTATGTTGGGGTGCACCCAGCTGTCCTTCTGCTGACCTTGGCTTTGAAGCTTGGGCATCTCGAAGTAGTGAAGTGCCGTTTCGGCTGCGCCAAAATCGACCACTCTCGAGGTTTTTCCAGAACTCTTGGCCAATAGCGCTGCCCCTATGGCTTCAATATGAAAATGGTTCTCCGGGACGACCACGCCCACCAGGTGTCCGTTCCTGGTCGAAAGTACCGAGTTGATCGCCTTGATAATCGCGGCGTTGCTGGCCACGCCGCCCACGCAGTAGATGGGGTCCTCGAAGGGGCCCTTTTTCAGCGAGGCTACCATCCGGGCGATGCTCTCGCACAGCGCGTACAGCATTGCTCCTACCGGGACGCCCTTTTGCTGCAGGTGAATGAGGTCGGTCTTGGCGAAAACGCTGCACCTCGCAGCTATCCTCGGTGGCTGCCCCTGGAATTCGAGCGCGAGACGGGCGAAGTCGTCCATGCTGATGCCGAGACGGTAGGCTTGCTGCTCCAGAAACATGCCGGTGCCTGCGGCGCAGAGCGGATTGGATGCGACCCGCCAGGGTTTGCGGAGTCCGTCCACGAGTTCCACGACGAAGGAACTCTGGCCGCCGATCTGGATTATGGTCTTCGCATCCGTATGAAGATGGAGCACACCCGAGGCGATGGACAGCGAACTGCTGTACTCCAGCCAGTTTTGTTCCTTAGGCACGACAGCCGTGGCTGAGCCGGAGACGGCAGCACAGCCGATCTCCTGCAATGGAACCTGCTGACTCAGTCTGCCAATAAGGGCGGCGACTGCGGCCTGGGAACTGGTGGAGACCTTCTCAGTGTCAAGCCGGACTATCTTGGTTTCTTGGTCGATCAGTGCCAGCTTGACATTAACGGAGCCAATGTCGATACCTAGCGAGTAGGCCATTCTTCACCGGGTAGACTATTGAATACACAGGCGTAATCCATGACGCGATAACGATTATAACATTAGGCTGCCTGGCTTGCTAATGGGCCTGCGGGTTCACACTGCCCCTGATCGTAATGCTATTGTGCCATAGATGGGTCTCAATAGATGACAAAGTGTCCGACAGCCTGCAACAGCGCAAATACAGAAAGTAACCCGAGCTTGGCCGCGATTAAACGGATATGTTATACTTACCTGCCATGTTGTCAAATGGTTGCTGCTGTGCAAAGTACTTGGCAATCCTCGGTTGGGGTGCTGGCCTGCTGTTCTGAGCAACCGCTGACAAGATGGGTCCAGCACGTAATCAGGGGGGACCTTAGTCCATGAAGATATGCCTCCTATCATATAGAGGGCATCCTTTTGGCGGCGGACAGGGTATCTACATCCACTACCTGTCAAAGGCCCTTGTTAATCTGGGGCACGAGGTTGAGCTTCTGTCAGGTAATCCCCATCCGGTCGTGATAGACGCGGTCAAGGTGCACAAGCTTGACAGCCTGGATGCATACAGCTGGGGCGGCCATCTGCCGCCTGAACCCCACCGCCTGATCTATCCCCTCAACATGTACGAAGTAGCCTCTGTACTCCTTGGGGGCTTCCCTGAACCTTTCACTTTCAGCATAAGAGCCCATCGGAAGCTGTGGCATCTCACCAGACGCCGGAAGTTCGATGTCATACATGACAATCAGTGCCTTGGCTATGGTCTGCTGCTGATGAAGCAGTTCGGAATCCCGCTGGTCTGCACGATCCACCACCCCATTACTGTTGACCGGGACATCGATATCCGCAACGCGAAGGGATGGTGGTCAAAATTCAAAATGTTCAGGTGGTATTCGTTCTTGACCATGCAGCGCTTTGTTGCCCGGCGTGTAGACCGGATCCTGGCGGTGGCCGAAAGCTCTGCCGATGACACATCTCGGTCTTTCAAGATTCCACGACAGAATTTCAGGGTAGTGTACAACGGGGTTGACTTGGACCTCTTTCATTCGAATGGTTCGGTGCCCAAGGATCCCAACAACATCATCGTGGTTGGTGGATACAGCCCGATCAAGGGTCTGACGCACCTTCTGGGGGCGCTATCCATTTTGAGGAATGAGATGAACCTGAAGCTGACTATTGTCGGTGGTCCTCCCGATGGCAAGTACTCCGGCGGCCTGGTCAGACAGTACGGGCTCCAGGATATGGTCACTTTCACGGGCAGGATAAGTCAGGATGATCTGGTACGGCGCTATTCGGCAGCCCAAGTGGCTGTGGTTCCCTCGTTATACGAAGGTTTCGGGTTCCCGGCGGCTGAGGCCATGGCGTGCGGAGTGCCTGTTATATCGTCGACTGCCGGTGCGCTTCCGGAGGTGGTGGGACCTGATGGTGAAGCCGGGATGCTGGTGCCGCCTGCAGACGCTGATTCGCTGGCGGGCGCGCTCAGGCGTATGATGTCTGACGACGGGCTTCGGAAGCGAATGGGTGCGGCAGCGCGCAAACGAGTGGAGACGCACTTTACCTGGGAACAGGCGGGCAAGAAGACGGTTGCCATATATGAGGAGTTGATCGCTAATGCTCACCGTTGACTACAGCCTGCTTGAGATGCAGAAAGGTCAGCGAGTCCTGGATGTGGGGTGTGGCAATGGGCGGCATACCTGGGCGGCCTATTCTATGTTCGACTGCTCTGTGCTTGCCTTGGACGTTCTGCAAGTCGATCTGCAGAAGACCAGATACATGCTTCAGACTCTGGACGGTGAGCAGAAGAACGGGAGGTGCTGGCTGGCTGTTCGGGGTGATGCCATGAAGCTGCCGCTGAAGGACCAGTCTTTCGACAGGGTTGTCTGTTCGGAGGTGCTGGAGCACGTAGGAGATGACAAGCAAAGCGTGAGCGAACTGGTGAGAGTGCTGAAGGACGACGGCTTTCTTGCCGTCAGTGTGCCGACCTACCTCTCCGAGAGCATATACTGGCGAATTTCGAGGCAATACTCCCGCAACCCCGGCGGACATGTGAGGAAGTACAGGGCCAGGGAGATACTCAAGCTGCTGCGAGACTGTAACCTTGAGATATACGGTATCAGGCATAAACACTCGCTCCACACCATATACTGGCTTCTCCGCTGCCTGTTCGGCATCAACAATGAGCGTGCTCTTGTCCCTCGCATGTACCATGCCTTCCTGGTTTGGGATCTCAAGACCAGGACCGCGCCAATCCGTCTGCTGGATGATCTGTGCAACCGCCTTTTCCCGAAGAGCATAGTCATCTACGCCAAGAAGGGAGAAAATGGACGGCATCCCCAAACTGACTAGCGAACTTGCTGATTTCATCATCAAGCACCAGTTGCCTTCCGGGGCGATTCCCTGGTATGACGATGGCATCACCGATCCCTGGGATCATGTGGAATGCGCCATAGCACTCGACCTGACGGGCCGCTTTGACAGGGCCGTGATAGCCTACAGGTGGTTGAAGAACAAGCAGAATCCCGATGGCAGTTGGTACTCCAGCTATATTGACGATAAGCCGAAGGACATGACCCGGGACACCAATCAGAGCACCTATCTGGCTACCGGCGTCTGGTACCACTATCTGGTGACTGGAGACGAGGGTTTTCTTCGGGAAATGTGGCCGTGCATAGAAGCGGCCATAGACTTCGCCTTGCGGCTTCAGCAGCCAACCGGCGAGGTGCTTTGGGCCTGCAACGGACACAACAAAGGTCCCTGGCCGGGGGCGATCTATGCGGCGTCCACCTGCGTCTGGCAAAGCGTAATGAGCGGCGTCAGGATCGCCGGCAAGCTGGGGATCAAGAGACCGGATTGGGAAGCCGCCGGCACTAGGCTGTTCAGCGCAATGAAGGAGCGCCGGGATCTCTTTGATCGTTTCGGTGAAGACGATCAAGGCTTTGCCACCAACTGGTATTACCCCGTTCTCACAGGCGTTGTTGGAGGGAAAGAGGCTCAGAAGCTGATCCTGGACAAGTGGAGTGATTTCGTGATCGATGACTGGGGATGCAAATGCGTCACCGGAACCCCCTGGGTGACTGTAGCCGAGACTTCTGAGTTGATCGTATCGCGGTACCTCATCGGGGATACGGAAAGAGCCAACCAGCTCATGAATTGGATGCTTCGTTGAAATGATCATGACGGCGGCTTTGAGACGGGTGTCAAGCTCCCGGATCAGATGATTTGGCCTGAAGAGAAGAATACCTGGACATCCGCCGGGGTGATCATGGCCATATCCGCCTGGGCGAAGACGGAAGGATTAACTATCGAAGGTCTGCATGTCCCCTGAAGAATATGTAGGCTACGAGAACCTCATCCGCTTCATTGAAGACCGACAACTCCAGCAACTGGACGGCGACATAGTCGAGATCGGTGCCTACATGGGCGGAGGCACGGTCAAGCTCGCCAAGTTTGCCAGGAAGTACAACAAGAAGGTATTTGCCGTTGATATGTT
>CAYYWI010000097.1:0-7634 GCA_964475375.1 uncultured Dehalococcoidia bacterium
AGAAGGGCAACCCGGGACTTCACGCGGCATGCGGGAGATGCTCAGACTGGTCAACAGGTTTAAGGAGACATTCGGCTCAACACTCTGCGCGAAGGTCACGGGAGGGCTGACTGACCGCATCGTTGATGAGAAGACACTTACGCTGATGGAAGAGCGGCCGGAGCTGTTTGAGGAACCATCGCGAAAAGTGGTCGAGGTATGTGCTACGACAGTCAGCAAGATAGCGGAGATGGTTGTGGAAATCCTGTCGGAAGAACCCTCACAAAAACCGTCTGATCGTGGGTCAGGATCCTGCTGAAGCAACAAAACGCGGGGCCATGTCTCTCCGGTCATGGCTCCGCTATCGGAGGAAGCGACACACAAACACGCGTACGAGTATGCCAGTGCATCAGCCGAGCAATATCTCGCCCGCTGCTATTTCCCCTGGAACTGCGGCTGGCGCTTCTCAAAGAAGGCCCTTATGCCCTCCTGAAAATCGGCGCTCTCGACGCACTGCATGGCCAGGCGGCGCAGGTCCTCTTCGTCGGCCGGCGATGGCCCCCCAGCCTGAAGGTACTTGCCGATCGTCTTCTTGGTGACCATTAGACCCAGGGGTCCATTAGAGGCAATGGTTCGAGCCATGGAGTAGGTCACCTCTCTGAGTTGCTGCGCATCGACGACCCGGTTGACCAGACCGATCTCCTTCGCCCTGGCAGCGTCGATAAACTCTGCGGTGTAAAGCAATTCGCTGGCAGCGCCTACGCCCACCACATTCAAAAGGCGGCGGATACCATCCAGAGGATACGGGGTTCCGCGGCGCACAGCCGGGATGGCGAACCGTGCCGTGTGAGATGCCAGGCGCAGGTCAGAAGCCACTGCCAGTTCGCAAGCTGCACCAACGCACGGACCGTAGATCATGGCTATCACAGGACAGCGGCAGTCAGAGATAGCCTCCACAGCCACATTCAGGAGATCCTCTTCAGGGGTGATGGTCTCGCCCCTGGACATTCTCTCCGAATAACTCTGCACAGCCTTCGGCAGTATCGAAAGGTCATAACCGGCGCAAAATACTTTTTCTCCCGCTCCCCTCAGCACAACGGCACGAACGGATCGATCAACGTTCAGCGACCTGAACACAGCAGTCATTTCCTGAAGAAGCTCGGGGCACAGTGTATTGTGCTTTTCGGGGCGATTGATGGTGATCGTACAAATGTAATCCGCTTTCTCTACAATCATGAAGCTGTCCTGCACAGGTCCCTCCTGTTCGTGCCTCCGGAACCGGAACACGAAGTAGTTGTCATTCCGGGTTCATGTTACGCCGGTTGTCGAGGCTGAGTCAAAATGAGGCGTGCGCCGTATAAGCACCAGCAGCCTGTACGAATACTCCTGACATCAGAATCAGCGGCTGGAGGACAGACAATCATGATTTCCGGAACGTATCTTTCGGTGTAGAGCATACGAGCCTTCCTGGAGCCGCAACGGACCGACTAGGCGCAGCAAGCAGTCTGAAAGGAGGCATACATGTCAATTGACTATGAGGTTGAAGGGCGCATTCGCATCATGCGGTTCAACAGGCCTGAGAAACGGAATGCTTTGAACCCTGCCCATCTGATGGAACTGACCAGGCTGGAAAATGAGTTCAAAGACGATCCCGATGCCTGGGTTCTGATCCTGACCGGCGCTGGAGACAAAGCCTTCTGCGCAGGGGACGACCTTGACGAAGGCGTGGGCGGGGCAACCAGCGGCAAGATCAAGTTCGAGCCGGAGCCACGGCGGTGGTTCAGCCACTGCTATAAGCCGATCATCACAGCGGTGAACGGCTTCGCCACTGGGGGCGGGATGGAATTCGTCTTGCTGAGTGACATCCGCATCGCCGCGGAACACGCCAGGTTCGGGCTTCCGGAGGTCTGCTGGGGCATCACGCCCATGATCGGCGGATCTTGCAGCCTGACGCAGCAGATTCCGTATTGCCGCGCCATGGAGCTTCTGTTGACCGGCGATCTCATATCCGCTCAGGATGCCTTGCAGTATGGACTCATCAACAAGGTGGTGCCGAAAGAGAACCTCATGGCTGAGGCGATGAAGATGGCTGAACGCCTCTGCCAGAATGGCCCGATCGCTCTCCGCCTGGCCAAGGAGATAGCATTGAGATCACGCGGCGTGCCCAGAGAGATGGGCTACCTGCTGGAACACGAACTCGGCACAAAGGCCTTCTACACTGAGGATGCCAGGGAAGGCCCGAAGGCTTTCTTCGAGAAACGCAAACCCAACTTCCGCGGACTGTGAGGATGTGGCTCGGCACAATAAAGGAGGGCGATGAAAGATAACCGACTCTGCAATCTTCTTGGGATCGAGTATCCCATTATTCAGGCACCTATGAACTGGATCACCGGAGCCGACCTGGCCGCCGCAGTGTCCAACGCCGGGGGACTGGGCACACTGGGGCCCAACGCCGGAGCCAGAACTCTCACCAAAGACGTGAAGGAGACCGGCGAAAGGCTGCGCCGGCAGATCAGGAAGGTGAAGACCCTCACGAATAAACCCTTCGCCGTCAACTTTCCCATGGGGGCAGGCGACGCTGAGGGGGAGGGCGGAGCCTTCTGTCAGCGCTGCGTGGAGGTAGCTCTGGAAGAGGGTATTTCGGCAGCAATAACCTCGGTAGGGCCCCCGAATGTGTACACAAAGGTTTTCAAGGATGCGGGTGTCAAAGTGCTTCATGCCGTGTCAACGGCGGGCCAGGCCGGGAAGGCCGAGGTGGCCGGAGTAGACGGGGTGATTTGCGAAGGATACGAGGGAGGCGGCTACAAGGCCATAACCGAGCTTTCGACCATGACGCTGATCCCCATGGCCGCCGACTCTGTGAAGAACATAGTCATCGTAGCGGCCGGGGGGATTGCCGACGCCCGTGGCATGGCGGCGGCTCTGGCCCTGGGTGCCGACGGCGTCTGCGTGGGAACGCGATTCATCGCCACCCATGAATGCGATGCCCACCCTAAGGTGAAACAGGCCATCATCGAAGCCCGCGATACGGCCACCGTCAGCCTGAAGAAATGGGTGGTGGCGGGAAGGGTACTGAGGAACAGCTACGCCCAGAAGTACATGGAACTGCAGGAGTCCAAGGCCTCGATTGAGGAGTTGGTGCGTTTCCTTAGCCAGCATACCCTGCACCAGGGTCTGGTCGATGGGGACATAGAGCAGGGCGAAGTACCCTGTGGACAGAACGCTGCCATAATCGGCAGCATCGTCAGCGCCGCCGAGGTAGTTCAGAGCTTTGTGAAAGGCATGCCATCAGTGATGGGCCAGATCAAGGCGAAGGCGCTGGTAGATTAGAGCACCTGGAACTAACCCACGGCTCTCTGGAACCAGCCTGGTGTCCGTTGTACTGCACATTTCTGGAGCAAGCAACGACTGCCATGGCCCAAACGCTTGTCCGAAGCTTACCCCTGTTTGACTTGATGTGCCGCAACTCAGTAAACTTCTGCATAGAAAGGAGACAAGCGGTCCCTGCCCCATCCCGCAGATGCTTTGTATCACACTGAGCAGTCCAAGAGAACCTGCCACCCGCCACAAATGATCATTATTCAGTGAAGCATTCTGAGTGGCCCCGCAGGCAGGGTCAGACAAACCAGCACCACTGAGATTAACTCAACCCAGCTTGTCAAGAGTGAATATGGCAGATAAGAAAACTGAAGCCGCTGAGCGCAAGAAAGAGTTCAAAACCACCGTTGGCGGAATCCCCTTGAAAAGGGTATATGGCCCGGCTGACCCGGGCGTTGGGCAAGAGAAAGTCACAGGTTCTCCGGGAGAGTACCCTTTTACCAGGAATATCCAGGCGACCGGCTATCGAGGCAAGCTGTGGACCATGCGCCAGTACGCCGGCTTTGCCACGGTCGAAGAGACCAACGAAAGGTTCAAGTACCTCTACAAGAATGGGCAGACGGGCTTCAGCGTAGCCTTCCACCTGCCGACCCAGGAGGGATACGATTCGGACCATCCGTTGTCAGCCGGCGAGGTAGGCAAATGTGGAGTGGCCATCGACTCCCTCAAGGACATGGAGAGGCTCTGGGAGGGAATCCCTCTGGGCGAAGTCAGCACCTCGATGACCATCAATGCCACAGCGCCGATCATCCTGGCCATGTATATCGCTGCTGCCGAGAAGCAGGGTGTAGACAGGAAGAAGCTCAACGGCACGATCCAGAACGACATCCTGAAGGAGTATATAGCCCGAAACACCTACATCTTCGGGCCGGCGCCATCCATGAGGCTGGTCACCGACATCTGCTCCTACTGCGCCGACAAGCTGCCCCAGTGGAACTCCATAAGCATCAGCGGTTATCACATGCGGGAAGCCGGGGCCACGGCCGCCCAGGAAGCAGCCTTCACCCTGGCCAATGGCATCGCCTATGTCCAGGCCATGATAGACAGGGGCATGGAGGTTGACTCCTTCGCCCCGAGATTCTCGTTTTTCTTCGCGGCCTACACCAACGTCTTTGAGGAGGTGGCCAAGTACCGGGCGCTTCGCCGCATCTGGGCCGGAATAATGAAGGAGAGGTTCGGCACTAATAATCCCAGGTCGATGATGCTCCGGTATCACGTCCAGACCGACGGGTTCACGCTGACGGCCCAGCAGCCGCTCAACAACATCGTCAGAGTGACCCTGCAGGCCCTGGCCGCCGTTCTGGGCGGGTGCCAGTCTCTGCATACCAACTCCTTCGACGAGGCTCTGGCGCTTCCCAGCGAGCGGGCAGTGCAGGTGGCTCTGAGAACCCAGCAGATCATTGCCGAGGAAAGCGGCGTAGCCGATACGGTCGATCCCCTCGGCGGCTCCTACTACATCGAATCGCTGACCAACGAGATCGAGAAACGGGTACAGGCATATCTCGATGAGATCGACCGGATGGGCGGAGCACTTAAGGCCATAGAAAAGGGATACGTTCAGCAGGAGATCGCCAACTCCGCCTATGATTACCAGAAAGCTGTCGATTCCGGGGAACAGGCTATCGTGGGCGTCAACAAGTACACGACCCAGGAGAACCACGATGAGGAGATCATTCACGTCGGAGAGGACCTGCAGGTCAAGCAGATCGAGAGACTGCGAAAGCTGCGAAGGGAACGGGACAATCAGAAGGTCAAGCAGGTGCTCGACAAAGTGTGCAGCATGGCCAAGAGCGATGAGAACATCATGCCGGTGATGATTGAGGCGGTTGAAGCCTATGCCACGGTTGGTGAGATAAGTGACGCTTTGCGCCAGGCATTCGGGGAATACCGGGAGCGCAACGTTGTTTGAGCAAGGAGCGACTGTGAGCAAGATTCGAGTTTTGGTAGCCAAACCCGGCCTCGATGGCCATGACAGGGGAGCCAAGGTAGTAGTCAGAGGGCTGAGAGATGTCGGAATGGAGGTCATATACCTGGGGCTTCGACTTACTCCGGAACAGATTGTAGAAGCCGCCATTCAGGAAGACGTCGATGTGATCGGCCTCAGTTGCCTGTCCGGGGCGCACATGTCCCTGTTCCCGAAGACAATGGAACTGGTTCGAAAGAAGGGGCTGAAGGATGTGCTGGTCGTGGCGGGCGGCATCATTCCTGAGAAAGATATCCCCCAGCTTAAGACGGTGGGGATTGCCGAAGTATTCGGCCCGGGCACCTCTATTGATAAGATCGCCAAGTTCATCACCGCGAAGACTGAGGAGAAAGCCAGATGATCAAGAAGGTAAACCACATCGGCATAGCCGTCAACAGCATTGAAGAGGCAGCCAAGCTTTATACCGAGGTTCTGGGGCTGAAGATCAAGGAGACAGAGGTCGTACCTGACCAGAAGGTCAAGATCGCTGTCATCCCCGTGGGCGACACCAGGATCGAGCTGCTGGAATCCACCGATCCCGACGGACCTGTGGCTAAACACATCAAGACGCGTGGAGAGGGTCTGCATCACGTTGCGTTTCAGGTAGACAATATCCGGGCCACTCTTGATGCACTGCAGAAGAAGGATGTGCCGCTGATCGACAAAACGCCGCGAATTGGCGGAGGGCATGCCCAGATAGCTTTCCTGCATCCCAAGGCAACGAAAGCATTGATCGAGCTGACTCAGCCGGCAGAATAGCTTGCATTCAGGGGGTGAATGAAGCTATTCGAGTTCGAAGCAAAAGACATCCTCCGAGAATACGGTCTGAAAACTCCCAGCGGAGACAGAGCCCAATACTCCTCGTGAAGCTGTGCCAGACAGCAAGCCTGTAGCACTGAAGGCACAGGTTTCCTCAGAACGAGGCAAGGCTGGCGGAATCGCATTCGCGGACACCCCCCATCACAGCCCGGAACAGGTACCCGAAACCGGTGGCTTACATCGCGGGCAGATCTGTTCCACCGGAGAAGCGCGTGGGGCACGCAGGCGCTATAATCATGGGTAGTGAGGGGACGGCTAGAGGCCCAGTGACCTGGTCGGACTCCTGACGCGGCGAAGAGACTGAAAGGGAGAAATGAGCAAGAAAGCGAAAGAGTTGGTTCCTCCGGGTTTGACCTTCCTGGCGGACAACATTACAAAGAAGAACAATGTGATCGGCGAATCAAAGGCCGCCGGCGCCAAGTGGGCCAAAGACCTGAAGATTCCTAAACAGGCGGAAACCATCTTCTTTGCCGGTTGCGGATACCAGTACACCAAGAAGCTGGAGTCGCTGATGTCTCTGGTGCGCGGGATGGACAAGAGTGCGGTGGGAGCGGAGCTGCCCATGGCCTTCGCCGGTTTCCAGAAGAAACTGGGCGTGGACCTGGCCGGCATCTATGGCAAGCTGGCAGCCAGAGGAGGCGACGCCGAGGCTGCGCCGCTGGTGGACGCGGTCAAAGTGCTCAGAGGCCTGGGTGTGGAATTCGGCTATCTCGCTGAAGACGAGCCTTGCTGCGGGGGTTTGCTGCACTACATCGGCATGCAGCAGGACTTCGCCAGGAATGCCAACGAGGTTTACAAGAAGCTGAAGTCGCGAGGCGTGAAGCAGATCATAGCCATCGTGCCTTCCTGCACATATACACTGCAGAGCTTGATCCCTTCGTGCGTGGATGGGTATGACATCAAGGTCAGGCACTTCTCCGAGGCGGTGCTGGAGAGGATCGGCACGAAGGAATTGCGCTTTCCTGAAGAGGTCAAAGTAGTCTATCATGACCCTTGTCAGATGGGGCGTTTCTTGAAATTGACCGACCCTCCGCGCCAGATTCTGAAGGCGATCAAGGGAATCGATCTGGTGGAACCTGAGTGGACCAAAGGCGAGTGGGCTACCTGTTGCGGCGGTGGCGGGGGATTCGAAGCCGTCTTTCCTGAACTGAGCCATGTTCTGGCAGTCAACCGGGCTGCGGAACTGGCGGACACCGGAGCGCAGATGATCGTCACCAACTGCCCCGGCTGCATCATGCAGTTGAAGGGCGGACTGAAGGAATTGGGAAAAGAGGATGTCCAGGTCCTTGACCTGGCCCAGGTTGTGGCCATGGGCATGGGAGTGCAGGCAGATGTCTGAGTTCACTGATTACAAGAAAGAGATAATGGACGCGGCTCACAGCGAGCGCATAAGATTGGCCCTGGACCGCGCCATAAAAAGCTACCGGAACAACACCAACGATGCCCTGAAGAAGTTCCCTCACACCATCAAGATGGCTGAGGAAGTCAGGGAGAT
>CAYYWI010000098.1:0-7410 GCA_964475375.1 uncultured Dehalococcoidia bacterium
TCATGGTGGCGGAGCCGGAGACCTCCAGGTGGTTGGCTGAGGCCGGGTTGACTGAAAGGGCCAGGCCGTAGCCTGTAGAGTTGATGCTTCCGTCAGAGACAGTGACGGTGACGGACTCAGCTTTGTAGGCGATGAGAGTAGCGGCATTGCTGTCGGAGACGCCGGAGGTGAAGTTGATGGTGGTGGCGGAGCCGACGTTTACCGATTCGACGGTTGGCGTCTGGCTGGCCGGTGCGGTGTTAAGTCCAGAGAAAGTGAGGGACTTGGGACCGGAGTAAGAGGCATCGGTATTGCCGAATGGGTCCTTGGCTCTGATGGTGAGTTCATTTGTGGTGCCGGCGGTCATGGTGGCGGAGCCGGAGACCTCCAGGTGGTTGGCTGAGGCCGGGTTGACTGACCAAGTCTTGTAACTGGTCAGCGAGGCGTTGTCGGTGACAGTGACCGTCTGGCTGCCAGAGGTGCGAAGGGTGACGGTGAAAGTATGCGTGCCGTTATCGCTGATGTCGAAAGTATGTGGAGCAGGAAGGTTCGCGGCTGTGTCGGACGACTCAAAGTAGACCGTGCCCGCGTAGCCCGTGTCCACGTTGTCGGAGGCATCGACGGCTGTAACGGTTATTGTGAACGGGACTCCGGCTGTCTGATTGTCGGAATCAGAGGTAATGAGATAGTGGTTTGCGGCGTCTGCCAGTGCCGTCCGGACGCCGAGTAGAAGTGCCACCGCCATCAGCATGAGCACAATTACCGGTGCAATTCTTCTTGGCAACACTAACTCTTCCCCTCTGCAATTCTTGGAAAATTATACCACCCAGGTGTGGTCCACAGTGAAATCAGATTCGGGAGCCGCCCGGAACAGTGCTTGCCAGAAAGTGCGGATTACGGCCTTAGCGGGGCTGCTGGTTATTGACTCGGGGTCTGTGCCGCGTTCCTGGCTGCGAGTTGGGAGCGCACCAGGAATGGGAAAGACATCTTTCTGAGCTCAAGGAGAATGGCGCACTCTGCGGATATGATGCCGGGAATATGGCCCAAGTCTCTTTCCAGGAAAGCGGACAGATCAAATGGTGTGGGGAACATGGTCCAGATGATGATGTCATGCTGGCCGGCCATTATCGCCACTCCGTGCGTGCTGTTCAGAAGGCAGAGCTTCCCTGCTATGGCATTGATTTCGCTCGGCACCACTTTTATACCTATCATGGCGAAAATGCGGAATCCGAGGCACATGGGGTCTGTATGAGCCACGATCCTGGTGATGCGGAGATCCAGGATCCGTTGCAGCCGTGAGCTCATGTAGGCCCGACTCGTGCCCAGCTTTTTGGCTAAGTAAGATACCGGCTGCCTCCCATCCTGTTCCAACTCCTGGAGAATCTCCAGATCAAGCTCATCGATGTCAAGATCCGAGCTTTGGGCGACAGAGGGCTCCGGCAAAGAAGACTCTTGCGGCTCGGGACCCGGAGCGCCCAGTTTGGAGGAGGACAGATAAGAGAAAGACATCTTGCGCCATTCCAGGACCATGCTGGTCTCGGTTGACTTGATGCCGGGTATGTTGCCCAAGTCCCTGGTCAGGAAACTGGACAGGTCCATCGGGTCTGCAAACATTGCCCAAGCCACAATGTTGTGTCGACCTGCAGCGATCATCACCATCTGGACGCTGGGCAGAGCGCGGAGCCTGTCGGCCGCCGTGTGCAGCTCGCCCAGCGATACCTGGATGCCGATCATGGCCACGGTCCGGAATCCCAGAACCCGCGGGTCGGTGAAGGCCACAATCCTGGTGATCTTCCTGTCCAGAAGGTTCTGCATTTTCTTTCCGGTGTAGGCGCGGCTGATTCCCAGCTTCTTGGCCAAAGCCGAGATAGACTGCCTGCCGTCAGCCTCCATCTCCCTGAGAATCCTCAGGTCGATCTCATCCAGGTGTACGTCTACGTTTTGGACCATGCTTTTTGTGACCCCTTACCGGTGAAGAAGAACGATGGATCCTGCCAGAAGCACCACATCCCCAGAGCTTGGTGAAGAGTGTATTGCATCACGGCAAATCTGTCAAATATTATTGTCAACATGCTCTTGTAGGCTCAAAAGTGCTTGCGATATGTACCTGGATTGGATTGCCTGTCAGTCAGGTCGAAATCACACCTCGTTTGTATGCTTGACATATTGTTTCGCCATGACAGAGCAATACGCCGAAGGTCGGCAGGGGATGGGCCGGGCTGAAGGAATTGAGGAAGCTTCCCATTAGATGGCACGGCAATTGCCATGCCGGGAGCTTAGATCGTGTTTTTTGAGTCGGATGATCAAGTTCGCAGCGTGGTGGTCTTTCTATGTCCGGCCAAGTTCAGCGCTTGCGTTCATGATGTTTCCAAATCCAACGGTCATGACATGCGCCGATCACGCGCTCCTAAACCGAAACGTGATCCCGGGCCTCTATGGCCTCCATAAATCTGATGAGTATGCTGCTCTTCAAGTCGTTTCTTACTCGCACAGGGGTTACAACTCTACCCACCAGCCAGGTATGCGACCCGTCCACAAAAACCATCACTCGGGGGCTTTGGGTAGCCTCATGAAGGAAGTTGGGACTGTTCCTGCCGAAGCTATCCTTGGCTTTCTCGACGAAGACGCGGTCTTCTTCATGCAGGATCTTCTCCAGGATGTTCCTCGCCTTCACCAGCCCGATGCCATCGGGCAAAGGAATGCGCACCTCATCAAACACATACTCACAGGCAATGAATCTTCCATCGGTGGTGAAGTCCTGCGAGAAGTTCAGCACGGGCTGGTCGAGTACTACATGGTTTGGGATGTGCAGGACACGGCCTGTCAACTCACCTCCGGATTTGTCCCCCTCACCGACCTCATCAAGCACAAAGTGCAGCAGGCCGATACGACGAACATCACCCTTGATGTTGAGTTGCCCTAAGCGAACGCGGTCACCGACGGCGAAGAGTTTCGATATACGCAGCACGAAATAGCCGGCGAAGCTGGCAACGTACTTCTGCAAGGCCACCGCCAACCCGAGGGCAACTATCGTCACATACATTGCCATGTTGGGTCGGAACAGAGGGATGATCAAGATGCCGGCTACCAGAGCCAGGACGAGTATACTCACCAGCGTCGTAGCCAACGGAACCTTGCGCGATCTCGTCATCTTCCTTCCATCCTGCACGTCACTTCCCGGATTTACAGCGCAGACAGAGATTGGTCTGTGGAAGGATCTCCAGTCTGGCGGCTGGAATGGCATTGCCACAGCGATCGCACAGGCCGTATGTTCCTGTCTCGAGTTTGCCTAGAGCGCGCTCCACCTCGGCAAGTTGATTCCTGGTGCGCCGCAGGAGAATGGCTTGTCTCTCAAGATCGGAAGCCCGTGCTGCCATTTCTCCCTTCTCGCTGAAAAGGCTGACATCGGAAGCATCGCCACCGTGATTGTTTGTCCTCATTATCAATTCCTCACGAAGGCGCTTCCTTTCACTCTCAAGGATCTCCCGGACCTCTCCAATGCCTTTTACCATTTTGTATCCTCAATCTCGTCTGATGTCATTGGGTCAATGAAGGACTATACCATCCATTCCGGTGAATGCCTAGGGGTCTGTCTACCTGTGTTCCTTGGGCACTGACCGCCTGTTTTTCACAGGGCAACCATACGAACATCCTGCCCCAAACCACTAAGAGATGGAGGCATGGTGTGGACTCTCGTATGCTGTTCTGATGAAGCTATTTCCCTACTTTTTCTTCTGGCTCGGCTTGCCTTGCTGCTTCTTTTGTTGCTTGCCCTGTTGCTTGCCCTGTTTCTTCTCCTGCCTCCGCTTTTCAGCCCTTGCAGCAGCGGAAAATCTCTTGGCCATGTTGCTACTCCTTTCTATACTGAACTGAGGATTTCGGGAACCCTGGCTATGAGTCCCCGACCTGCCTTTGTAAACATATTGCCTTGTCGATCGTTGCCAATCACTGGATGTGATTTTTTACTCATATCATCGTGCCTCGGTTTTTCCCGGCCCGTCTTCTCACATATATTCTCAAGCACCCCGGAACCAGATATAGCCCTCGATCAGAGCTACCCAAGGCCTGGCACTTAAGGGCGACGAGACCGGTGAAGTAATGTTCCTTGCACCAATGATGATCAAGCCGAGTACAACAATAGATTCTGAAAAGCCTCAAATAGAGCAAAGGCGTCAGAGCAAAAATGCTGCAAGAGCTGTTGCTATGAAGGTATGGGTGCTAACCGAGAAGCTGTGACAGTGGTGTTGTCAGACCAGCTTCTTGCTTACGCCGACAACAACGCCGCAAATGTGGCGATCAGCGCTGGGCGTGTTCCCGTTGCCTTTGCTAACCTGGTGGCGTGCCAGACAGACTGTGTCACCTTCGTAACAAAGGATGACGTTTCCGGAAGAGGGCGTTTTCTCCGGATCAACGAAGATAACATCACCCTCCTTTATCTGCGGCTTGAGGTTGAAGCCCTGTACCAGGAAGGCTCTGATATTCTTGCTACCATTATTGGGAAATGCCCAGCAGGCATTCTGGTTCACATCGGCTACCTCTGTCGTTATTCCTGCCCCAACCGGTATAACTGCAGGCTGTGTGATCTCCAGTTCAGCCAGTATCTTCTGTACTGCTCGTGGGGGGCCTCTGCGGAACTTAGTGTTTTTGACGTATCCCGCCGCTTGGTACAGATCGTTGGGACGAACCTTGAGGGCTTTAGCCAGCGCCAGGAACGTCTCCGCTGATGGGTGTTCGTAGTCATCCAGTTCCAAGCGGGACAGGTGACTCCTCCCCAGCCCACTGAGTCTGGCCAGCTCCCACTGGCTCAAGCCCCTACTTAGCCTTTGTTCCTTTATGTATTGGCCCAAACTCATATAGCATTTCGCCCTCGATGGCAGAATCGATACGTTACCAATGTAGCAACATAATCAACATTTGTCAAGGCACCTGAATCTTTGCCAGTTATATACAAAAAAGCATTGACGCCGGATAACAGCTATGCTACTGTTGTAGCAAGATTATCAAATGAAGGTAAGCAGGGCTTACAAGGAGGTTTTCGGGGAAGTATGATAATGCGCTGGCTTTCGTGCGGGACAGGTAGTATACATATCGTGGGAACCTGCCCACAGTGCTATGCTACTAAAGGCGGACTGCTCTTGGGGACAGCAGCCACAGGGTATGCCGGCAGGATTTCAACCAAATGTCTCGAATGCGGTAAGATGATAGACTACTATGTCGAATCCGCTGTAGAGAAGATCTGGAAACTCGAACCCATGGATTCGAAAGGTATTCATCTCGACCATTGACTTGAAGGGGGTATTCAGCCGAGTGAGACTGATACTCCCAGACCAGTTTTAGCCCATAACGAGACTCGTCTCGAGTGGCACCACTAAGTGAATCTCAATGCCAAAGGAGCACGATCTCCCTGCCGAACATGTTGGGGGAATGGAAAGTTCCTGTGCACAGAAATATCGTCATAATCTATAACGATCCTATAGCCGGAAAGTACCACAGCCTTGGGGAAGAGGCAGCAGTGGCAGGTGTGCTTGACTCCGTATCGGAAGTCGAACGGACACTGCTCGAGTTGGGCCTCAGTTGCAGGGTGCTCCCACTTAGACCGCCGCTGGCGCAGACCAAGAGCCAATTGAATGAACTGAATACTACAGATATGGTCTTCAACCTGTTCGAGGGCTTTGATGGCTACCCTGAGAGCGAAGCGGCGATAGCCGGCATGCTTGAAGAGATGGAGATGCGCTTTACCGGCTCGCCGAGCGTGGCTTTGCGTCTTTGTGAAAACAAGGCTGTAACTAAAGAAGTTCTGAGATGGTCCGGTGTTCCCACGCCGGACTGGCGGATCCCCTCACCAGACAAACTGATGGACATCGATCTTGGTTTCCCTTGCATAGTGAAGCCGCTGCAGGAACACGGAAGTCACGGGATTTCAGAGGAGAGTGTGGTTGAAGGCCCCCAGGAGCTGAGAGAGCAGGTGGAGTTCATCCGGCAGGCATATCATTGCCCTGCCATCGTCGAGGAGTTCCTGATGGGCAGGGAATTCCGTGCGCTGTTAGTCGGTGATGGTTGCCCCCGGGTGTTGCCCATTGAGGAGATCGTTTACAGTTTGCCTTCTGACAAGCCGAGGCTGCTGACTTATTCTGCGAAATGGATTCCGGGGAATGAGTACTTCGCTGGCACGGAGGAGAGATGTCCGGCTGAGGTTGACATTGGCCTCAGGCATGAGTTGGAGAGGCTGGCTTTGCGGGCTTTTGCAGCGCTGGGATGCCGGGGATATGCCAGCATAGACATGAGACAGAACAAAGAGGGCCGGCCTATGGTGATCGATGTCAACCCAAATACCGATATCTCCCCCATGGGCGGCGTGAGATATCCTGTAGAGACTGCCGGTCTTGACTATGCCACTTTCATAAGGGAGATCCTGAGTCTGGCAATCTGTGGCTGAGCCGGCCGAGAGAACCAGACATGCTCTGATCGAGACAAAGCTTCCTAACATGATAAATCGCTGATATGATGGTAATTGATATCGCGAACGGCTGGCAATGAGGTTGGACATGCAGAATGAGAAGGGAGGGGTCTCTCCAAGATCGATGCTCGACGCCGGAATGTCTGCAGCGCTCGATCAAGAGAAAGCCAAGGCTGACAGGTATTTGGCCAACTGGCAAAGGACTGAAGAGGATTTCGCCCGTTACACGAGATTTGCCGAACAACAGAAGAGCGAGGCTAAATTCGCCAATAAAGCTCTCATGCTCAATCTGCTTAACGCGCTCGATGACTTGGAGCGTGCTTTCTTATACGTGCCGGATGAGGCGGCTGATTCTGCCTGGGTTGATGAGATCCGGGCCCTCTATCGCAAATTCTGGGCAGCCCTGGAAGCACACGGGCTGACCAGGATAGATGCCTTGGGAAAGAGTTTTGATCCGGCTGTCCATGAGGCTGTAGCTCAAGGTCCAGGGGAGGAAGGGCGAGTGGTTGAGGAAGTGCGGAAGGGATACAAACTGCATGACCGGGTCATACGCCCGTCTTTCGTTGTTGTAGGCAATGGGAAACCAGCCTAGCCGAATTTGGAACTGAGCGAAGCCCAACAGGAGGACAGAGACATGCCGGAACTGAAGGACTACAACGGGCCGTTTGATCCATCATTCAGCCATGACAAACTCAGCAAGGAGACTCTGCTGAGGCTGCTGAAGACCTACAACGAATACATGCTGAGGATAGACGGCTTCTGGTATCTGGCGGTCATGGACAAGTGGGGCAACGACGAGGCATTTGATTGCGATGTCAAGGTGTGGGAGAAGGCCCAGCTTTGGGAGATGAAAAGAGTCAGCGCTGTACTGAACATCCGCGGGAGTGATGTGGCCACCTTGTTCAAGTACATTCAGGTTTCCCCCTGGATGCACATCTATGACACTGCAATGGACCTCAGGAATCCGAATCACG
>CAYYWI010000099.1:0-7142 GCA_964475375.1 uncultured Dehalococcoidia bacterium
ACCGATTCAAATCTTCCTGCACCATCATCTCCACAAGCTTGTCGAATCTGGTCTTTGGTTGCCAACCAAGTTTTCGTCTGGCCTTGGAGCAATCTCCCTGAAGGTGATTAACATCCAGTGGTCTGATAAACCTCTCATCAACCTCGACGTATTTCTGCCAATCCAGACCGACAACCTCAAACGCCTTCTGGACAAACTCCCTGACGGAGTGTGTTTCACCTGTGCTGATGACATAGTCATCAGGCTTCTCCTGCTGCAACATCAGCCACATCGATTCCACATACTCTGGAGCATATCCCCAGTCTCGCTTGGCTTCGAGATTGCCCAGCCTCAGCTTGTCCTGCAAACCCAAGGCTGTCTTGGCTACTGCATTGGATGTCTTGCGAGTGACGAATTCCATCCCACGGAGAGGCGATTCGTGGTTGAACAGAATGCCGTTGCATGCAAAGATGCCGTAGGCTTCGCGGTAGATGGTTGTAAGCCAATAACCATAGAGCTTTGCTGCTGCGTAGGGACTCGATGGGTGGAAAGGTGTCTGCTCGTTCTGTGGGGCCGAATTGCCGTTGCCGTAGAGTTCGCTTGTGGATGCCTGGTAGAACCTGATGTTGCGGTTTATCTCTCTGATGGACTCCAGTATCCTGGTCACGCCAAGGGCCGTTATCTCGCCGGCTCCGACAGGTTGATCGAAGGAGGCTCCCACGAAGCTCTGAGCGGCCAAATGGTACACCTCATCTGGTTGGGAGGTGTTGATGGCTGACATGATGGATGAAGAATCGACCAGATCGGCAGAAATAAGGGTGACCCTGTCAAAGATATCGAGGTATTGAAGCCTCCAGAAATTCGGCGTTGACAATCTGCGATAGGTTCCATATACCTTGTATCCCTTGTCCAGAAGTAGTCGTGCCAGATAAGCGCCATCTTGCCCTGTTATCCCCGTGATCAAAGCGTTTTTCACTTGTTGCTCCTTGGGTATGCTGGTGACGGACTACTCGTCTGAGGAAGACTTGATCCCAGTGGTTTGTCACCAGAAGGCTGATTTCCACAGCTGAGAGCATAAGTGGAAATGCCCTGTCTGTTGTTCTTAATCCTCATCATCGGAGTGTCCTAGCGGATGCCTAGTAGCCCATCCCCAGGCGCTTCTGATGATGGTTTCCAGTTCAGGAAACTCTGGCTTCCAGCCGAGGTCTGATCTGGCGCGGTCCGAACTGGCGACAAGAACGGCCGGATCTCCGGCGCGTCTGGGGCTCATCTTTGTCATAATGTCTATGCTGGTGACCTTGCTGGCTGTCCTGATAACTTCAAGGACCGAGTAACCTTGACCATTGCCCAAATTGTAGGCTGCTGAAGCCGGTGTGTCGAGCTTCTCCAGTGCCAGGATGTGGGCCCGGGCGATGTCAAGCACATGGACGTAGTCCCGAATGCAACTGCCGTCTTTGGTTGGGTAATCAGTGCCAAACACTGAAACCGGTGTGCGACTTGCTGCTGCTTTTAACACCTTTGGAATAAGGTGTGTTTCGGGGTGATGGTCCTCTCCCAAACAATCAGTAGCGCCGGCGGCGTTGAAGTACCGGAAGGAAATATGCCTCAGTCCATAGGCTCTTCCATACCATGCCATGATTTGCTCGAATTGGAGCTTGGAGAGACCGTAGGCATTGATCGGCTCTTTCGGATGGTGCTCATCTATGGGTGTTGCCTGAGGTTCGCCATATACCGCTGCCGACGAGGAGAAGACGATCCTGTGGACGCCGTGCTTGAGCATGGCATTAAGGAGGTTGACTCCGCCAATAACGTTAGTCACGAAATACCTTTTAGGGTCAGTTGTGGAGTATTCCACCACGGTCTCCGCAGCCATGTGCATCACTGCATCAATGTGAAAGCGTTGAAACAGGGTGTCAAGAGCATCGACGTCGCAGATGTCCGCCTGAACGAAGTCTGCACTGCTGGGGACAGCCTGCTTATGTCCTTGCTGTAGATTGTCCAAGACGACGACGTGATATCCCGAGGTCATCAATCCATCGGCGACAACGCTGCCGACATAGCCTGCTCCGCCGGTCACCAGGACATTCATGGCTGTAGACTCCTCCTATTGTTGGGCGGAATACAGAGCCGGAATACCGGGAATTTTATCGTGGCCGGATACAAACGGGATTTCATTGCGTCGACTTAGTCCTGTGGTTCAAAGGCTGGGTTTTCTGGAAAAAGGGAAACCTCCACCAGGTAACAGATGATGTGGCCGGCAACCATATGCGCCTCTTGAATTCGCGGAGTATTGGCAGAAGGGATCGAAAGCACGTATTGTGCCGCTTCTTGGAGTCTGCCTCCCTGACCGGTGAAGGCTACAGTGATGGCACCGTGTTTCTGTGCCTCTTCCATGCCCTTGATGACATTGGGAGAACTGCCGCTGGTGCTGATGCCGACTACTACGTCTCCTTTGATGATCAGCCCTCTCAGTTGTCTGGCAAACACCTCCTCGTAGCCAAAGTCATTGGCAATTGCCGTCAGGGAAGACGTGTTTGTGGTCAGGGCGATGGCAGGCAGAGGGTCCCGGTGCAAGGTGAACTTGCCTGCCAGCTCACAGGCGATGTGCTCAGCATCGGCAGCACTGCCACCGTTGCCGAAAAGGAGCACCTTGTTCCCTTTCCGGAAAGCCTTGACCATCTGCTCTGCTATCTTAACAATCATGCCGGCCTGCTCAGCCAGAGATCGGCTGAGCGATGCGCTCTCCGCTATTTGCTGCAGGACGGCTGCTTTCTTGCCTCTCAAATCCTTCAGGCCTCGCTGACTTCCCAACTCTGCATTCCACGTAGATCAAAGGTAAATCCGACGATCTTGCCACCGGCCCTTTCGAGTTTCTCGGCTACTATGTGCCACTTGTCAAACTCGCACAAGAACAGGAGGTAGCCGCCTCCACCTGCTCCCAGCAACTTGCCGCCGATAGCTCCATTCTGCTTGGCCATTTCATAGAGTTCGTCGATTCGGGGGTCCGTTATCTTCTTTGAGAGTCTCTTCTTGCATGACCATGCCTGATGCATAAGGGAGCCAAATTCGTTCAACTTGCCCAGTAGGAGAGCATTCTTCATGCTGAAGGCAAGTCCTTTTGTCTCCTGCAATGCCTGAACCACCTCCTCCTTCTTCTTGATGTAGGCGGTCACCTGATCGTCGAGGATGCCCGCGGACAGCCGTGTTCCTCCGGTATAGCACAGCATAAGCCTGTATTCCAGCTCGTTGATGGTATCCCAGTTTATACGGAGCGGGTTGACTATGGTGGTCTTGCCGAGAAACTCGATGAAGTTGAATCCGCCGAAGGTTGCAGCGTACTGATCCTGCCGCCCGCCCTTTATACCGGCCTCATCTCGTTCAATGTGATAGGCCAGTTCAGCTATGTCATAGCCAGTAAGGGGTAACTTGAGCCATTGTTTAAAAGCTCCGACAATAGCCACCACCAACGCGCTTGATGTCCCCAAACCTGATCCGGGCGGGGCATCGCTGTGAAGGAAGAGGTCAAATCCGCTTTTTACATTCATGGCGTGTATGGCGGCTTTTACAAGGTCCAGGTTGCCATCATACTTCAGCTCTCCCTTGAGGTTGTAGCTTGCCACAATATCGTAGTCCAATGATCGGACGTTTATGGAGTCGTCCGTTCGTCCGATCAGCGTACAGTAGGCGTATTTGCCGATGGTGGTACTGAGTACAGCACCCCCCTGTTCCTCAGGATATGGAGGCACATCTGTACCCCCACCACCGAAACTGATTCGAAGTGGTGCCCGGCTTCTTACAGTCATACTGTTTTCCATGTCTTGCCAGTGGCGGGGTTCATTGAGCTACGCTGGGTCTGAGCATCTTGCAGGAGCCATTCTACAGCCTCGTAGAGGTCGATAGCAACATGGGTGCTGGAAAGCCTCGCATCTTGGATTTGCTGTGAAGGATCGGGATTCAACCAGACGGTGCGACAACCAGCGGCTCTTCCTGCCTGCACGTCCTTGATATCATCGCCTACCATATATGACTGGCCCAAGGCAATGCTGATGTCTCTTGCCGCTTTCAAGAGGAGGGCCGGTTTAGGTTTGCGACATTCACAACCATCGTCAGGATGATGGGGACACACGTATATTGCGTCAATATGCGCACTGTCCCTCTTCAACTCCTCTTCCATCTTCAGATGAATCGAAGACAGCGTGTCTGCCGTAAAGTAGCCTCGGGCGATGCCTGACTGGTTGGTGATCACGACCACCTTGTAGCCATGTTGATTCAGCAGTCTGATCGCTGTGGCTACTCTGGGGAGGATGTGAAAGTCTTCAACCCGGCTGCAGTAGTGGACATCCTCGGCGATAGTGCCATCCCTGTCCAGAAACGCGGCTTTGTGCAGCATCGTCCGTTCGAGTTCAGGTCTTGAGGCAGGATGTGATTATGTGTCCCAACACCAGATGCACATCCTCCACCTGGTCTATGCTATCGTCCGGGACCACGATACAGATATCGACGAGATCCTTCAGGTCACCACCATCAAAGCCAGTGAGGCCAATGGTGATTGCTCCCACGGATTTGGCCACTCTGATGCCGTTAAGCACGTTTGGAGATTTGCCGCTGCCGCTGATGCCGATTACGATGTCTCCGGCCTCGACCTGATCCTGTAGCTGCTGAGCGAAGATATTCTCGTATGAGGTGTCGTTGGCCCACGCGGATATGAGAGGGACATTGTCTGTCAAGGCTACGGCACGGAGTCGTGGCTTTCCATCTGTGTTGGCTCCCTTGGCGAGATCGCAAGCTAAATGCGAGGCGGTAGCGGCACTGCCTCCATTGCCAAATATGAAGACCCGCTTCTTCTGGGCGCGCGCTCTACGCAGAACATCCACTACCTGCTCTATCAAATCTATCGGAAGATTGCCTAGGGAGTTGGTGACTTCCAATAGGTAAGTTCTTATTGTTCCAGTGCTGTTGCCAACAGATGTGTTCACCTTAGTCATCTTGCTGCTTCTTTGATTACTCCCATTTGCCTCATTGCAGTGGCAGCCTTGAAAGAGTTATCGATAGCCTCAGGTTGAGATCGAACCCATTTGAGGTAGTCTGTTGCTATCTCTCGCAGACTCTTCTTTGGTGTCCACCCGAGTTCGCCCAGATTGGCAACATCGGATGTAATGTGACGCACGTCTCCCCAGCGAAACTCGCCCTTTATTATGGGTTCGACATCCTCGTGAGTCAAGGATATGAGGAGTCTGGCATACTGAAGAACTGTGGCCACTTCGCCGCGGCCTACGTTGAATGCCCGGTAGTTGGCGGATTCATTCTCCATAACCAGCACATTTGCACGGACTACGTCTTCGACATGAACATAGTCTCTAAGCTGCTGCCCGTCTTCATATATGGTGGGTGGGTGATGATTCAGAAGCTGGAGAGAGAAAGTCCGCAGGATGCCGGAATAGGCGTTGAAAAAGCTCTGGCGCGGGCCCTGTGTGATGCTGTAGCGCATAAGCACTGTTGGGATCTCATATCTTCTGCCGAGGTTCAATGCGTAAAGCTCTTGACAGTATTTTGAAATTGAATACTGATTGCTTGGGTTAACCACAGACTCATCGGTGGGAAGGGGCTTCATAATCTCTTGGCAAAGCGGGCACTTGACTTCCCAGCTTCCCTTTGTGAGCTGCGAAAGGCCGCGCGGAGGCGGGTACTGGGTGCCGTGGATATCACATGTGTACTTGCCTTCTCCGTAGACTGCCTGAGAGCTTGCCACAATCACCTTCTTAATAGGAAGGTGGTCATTTATGATGGTTTCGTACAGCAGGGCGGTACCAACATCATTTACCAGGGCGAACCTGCTGAAGTCGGTTAGATAGTCCTGATAGGCTGCCAGATGGAAGACGACGTCAATACCTGATAAGGCTTCTCTCAAGGCGGGCTTGTCGCAGACGTTTGCCTGAATGAACTCAATCTCAGCAGAAGTGTAGGATGGCCTAGTACGGCTTGGATGCACTGGTGGTTCAAGACTATCGATGACACGGACTTTGTGCCCTTTCAGTAAGAGCAGGTCGGCCGTGTGTGAGCCAATAAACCCGGCGCCACCAGTGATTAGAATGTTCACAACCACAATATTATGCACGAATCCAGTGCAGAATTCCAGGGGTAACAATCTGGTGAGATTCGTAATTTGGGCTAAGGAAGGCGCGCTGGTGGGTGTTGGGGCAAATCAGATAGAATTGCTTCTGAATGGCAAGCGGGAGATCCGGCAGTATGAAGGTTTGGCAAGATGTCTATGTTGTCGGCGGAGCGGATCTGTCTCACCCGTACGACTGCTCAGTGTACGTGGTTGATGGAGGAGATGAGATGGTGCTCATCGATTCGGGAGCAGGGGAAGGCTATGAACTGATATTAGACAACGTAAGGAGCCTGGGCCTCCGGCCAGAGAAATTGAGCGCAGTTATTGCCACCCATTCGCATATCGACCATATTGGCGCCCTGTCGCAATTTCGCGAGGAGTTCAATGTTCGGGTGGTTGCTCATGAGTTGGATATGAAGGCAATCGAGACCGGCGTGGGCTCCGGTGCCGAGTATTATCGGGTGAACTACCAGCCATGCAAGGTTGACGTAGTGTTGAGCAAATCCAGGGAGTCTCTACGTTGCAGTAGGTATGAACTCAATCTCATTCACATCCCTGGTCATACCCCGGGCTCTATTGGAGTTTATTTGGATGCGGGAGTGAGGATACTGTTCGGCCAGGATGTTCACGGGCCCTACTTCCTTAAGGGGTCGGATACGGAACAGGCCAGGATGTCCCTGCAGAAGCTCATTGATCTGGAGGCTGATATCCTCTGTGAAGGCCACTTCGGCGTGTACGAGGGGAAAGATAAGGTGAGAAGGTATATTGAACAGTACCTGTACAGTCTGTACTGATGTCGGATATGGTGAAGTCGTGGGAAGGCTTTTGGCGGAAAGTAATCTCACATAGGCATCTCTGTAAACGGTGGCAGGGCCTAAGACAGAAGGTTCGTCATGACAACCACAGCGATTATTGCAGGAAGGACGACCAGCACGGTGAGTGCCACAGTGCCTAGGGTAACGGCCTTTGCAAAATTGAGCTGATAGTTGAGCCTGATGGCGTTTATTCCCAACAAGAAGATCCATATGCACAGAAGTGCAAAACTCACCTG
>CAYYWI010000100.1:0-6998 GCA_964475375.1 uncultured Dehalococcoidia bacterium
CCCAGGCGTATCGATCAGGTTCAGGATATATTCCTCGCCGCTCTTCGACTTGTAGGGTATTCTCACCGGCTTGGCCTTGATGGTGATGCCGCGCTCGCGCTCCAGGTCCATGCTGTCCAGCACCTGCTCCATGGCCGAGGTGTGGATTACTCCGGTGAGCTCCAGTATCCGGTCGGCCAAGCTGGACTTGCCATGATCTATATGGGCGATAATGCAGAAATTACGAACGTTTCTCATCTTTGTATTAACCGGTCAAAGCAGCATTGTAGGGCAGGTAGAGAGAAGCGAAACCCGCCAGCAGAGGGCGCATTCCGATGCACCCTGGATGCCCTTCCCCCACCATTACCCCTGGATTCCCATTTTCGCAGCAATGACAGAGAGGGGGTATGGGTGTCAGGTCCGAGACCTGAACCGCCGGTCCAGCCGGCCGCTTCTGAAACACGTGCAAACGCCATCACGTATAGTCTACCGCTTTGCAGGAAAGGTTGCCTGGTCGAAGCAGGCACAGATACGAATGACAGATCACTGGTCATGAGGATGGATGCTGATTGGCCACGTACTTGTTGACCAGGTCAACGGTATTTACCACGTTGAGTTCCTGGAACAACAAGGAGAACCGGCTCTCCAGCGCTTCGCCTATGGTCCTCAGGCTTTCTTCCGGCAGACCCCAGATCTCCTTCTTGAAATCGCCGAACGCCCTCTTTCTGGTCTTGTACAGGAACTGCTCTCTGGTTTCCCCTTTCTTGGCCTCGTGGCTGTAATTCTTCACCAGGTAGGCGCTGATCCTGTCCGAGAGGCCCTTGGGGAAACAGGGGCTATCATAGATAATGTTCTGGAAGCCGGTGGCCAGGTGCACTTCCGCCGTTCCCGCCTTAGGGAAGAGGGAGAAGGCTTCCTCGGGCAGAGTGGAAGCCCCGTGCTGCACAGCTCCGGCCATGCCGTATTCTTCACGAGCTGCCCTGGACAACTGCTCCAGCACGTTGAAATCGAGTTCCACTTTGGCCAGAGATCCGTCAGGCAGCACCACCCCACCATGCGTGGTGCCTGTTTGAACACTGATCTTGGAGATGCCCTTCATATCAGATCCCACCAGATTCCTGTAGCCGGTCATGAACGCCCGGAGGTCTTCTACTGTGCTGTTCCGGCCGCCGACCTCTCCGATCTCACCACCCACCGAGACCGTCACGCCGTTCGGCTGCATCCGGCGGATGAACCTGGTCATATCGGCGGTGATGACATAGTTCTTCTCTTGCTGCCTGTCCAGCGTCTGCTGCTTCAAATCAACCACTGTCGAAGCATCCACATCGATGTTCAGGAAGCCTGCCTCCACCGATTCCTTGATCAGCGCCTCGATGGCCCTCAGTTCTTTGTCAGGCTCCGTGCCATGCCTGACGGCATTGACCTGGTAGTGATCGCCCTGGACGAACACCGGCCCCTTGAACCCTTCCTTGATAGCAGCCGCCAGCACGCAGGCCGTGTATTCGCCGGGGCTTTGTTTGGTGTAACCGATCTCGGAGCGGGCGATCTCAAAGACGAATGCGCCCACCTTGTTCTTCAAAGCAGACTTGAATACCGCCCTGGAAACCTGATAGGTCATCCCGCGCAGGTTCATCGCCGGAACCGTGATGTTCCGATAAAGACCTTTGCCGGCGGCATCGTAGAGGCCCTGGATGCTGGCGGGGTAGATGCCCAGAGATGCAGCCAGCGCCTTTATCTCTCGACGATACTGCTGCCTAGCCTCTTCCTCGGAAGCAAAGACAGCCGCCTCCACCGCAGCATCGATCTTGTCAACAGTAATTGCCATAGCCGTAAATCACCTCATGAGAGCCACAATGATCATATGTCCACACAGCTCTCCAGAATGCTTCTACGCCCATTATACCGTTCGGTGTCGTATTGCGTCTTCACATCCACCAGGCTGAGCTTGCCCAGAACATCTTCGATGGGCACGCAGGTGATCCGCCCGTTGCGGTAGCTAACCATCCTGCCGAAATCGCCCCTTACGATCAGGTCCACCGCTGCAATGCCGAAGTACCGCCCCATCCGGCGATCGTAGGCGCAGGGAGCGCCGCCACGCTGCAGGTGGCTCAGCACGATGCTGCGGGTCTCCAACTCGGTGGCTTTCATGATCTTTTTCGCCAGATATTCCCCGACCCCACCCAGCGTTTTGTGGCCGAAGCTGTCCACCACGTTGTCTTTGACCACCTCGACACCTCCGGCCGGTTTGGCCCCTTCGGCAACCACGATGATGTCATACCTGGCACCCTGCCTTCTCCCCTCCAGGACCAGTTCATTCACCTTGTCGATGGAGAAATCGTGCTCAGGGATAAGGATGATGTAGGCTCCAGCCGACTCGCCGCCCTCAAGGGCCAGCCAGCCCGCCGTCCTGCCCATCGTCTCCACCACAAATATCCTCTTGTGCGAACCGGCCGTGGTGCGCAGCCGGTCGATCTCCTCCGTGATCACGTTCAGCGCCGTCTCGAACCCCAGAGTGTAGTCGGTTCCCCAGAGGTCCTTGTCTATCGTCTTCGGGATGCCGACAACCTTCACGCCCTCCTGCGCCAGCTTCGAAGCCACGCCCAAAGTGTCATCACCGCCGATGGCCACCAGCGCATCAAAGCGAAGCTTCTCGATATTCTCCATGACTTTCTTCGACTGGTCGTTCTTGGGATTGTAGGGGTTGGTGCGGGAAGTGCCCAGCATCGTCCCGCCGAACCTGTCCCAAGTGCGCACGATTGCCTGGTCCAGGGGCACAAGCCATTCCTGGGAGTCGCCGCCTGAGGGATCGGCCTGGATCAGCCCCTTCCAGCCGTCGCGGATGCCGATGACTTCATATTGGATGCCGCGTTCAGCCTGCAGGCGATCATCCGTGGCCGTCTTCACCACCCACTTGATACCCGGGTTGAGTCCGGCGCAGTCGCCGCCGCCTGTGAGAATCCCGATCCGGCTCTTTTTCATCGTATTGACTTGATTCTATGGCCGCCCGTAGTAGGTGTCAACGGGGTCACGCCAGGCCCGGCACCAATCATCGGCGGCTCCGAGAAATCATTCGGATGTGCCATACGCGTGGGTGGAAGTTGTCTTTGGTTGGGGATATAATCTCCGCGACTATTCTGAGGCTGCACGGCTATGGAGAACAACCTCGATATTGTGCACAAGGCGCTGTATCACGGGGAGACTCCACGAGATGGCCAGTAGGCCGTAGCGGCGGGTTTGAAACCCGCCGCTACGTGAATCTATTGGGGCGTGCAGAGGGGCGAAGCCTCGCTTCTGTGTCACCAAGTTTGAAATCCGAAGTCCCAAGAGGGGTTACAGAGGTGCAGGAGAAGGTCTCCTGCCGGGGGTTGGGGGTGCATGGCAACGCGCTGGGTTCCACGGCCACGACGGAGCGTGGCCCTCCGAGGATTAGCACGCGTTCTGTCGTCGCCTGCTGCAGTGGCGGGTTTCAAACCCGCCTCCACGTGAATCTTGTCGGAGCGTGCAGAGGGGTGAAGCCCTCTGCGTTCGTTTCTATCTCCCAAGAATGGGGGGTGAAAGCGAGGTTCGAGTAGTGGTGGTGAGTTCCGCTGCGCTCTAACCCACCTACATCGGCAATGCTATAATCATGCTCCATCCATTTCATGCATTTGGTAGTCAACGAACTACCACATGTTTACTCGTGATGGGTTTCTGCTATGCTCAACCCACCCTACATTCAGGAGTGCATCATGGATACGGCGATCTGCGCAGCCATTAAAAATCGAGCGGTTGTCCAGTTCAACTACGATGGTGGATTGCGGACTGTAGAACCACATTGCCATGGAAGCAGTATGGCAGGGAATGAGGTCCTTCGCGGCTTCCAGACAGGTGGTTACAGCAAATCAGGCAATCCGGTTGAATGGAAGCTATTTGTGGTTGCTGACATCTCTGGATTGCGGCAAACGGGCGCAACCTTCTCAGCGAATCGCCCAGGCTACAACCCGAATGACCGAGGGATGACGTTGGTTCATTGCCATGTTTAAAGGAGAAGGGAGTCTGGCAGCGAAGGTTCTGGGAACACATGATTCGAGACGAGGTGGACCTGAACCGACATCGGGACTACATTCATTACAACCCGGTCAAGCACGGTCTTGCAGCCTCACCAAATGAGTGGAGACACAGCAGCTTCAAGAATCCTCACGAAGAACTCCTGGACATGGATTTAGAATAGCATCAACACGGACCTGATAATGCCAGACAAACCAACAATCTACAAGCCAACCAAAGAGGAACTCCTTGCCGCTCAAGGACGGACTGTTCGGGATGTCATCGCCCCGCACCTGAAGGTGCTTTTCTGCGGCATCAATCCGGGGCTGTACTCAGCAGCAGTGGGACACCATTTCGCCCGGCCGGGGAATCGCTTCTGGAAGGCGCTACACGACGCTGGTTTCACCGATCGCCTGCTGTCACCGTTTGAAGAGCACGAACTGCTGAAGCTTGGCTATGGCCTCACTAATCTGGTAGCGCGAGCCACCGCGGGCGCCGGCGATCTCAACACACCCGAACTGGTGGATGGGGCGCATCGGTTGACCGCCAAGGTCCAGGAATGTCGGCCCGCCTTTGTGGCAGTGCTGGGAATGGGGGCATATCGCAAGGCATTCAGTCGTCCTGAGGCGCAAATAGGTCCACAGGGCGACAAGATTGGTGAATCGGTGATCTGGGTGCTGCCGAGCCCGAGCGGAATAAACGGCCGCTATCCACTGGACCACCTGGTGCGATTGTTCCGGGAATTGCTCCTGGCTGTGAGGGAAGCCCCCAAGCTTTAGCTACTAGGCTTGAGTCAGCCTCGGCGCACTTTGAAACACCACTCCGTTTCCCACGTCAACCGAGCGACGGCCACCACGCTCCCGGCCTCCTGCTTTTTGGCGACAAAAGTCGCATACACCCACCACCCCCAGCCCTAGAATGATTTGAGTTCAAAAGGGGTGGACAAATGGCACAGAAAACATCAACTCTAGCCAAAGAACTAAGAGGAGAAGAAAGGCATATTGCGAGAGCGCAGTGTCGCCATTATTGGATTATAGAGGCAGCGGAAAGCCGTTTAAGTAAGGGGGAATGCATATTGTGTGGTGAACATAGAGCTTTCCCAAATTATCTTTCTGACTGCCTGCTGAACAATGACAGAGAGAAATTCGAGGAATGGGTGGCGAACCAGGGCCGTAAGAAGAAGGAAAAAGGTAAGGCCGACTGGGTTGCCGTCTCGGAGACAGAAGAAGGTGTGTGTAGTGATGAGGCCGACAGGGGAAGGGGCGCCGAGGCGTCGCAGGGGCGCGAGATGGTACCCGAAGAAGAGCGATGATTCCATCATTGAACGCTGGGCTGCTGCCTGCAGCAGGATGAATGATGAGTGCCGGGAATGCGATTGGCATGAAGAGTGTCAGGACTTGGCTGACAGGCTGATAGGGTGCATAAATGTAAGAGCACCGGAAAGCCACAGGCAGAAGCGGGAGATAAGTCTGACGACAAACTGAGTGCGCTTGCACGGATTTGCTGGACGGCCAGAGGAGCCGCGAAGCTAGGCATAATATAGCTTTCGGTGATCTGGCCGCTCTGTTATTGACTCGGAGCACATGTTGCAGTATTGATAGATAAGGTCAGACACGCAGGATTGAGGCGAGAAGATGGACTACAAGGACTATTACAAAATAATGGGTGTCAACAAGAATGCGACGGCCAAAGAGATTAAGGCCGCCTATCGGAAGCTGGCGCGACAGTATCACCCTGACGTCAACCCGGGCAACAAGCAGGCCGAGGCCAAGTTCAAGGAGGTCAATGAAGCCTACGAAGTCCTGGGTGACGAAGCAAAGCGCAAGAAGTACGACGAGTTGGGAGCGCACTGGAAGGACTATGAGCAGTGGCAGCGGGCCGGCGGCGAAGCCAGCGGACAGCCGTTTGACTGGAGCAGGTATGGTTTCGCCGGGGCAGGCGAGCGCGGTGGCGGCGGGGTTCACTACCGGACGATGACAGAGGAGGACTTGCAGAACCTGTTTGGGGGCGAGGAGAGCCCGTTCTCCAGCTTCTTCTACACGTTCTTCGGCGGCGAGCCCGGCAGGGGAGCGGGTGGCCGTTTCCGGACCGCAGGCAGGCCGCGCAGGGGCCAGGATTTCGAGCAGCCGGTGGAGATCACCTTGGAAGAAGCCTACAGGGGCACAACCCGAATTTTCCAGATGGAAGACGGGAGCGGGAGGTCGCGCCGTATAGAAGCGAAGATTCCGGCCGGTGTTCAGGAAGGATCAAAAGTGCGCCTGGCTGGGCAGGGTGGTCCGGGGGTTGGCGGCGGTCCGGCTGGTGACCTTTACCTTGTTGTGCAGATTTTGCCTCATCATCTATTCGAGCGGAAAGGGGACGACCTGAGTCTCAAACTGAGCATCCCCCTGACTACAGCCATTCTGGGGGGCGAGGTTATTGTGCCCAACCTGAGTGGCAAGGTGGTGCTCAAGATTCCAGCTGAGACACAGAACGGTCGAGTGTTCCGTCTGAAAGGAAAGGGGATGCCCAGGCTGGGCAACCCCACCCACCATGGCGACTTGTTTGCCGAGACCTTTGTCGTGTTGCCGGAGAAGCTCACTGAGAAGGAACGGAAGCTGTTTGAGGAATTCGCCCGGCTGCGTGGACCGGGTGGAGAGGCCACGTGTTAGAAGTGCAGCGGAACGCTGCCGGGGTCTGGGGTGTCCCCAGGATTCCTCTGAAGAATTCCTTCCGTTCATGAAGGGATAATTGAAGCATTCTGGAGGAGCAAGATGGAAGTCATAGTCTACACCACACCTACCTGACCGTACTGCGTCCACGCGAAAGAGTTCCTTTCGCAGAAAGGGATCCAGTACATCGAGAAGGACGTCTCCAAGGACCGGGCCGCCGCCCAGGAGATGATCCAGAAGACAAACCAACTGGGTGTGCCGGTGATCACCGTTGGCGACCAGGCGGTGAGTAGATACCCACGGGCAAGCCCGTGGCACTTCACGGCAGTTCAAGCTTCGCTT
>CAYYWI010000101.1:0-6448 GCA_964475375.1 uncultured Dehalococcoidia bacterium
CCCCCGATCTCCTCCTTGAGAGGGAGGTGTCCTAGGCCAGCTAGACGAATGCGCCGCCTTACGAGATTATACCTGAGGGCTGAGTGAGGCACAAGTTCCACCGCTTCACCAGGAGCAGGCAGTGGATGGGGTTCACGGCCAGATGTTCCTCTGACATGACTGACGGCTTTTTGTGAAGATGCTGCAGTTACATTTGTGTGGCGGAGATGTCTCAATTCTATCTCCGGTGAGGGATGACCAAAGACTTGTTGACTAAATAGGTGCTGAGGGAAATGATGTCTACTAGGATGTTGTCACAATATGACAAGAACCCAAGCAACATGGGCAACCCTCGTTTTATCATCCGGGGTGAAGGCTGGATTAGGATGCAAAGATGCGTCTAGACGGCTGGAGCTTCCTTTTCGGTGTGTCTGCAGGCATCACCTTGTCCCTGGTGTTGTTCATCTTCGCCAATGCCATGTAGAGTCGAAGATAGAGACCGTCCAGCCCGGACATTTGTGGGGTCACCTGCGGGAAAGTTGGCTGGGGAACCAGGATTCGAACCTGGGCTAACGGATCCAGAGTCCGCTGTCCTACCGCTAGACGATTCCCCAACAGCCTCTCGGATTATAGCTCAAAAGCGTGCTCCTGACAATGTCGCCAAGCACCAGTCTGGTTGCTGCGCACGATCGAACTGTGTTAGACTTGGCAACCAAGCTGAAAAACCATGTCGACGTCTGTCCTGCTGGAGACGAATCTGCCATTGATTCTGCTGCATCGCGGCAAGGTAAGAGACAACTATGAACTCGATGACAGACTGCTGATCATTGCCACTGACCGGATATCCGCTTTTGATGTGGTCTTACCTTGCGGGATTCCAGACAAGGGTGCAGTGCTCAACCTTCTCTCAGCGTTCTGGTTCAAAAAGACCGCGCATCTGGTGCCCAATCATGTCGTTGAAGTCATCAAAGACGCAAATCAGTTGAAGGCATACAGCCGGAAGAAACTTGACTATCCATCCGCGCTGGCAAATCGCTCGATGGTTGTTCAGAAAGCCAAGCGGATCCCCATTGAGTGTGTCGTTAGAGGATACATATCAGGATCGGCGTGGGCAGAGTACTCATCCAAGGGCACGATCAATGGTATCGCGATGCGCTCTGGAATGAGAGAATCTGAGCGATTTCCGGAGCCGATCTTTACGCCTACCACCAAGGCCGAGAGCGGTCACGATCAACCGCTGACACCGTCTGAGATGGAGCGTCTGTTGGGCAGCAGACTGACGGCGGAACTGAGAGAGAAGACTCTAGCGGTCTATCGTTTCGCTGAAGAGTATTCCAGAAGCAGAGGTATTATCATCGCAGACACCAAGATGGAGTTCGGGTTGGTTGACGATAAAGTCGTTCTCATCGATGAGCTTCTCACTCCGGACTCCAGCCGTTTCTGGGATGCTGAGAAGTACGTGGTTGGCCGATCTCAGCCAAGCTACGACAAGCAGATGGTCAGGGACTGGCTGACGGCGTCTGGATGGAACAAGGAACCACCGGCGCCGATGCTCCCGGAAGAGTTGATCGAGAAGACCACCCAGAGATATCGAGAAGTATACCGAATACTGACAGGCAGCAGCCTGTATCAGTGACTGTTAAACTGTAACGCACTGCGCAAGCCGGAAATCCCAAGGGCACCACTGCCCCTGCATCTTGTCAGTTATCAGCCATGAGCTATGAGCTATGAGCCGTAAGCCGTGGGCTTTGGTGAGGTGGGGGTCTGCCTGGGGTGGGGAGCGGTATGCGCCTCCTACTTCAAGGAAGCTTGAACTCTTGCTATCATCCCCGGGTGATCTTTATCGAATTCCATCAGTCTGCGGATAGCCTTGGATGCCCCCTTCATCGAGAGGAAGAGAGGAAAGCCGCAGTCGATGCATAGCCTTTGAATCTTCAGGGACTGAAGCCACGAATCTTGATTGGCGATGAAGTGGATGATAGCAGCCACAGGAAGATGCGACTCCTTAGCTGCCGCGATCAGCGGCCCACCACCGGTCGTAAGCTGCCATTCGTAGATGCCGCCCGGAACAGAATCGATGCAGTAGTGCACCACCAGGAAGTCCAATCCAGGCCAGTCATCCAGTGCGCCAACGAAATCGCCCATGCCCCCATCCCCCCTCAGAAATCTGGTGCTCCAGAGTTCTTTCTCCCATCCCTCCATGCCGGTCCTGGCCAGCAGCTTGGCCTGATCGATTCCCATCAGAGGGCTGGCATCGATGGGATTGCGGGTCATGCTGCCTGCGGGCGGCACGAGGTTCCGAATCCTGTCTCTCACTTCCGGCGGGATTCCAGGCAATCTGAAGCCGGCCCTTTCGAATTCGTCCGTAGCCAGAACGCTGCCGCCGCCACCGTTGCCCACGGCGCAGACATTGCGGCCTCGCGGCGGCTTCATGCGGAGAATGGCCACCAGCATGTCGACCATCTCCCCAACGCTCTGAACAGGGACCGCGCCGAGCTGTCTGAGCAGCGCCTCGAACGCGGCATAGGACCCGGCCAGAGAGCCGGTGTGGGTGGCGGCCGCCCGTCCCCCGCCTTCGGAAAAACCGCCCTTGTAGATCAACACGGGCTTTGTGGCGGCAGCGCGCGCCAGGACGCGGCGAAAACGGCTGCCGTCCTTGATTCCCTCTATGTAGGCCGCTATGACCTTTGTCTCCGGATCGTCAGTCAGATACTCCAGGAGGTCGCATTCATTGATATCGCAGGCATTTCCATGGCTGATGACCTTGCTGAAACGGAGGCCTCGAACCGCAGCGCTGCGGACGACGTAGGTGCAGTTGCTGCCGCTCTGGCTGATCAGGCCGATCGGGCCGGATTCCTGCGGGTAGTTGAAACAGAAGCTTATCTTCGAGGCCGGGCAGTAGAGCCCCATGCAGTTCGGGCCCAGAAGGCGCATGCCGCTGCCACTGGCAATCTCCACGATCTTCCTCTGGAGCTCGATGCCTTCCGGCTCGCCGGTTTCGGCAAAACCGGCGCTGAAGAACTGGACGACCTTGACGCCCATGTCACGACATTCCCGGACAAGCTCGGGGCAGGCTCGCGCAGGGATGGCGCTGATCACATGATCAACGGGGCCGTCGATGTCACGAAGGCTGGGATAGATCTTCATTCCCTTGGCGGTGCCGCCTTTCGGGTTGACGGCGTAGATCTTCCCTGTATAACCGAACGTGATCAGCGGATCAATGTAGTATTCGTTTATCCACCAATGCACAGGATCGGTGGCAGCCCCGACGAGGGCGATTGACCTTGGGTGGAAGATGTAATCCAGTGCGGGCGTGGTCTTCTGAGGGGATTCCATGGCTGGGTTGTGATCTGATCCAGGGGGTACCTCGGGGACAGTTGAATGATGCTTGTCTTTTGGATTGCGATTTCTCATTGCTACACGGTTATGCTGGAAAAGCTGACATTGTCATCACGCACTGTACATGGTATTGTATCATCTGCTTCCCGTGCCGTCCAATAATCCCGCAAATTCGTCAGCGGTATACGATCCTGCTGCACGTCTCAAGAGCACACCTCAGCCACCAGCAGATCAAGCGCCAGTTCATCGTGCCATTTTCCGGTCTTCATGGCCAGGTCGGTTTCCAGAAGCTTCTCGTAGATGGCTACCAGGCGCGGCCCTGAGTGGCTCGCGCTCTGACTGAAGAGCTTGTCGACAGGGTAGTTTGCTGATAATCCGAGGCTCTCCCGCTTTTGCTGAGGAGACAGCCGCTGGCTGCTCAGTTCCTTGGCCTGAAGCATGAGGCGGACTTGGCGGGACATCATGGTCAGGAGGTAGGTCGGCGGGGTTCCTTCGGTCAACAACTGATGCAGCAGGCGCATGGCAGCCTGGAGTCTCTTCTCGGCGATAGCGTCGATCATGGCGAAGATGTTGGCTTCACGGGTGAAGCTGGTCAACTGCTGCACGTCTGCTTCCTCGATGCGCCTGCCTTTGGCGTAGAGGGTCAGCTTCTCTATCTCGTTGGTCAGCACCCAGAGGTCTTCACCGGCAGTCTCCATAAGCTGCCTCACCGCGCGAGGCGATATGCTCCCGCTCCGTTGCTGCACCTGCTCCTGGATCCACTGCTGCAGGCCGGGACCCTTCAGTGCAGGGAACTCATGCACTTTGACCATCTTGGCCAGCTTCTTGAGGAGGGTGTTGTTCCTGGCGATCTTGCCATCGACTAATACCAGCACCGTGGTTGGCGATATTGCCGACACTGAGTCGCCGATCGTCTGCCAGTCGTCAAGATCGGACTTTTTTGTGCTGGAGGATTGCTCGAAGCGGCCAAGGAGACCCTCCACGATAACCAGCCGGTAGTCGGCCAGGAAGGGGACGGTGTTGCAGGTGTCGATCAGCTTCGACAGCGTCAAGCGCCGTCCGTCCAGCACAGTCGTGTTGACCGCCAGCGACTCCTTGTCTCCCAGGGTGCTCTTGATCTCCTCCAGCCTCTGCCGGAGCGAAAAGTCGTCGAGGCCGAAAAGCATGTATACCAAAACCAAACCGCCGGTCTAATTCTATCATTGACTCCTCTGGCAGGCCATCAGGACGTATGGTAAGCTAGGGCCGAGATGGAAATTGGCATCATCGGCTTGCCAAAGAGCGGCAAAACCACGCTGTTCAACAGTCTGACGCGGGGCAAAGCGGAGACTCGCGCTTATGCTTCGGGTGGTGCTGAGCCCAACGTTGGTGTCGTGAAGGTCCCGGACGGCCGTCTCGAAGGGCTGCAGTCCCTCCTGAAGCCCAAGAAACTGGTTCCTGCTGAGGTGAAGTACGTTGATGTGGCCATTTCGGGGGACAGGAAAGAGGGAGTGACCGGGCCGGTGCGCAGCCATCTGACGAAGACGGATGCACTGATCGATGTGGCCAGGGTGTTCATGGACCAGGCTGTCGCTTCACCACAAGGGGTTGACCCATGGCGGGACATCAGCGCTATGAACGCGGAGTTGGTGCTTTCCGATCTGGCCATAGCTGAGCGCAGGCTGGAGAGGATAGAAGAGTCGCTGAAGGGGGCCAGATCTCCAGAACGGGAGAATCTGCTCAAGGAAAAGTCGTTTGTCCTGCGTATCAAGTCCTCTCTGGAGAATGAGGTGGCGGTTCGGGACCAGGGACTGTCCAGGGATGAGATGCGTGCGGCGGAAAGCTATCAGTTTCTCAGCAACAAGCCGATGCTGGTTGTGCTCAACATCGGCGAAGATCAACTGCCGGAGGCCCCATCTCTGGAGGAAGAGGCGAAGAAGCGCTACCCTCAGTTCAATGTAGCAGCCATTTGCGGAAAGCTGGAGATGGAATTGGCGCAACTGAGCGATGCCGAGGCTGCGGAGTTCCGGTCAGCCATGGGGGTCAAAGAAGGTGCCATGGAGCGCATCATCAGGCTTTCCTATGAGTTGCTCGGCCTGGTGTCTTTCTTCAGCACCGCCTCGGGTGAGGTGAGAGCCTGGACGGTGAGGCGGGACACGCCCGCGCCCAAGGCCGCTGGCAAGATACACTCAGATATGGAAAGAGGATTCATTCGGGCGGAGGTGATATCCTACGCTGATCTGGTCAAATGCGGCAGCATGGCCGAGGCGAAAAGGCGTGGCCTGCTGCGTCTGGAAGGGAAGAACTACATTGTTCAGGATGGTGACGTAATCACCTTCTTGTTCAGTGTCTAGGGCTATGAGTGCGACATTGCTGCTGGTGAGGCACGGACAGACAGAGTGGAACGTTAACGGGCGTTACATGGGGTGGACGGATGAAGACCTCAGTGAGGAAGGTGTGCGGCAGGCGGAGAGACTGGCGCGGAGAATCGCGAAATGGCCGATATCTGAAGTGTTCAGCAGTCCGCTGAAGAGGGCGGTCAGGACAGCGGAGATAGTGGCCGGGCCGCACAGCCTGCTGGTGCAGCGGCTGGAAGACTTGGGCGAAATGAGGATCGGCTCCTGGGAAGGTATGTTCGCCGGCGAAATAGCGGCCAAGTATCCGCACCTATGGAAGGTGTGGAGGACCAATCCCCGAGATTTCCAGATGCCTGGCGGGGAGAGCTTGGCCACCGTAAGGGAGCGGGCTGTCCGGGCCTTCGGCAGAATCATGGAGGGATCCGAAGGCAGAATGGTGCTGGCGGTGACGCACGATGTGATTGTGAAGCTGCTGGTGGCCTATTGCCTGGAGGTGAGCGCAGACATCTACCGGCGTCTGGAGGTGTCCAATGCATCTCTCACGGTTATTGAATATGCCGGCGACAAGCACAGGCTACGCGTGCTGAACGACACCGGGCACCTGGAGAGCTGAATACTCAAAATCCTGAAACCCAAATTCTAAATCCAAAAGAGGTGCAGCAGGATGCTGCCGGGGTTTGGGGTGTCCCCAGGTTTCTCTTGTTTTCCCCCCAAGAGTGGGGGCAGGGGGGTTACAGTGAGTATTTGGTTCTGTGGGTGTCAGGTCTCCTGACCTGACCCGGCGTCGGGTCGGC
>CAYYWI010000102.1:0-5845 GCA_964475375.1 uncultured Dehalococcoidia bacterium
GAACCTCATCGCCTATTTCCAGGGTGGCAGCATTGTGCTCGCCATCTCCGGTGCCAGGAAAATTGGGCCGGACGACCATCCCCGTTTGTGGAACGTTGTGGAGGAGATGAAAATCGCCTCCGGTCTGGAGAAGATGCCGGACGTCTACATCATCGACGATCCGGCTCTGAATGCCTTCGCCACGGGGCGAGACCCAAATCATGCAGCGGTGGCGGTCACCTCCGGATTGCTGCAGAAGTTGAACCGGGACGAGCTGCAGGGCGTGGTGGCTCACGAGATATCCCACATCAAGAATCGCGATGTTCTGCTGATGACGCTCTGCAGCGTGATGCTGGGGACTATCGTCATCCTGGCCTGGTATGGAACCAGGATCATGATCTTCAGTGGTGGCGGCAGGGGGAGACGCGGGGGTGGTGGAAGTGGTGGGGCTGTCATATTGATTGTTGCTCTTGTTCTGGCTATACTAGCCCCCATTTTTGCCCAGTTGATCTATTACGCCGTCTCCCGGAAAAGGGAGTACCTGGCGGATGCTTCCGGAGCGCTGTATACCAGATATCCGGAGGGGCTGGCCTCGGCGCTGGAGAAGATCTCCGGTTCCGCTGTTGAACTGAAGTCGGCCAATCAGGCATTTGCCCCGATGTACACCGCCAACCCGTTTCGCAAGGAAGGCCGGGCGGCCGCCGACCTTACCAGCACACATCCCCCCATCAGTGAGAGGATCAGAATCCTGCGCAGCATGGCTGGGGGTGCTTCGCTGTCAGCGTACAATATGGCCTACGGGCAAGTGACCAAGTCCGGGAGGGGCGTTGTCCCCCACTCTGCTTTGGTGGGTGAACCGACCATAGCAGTGCGCACGCCGGGAGCCGTTGAGCCGGAGCCGGAGAAGGTCGAGCGCGTCAGAGAGACCTCCGACCTGATGTGGAAGATGAGCAACTACGGGCTGGTCAACTGCCAGTGTGGCACGAAGATCAGAGTGCCGCCGAATTTCAAGGGCCAAAGTATCAGGTGCCCTCACTGCGGCACTGTCAACCCGGTCTCTGCGGGACGCTGAACTCGCTGTTATCGAACCAACGGCTGAGGCATAAGATCCTGCTGAATGTCTTTCTTCTTTAATTAAGATGTCCCATTTTTTCTCTCTCCCCCAAGATTGGGAGACGTGTCGGCGGGTTTCGCTTCGCTCTTCCCGACCCACATCTGACTCATCAGCACCACGAAGCGTGAACATATACCATCTCCACCGTACATGAGGTTGATGCCCCGAATCGACAAGACGCATTGCCGTGACAATTGCGCGGCGACTGTTCATAATCAAGACTATGGAACACGTCGAGGAATTTCTAAAACCCAGCGATTTCTGTGACTTCGACACCAGCACGGATGTCCGTGAGAGAGCCTCTCGTCTGGTGCAGGGTTGTACGGACAACCAGCAGAGGTTTCAGCGAGTGTACGTGTTTGTGAAAGAACTGCCCTATGGTCTGGAAGACTGGGACGTGAAAGCGTCGGAGACGCTGAAAAAAGGCTGGGGGATGTGCAGTGGCAAGACCAACCTGCTGGTGGCCATGTCGCGGGCGTTGTCGATTCCGGCCCGGTACCGGATATTCAAGATCAAGTCGGAGCGCAGGTTGCTGGGGTATGTGATGAAACGGGAAAAAAGCGTAGCGGCCCAGTTCGGCAATCTGCCGGCTGTGCAGGACCACGTCCAATGCGAAGTCTATCTTGGCAAATGGCAGGTCTATGACCCATCAAGGGATTCGGCATACGAGAACGGCTTGAGGTCGCTGGGCATTCCGCTGGAGAGAATTCCTGTGGTCGCCGCCGATGGCGCGGTCCACTATGAGATACTGGCTTCGATTGATGACTGGGCGAGGGCCAGGCAGAGGGATCGAAGGGTGCGGGACGATCGCGATGCGGTCTTTTCCAGGGTTAATCAGGAGTTGGAGAGGGTGAGGCGTCTGGGGCGGCGATCTTAACATGTGGATGGAGCGGGTTTTCCTCGAAATTCCAGGGTGTCAACCCACTGTGCAAATGGCCGCTTCTTGCTTACACTGAGGGAGAGAGTTGCAGGATGGACCTCTTTGATTATCAGCGCGAGCGCCTGATGAGCCAGGAAGCACCATTGGCGGCCAGAATGCGTCCCCGGACTCTGGCCGACTTTGTGGGGCAGGAGCATCTGGTCGGAGAGGGCCGCGTGCTGCGCAAAAGCATTGAGGCTGACCAGTTGTCATCCATGATCCTCTGGGGGCCGCCGGGGAGCGGCAAGACCACTCTGGCCAACGTCATTGCCTCTATCACCAAGTCGCATTTCAGCCCGGTTTCGGCGGTGAGTTCCGGTGTTGCCGACCTGCGCCGGGTTGTCGAAGAAGCCAGGAAGCGGCGGGGAATGCATCAGCAGAGGACCATCCTCTTTATTGATGAGATTCATCGCTTCAACAAGGCTCAGCAGGATGCCATTCTTCCGTACGTTGAAGATGGCACGATCACGCTGATCGGTGCCACGACGGAGAACCCGTCTTTCGAGGTTATCGCGCCTCTGCTCTCAAGGTGCCGGGTGTTCACGCTGAATGCCCTGACCGCTGATCAGGTGGGCGTTCTGGTGAAGAGGGCGCTGGAGGACCCCGAGAGGGGTTTGGCCAAACTGAAGGTGGAAGTGGAGGAGGACGCTCTGAAGCACTTGCTGGCCATGGCCAACGGTGACGCCCGCATAGCGCTGAACGCCCTGGAGTTGGCGGCCATGACCACGAAGCCTGACGAGCAGGGCAAGAGAAGAATCTCGCTGTCTACCATTGAGGATGCCCTGCAGCATCGCGCCTTGCTCTACGACAGAGCGGGTGAGGAGCACTTCAATCAGATATCCGCTTTGCACAAATCACTGCGCGGATCAGACCCCGATGCCTCTCTTTACTGGCTGGGCCGGATGCTGGAGGCCGGAGAGGACCCGCTGTATATCGCCCGGCGGCTGATACGCTTTGCCTCTGAGGATGTGGGCCTGGCCGATCCCCAGGCGCTGACGGTGGCCGTTGCCGCGCAGCAGGCGGTGCACTTCGTGGGGATGCCTGAAGGGAACCTGGCGCTGGCCGAGGCGGTGGTCTATCTGGCCACGGCCCCCAAGAGCAACTCGCTGTACCGGGCCTACTCGGAGGTACAGGGTGATATCAAGCGAACGGGACATCAGCCAGTGCCGCTGCACCTGCGCAACCCGGAGACTTCGCTGATGCGGGATGTCGGCTACGGCAAAGGGTACAAGTATGCCCATGATTACGAAGGCCACTTTGTGGAACAACAGAATATGCCTGATAAATTGAAAGACAGGTTGTACTATCGTCCCAGCGACCAGGGCTATGAGAGGGACATCAAGGCACGAATCAAGGAATGGTGGAAAGGAAAGAAGTGAGTCAGGAGCGCGTAAGGTTTTCTGCGTCTGGGATCGTGCTGGAGGGGATTTTTGAAAAACCCAAAGGCGAAGCGCCATTTCCGGCGGTGGTGGTATGCCACCCGCACCCGCTCTACGGTGGGGACATGCACAACAACGTTGTCTCTGTGATCTGTCAGAGTCTTGTACAGGAGTCCATCGCCACGTTGAGGTTCAATTTCCGTGGGGTTGGCTGCAGCGAGGGCAGCCACGAAGATGGCATTGGCGAGCAGGACGATGTGATTGCGGCGCTGGACTTTCTGGAGTCCCGGGAGGGGGTTGACAAGAGCCGACTGGGACTGGCCGGCTATTCCTTCGGGACGAAGGTGGTCACGCCTGTGGCCCTCAGAGACAAGAGGGTTCAGGCCGTGGGACTGGTTTCTCCGTTCCTGGATGGTGCGGATTGGGAAGGATTAAAGACATGTACTGTCCCAAAGCTTTTCGTCAGCGGTAGCGAAGACGGGTTCATTTCGCCGCACAAGGTGAAGCGTCTGGCCGGTCAGGCTGCTCAGCCAAGCCGGTGTGAGATCATCTTTGGGGCGGATCATTTCTGGTGGGGGTTCGAAGCCAAGGTTGCTAAGGAGGTGGCTGCCTTCTTCAAGGCAGCCTTGCAGAGACCGGCCGGTGGATGATTTCAGAAAGATGCGGAGGGTTCTTTGGGTGTCCGCAACGTTGGCTTGATGAATCAAGCCCCTACGTGATTTCCTTTTTTGTGTGCCGCCCATGGGCGTGCAGAGGGGCAAAGCCCCTCTGCGTTCTTTATCCCCCGTGATTGGGGGATGGTGTTGAGCGCAGACAATAGCGATTAAGAAGGAGCCAGATGTCTGAGGAATCAAGAGGGACACAATCTGAATCAAGATCGCCGGAGCAGAAACTCCAGCGGCTGTTCACTCCCATCAAGGTGGGCAAGCTGGAGCTGAAGAACCGGATCATCATGCCGCCCATGATTGAGCGGCTGGCTACCGATGGCACGCCCAACGAGGCGGTGAGCGATTTCTATGCCGCCCGCGCCAGGGGAGGCGTGGCCCTCATTGTGCTGACGCCGGGGATAGTGGACATAAGTATGGCCTCTCCTATTCAACAGGGAATCTACGATGACAGTTTCATACCGGGACTGAAGCGGTTTGCCGATTTGATGCACTCCTGCGGGGCGCGCATCGGCATCCAGTTGATGCATCTGGGAAGGCAGGGTGGTGAAATACAGGGCTACAAACCGGTGGCGGCGTCGCCGGTTCCGCTGACGCCGAGGGACGAGGTGCCGCGCGAGTTGACCACCGGTGAGATTGAGGGTCTGGTGGAGAAATTCGCCGAAGCAGCCCGAAGGGCCAGGGAGGCCGGCCTGGATATGATCGAGCTTCACGGCTGCCACGGCTATCTTCTGAGTGGGTTCCTGTCGCCTCTGACCAACAAGCGTGGGGACAAGTATGGCGGCAGCGTGGCGAACAGAGCCAGGTTTGTGGTGGAGATCGTCGGGCTCATCAAAGAAAGGGTGGGGAAGGATTTCCCGGTCAGCGTTCGAATGAATGGCTCGGACTATATGCCCGGCGGGACAACTGTGGATGTGGCGCAGCAGACAGCGAAGCTGCTGGAGGAGGCCGGGGCCGACATGATCGGCGTGTCGGGTGGAGCGTACGGTTCATACCCGGTGATAGTGCCGCCTTATGATCAGCCGCGCGGCTGCAATGTGCCTCTGGCGGCGGGAATCAAAAAGGCCGTCAGGGTTCCGGTGTCGGTGGCCGGCCGTCTGGACGATCCCTTTGTGGCGGATGAGGTGCTGGTATCTGGAAAAGCTGACCTGATTGCGGTGGCCAGAGGGCTGCTGGCTGATCCTGAGTTGCCCAACAAAGCGGCCAGAGGTGACTTCAAAGGAATCCGGCGGTGTCTTGCCTGCAATGTGTGCATCGATGGCGATCCGACCCCGGTGTCTCCGATCACGTGCACGGTCAACCCGGAAGCAGGTAGAGAGCGGGAAATGGTGATTGTGCCTGCACGGCAGCCGAAGAAGGTCATGGTCATCGGTGGAGGATTGGCCGGTCTGGAAGCAGCGCGGGTAGCTGCGGCAAGAGGGCACAAGGTCACTGTCTATGAGGAAAGCAGGGACCTGGGCGGGCAATGGCTGCTGGCGTCCAAGCCGCCGCACAAGCAGGATCACCTGCTGCTTCTGAGGTATCTGGTGGGCCAACTGGACAAGCTTGGTGTGGAATGGAAGTGCGGCACGAAGGTGACGATTGCACTGGTGAAGGAGGTCAAGCCCGATGTGGTGCTGGTGGCCACGGGGGCGAAACCCCTAGTCCCCCCGATTCCCGGAGTGGGCAACCAGGAAGTGATGACGGCCTGGGACGTACTTGGTGGGCGAGTGGTGGGGCGGCGGGTGCTGGTGCTCAGCGACGGGCGGCTGACCGAGCCGTCTGGCATGTTCTTGTTCTGACCCAGCAG
>CAYYWI010000102.1:5855-6280 GCA_964475375.1 uncultured Dehalococcoidia bacterium
GCGGAATTCCTGGCTGAGCAGGGTAAGGAAGTGGTGCTGGTGGAGATGCTCAAACGCATCGGCGCTGACATGGGCGGCACGGTCAGGTGGCATCTGATGAACAGGACAAAGAACCTGAATATCAAGACGTTCGTGTCTACGCAGATCAAAGAGATTCGCCCGAAGGGCGTTGTCGTCATATCACGAGGCGGATCCGAGGAAATCTGGGATGGCTTTGATGCCATAGTCCTGGCTTGCGGCGTCAGACCGAAGGACGAGTTATCGAAGCAGCTCCAGGGCAAGGTGAAGGAGGTATACGTCGTCGGCGACGCAGCCAAGGCCCGGCGGGGGTTGGAGGCTGTCCGCAGCGGGAGCGAGATGGGGCGGAAGATACGTGTCAACTCATTTAAGAAGGTAACCCAACGGTGGCCTTTTGAATCATGAAA
>CAYYWI010000103.1:0-6257 GCA_964475375.1 uncultured Dehalococcoidia bacterium
CTGCGCCCCCTCTGCTGCGCGAGTGGACTTTCTCCCTCACTGGTGGCCCGGAGGGGGCTCCTATCTAGAAGCTTAGATCGCGCATCTTGTTCTTCTTGGTTGTGCTGATCTTCACTTCCCATTTACCAGTGCCGTTAATGGAGACCCGAACATCCCGCTTGAGGGAATGCCATCCCGTTCATATCAAGACAGAAGAGGATGAGGCTGATGCACATAGATGTGCCGTGGGGTTTGATATGATCCGGGTCACAAAGACGGGCCGCGTACTACTCCCTCGCGTGGACGCGCCTTTCCTCGCTGGGCTCCGTGGGAGTAGAAATAGGCGCAACCTGCGGTTCCTGCCTCGAGACAACCGGGTCTATCTCCGCAGTGTGCCTGCCCCATTTCATGATGCTGGGCAATAGAAGAATAGCGGCAATAAGAAACACCGGCAATATGTAGTACTGGACACTGCGTCCCAAGTTCAGGGTAAGTCCGCCGGCAATCACCACTTCGCCGCTGAAAAGCGGCAGGACCGTATAGGTCAGAAGCAGTCCGCATAGAACGAAGCCAGCCACCCGCCTGGCCCAGGAATTATGAAACCACCACTCCCACCAGCTTGAGCGCTCCGAATCCACAAGCCGCAAAGCTTCACCTGCTTCCTGGAAGGACCCGTCCTGCTTTGCAGAGATGCGGAAATGGCGAGCTGCATCTTGTTTCCTGTTGAGGCGTTGCAGCGCTACCCCCATGTTGTAGTGATACTTCGCATTTGCCGGGCTGATGGCACATGCTCTTTCGAAAGCTGTCAGAGCCTCCTTGTAGAGATGCAGCCGGAGGAGCACACAACCCTGCATATCCCAGGCCTCCGGGTCCATCGGTCTCGAGTTCAGATACTGCTCGATGGCCGGCTGCACGATCTTGTCCTGCCCCATAATGAACTGAACAGCAATGACATTGAACTGGTAGCCGGTGTTTTTCGGATCAAGCTCTGCTGCTTTCTGGTAGCTGGCCAGGGCCTCTTTGAACAAGCCTTGGTGATAGAGAGCTGCGCCACGATTGTTCCAGGTTTCCGCATGACCGGGGTCGATTGCCTTCGCCTTATCGTAGCTTTCCAAAGCCTCCTCATAGCGCGCAAGGTGAGTCAAAGCAATGCCGCGATTGTACCAGGTGGAGGCACTGTTGGAATTAACGAGCAGGGCCCGGTCGTAGCTCTGTACAGCTTCTTCATAGCGCTCCAGACAGGCCAGAGCCGTACCGCACTCATTCCATGCGTCGCCGTAGTTGGGATCCAGCGCCAAAGCTTCGTTGTAGCTTTCGACTGCTTCTTCGTAGCGCTCCATTTGGACCAGAGCATTGCCACGGTTGTTCCAGGCTCCTACCAGAGAGGCATCGATCCCCAGCGCTTCATCATAGCTTTCGATTGCTTCTGAGTCCCGCTTCATCATGTATAGAGCGTTGCCGCGATTGAGCCAGGTGGAAGCGTTCTCCGGCCGAATGCTAAGTGCTATGTCGTAGCTTTCAACTGCTTCCTGATGCCGACCCAAACGGGCCAGTGCGTTGCCGCGGTTGTGCCATGCCCCGCCATTGGCGGTGTCTATGGTGACCGCCTGATCATAGCTTTCCACGGCCTTCTGATAACCCTTCAAGATATAGAAGGAATTTCCGCGATTGTTCCATGCTGAGGCATTGTTTGGCTCCAGTGAGAGCGCCTTGTCATAGCTCTCGGCTGCCTCCAGGTACCGCTTCAGGGTGTACAGGGCATTGGCTCGATTGTTCCAGGCTTGGGCATGATTCGGATCCAGAGCCAGCGCTTTATCATAGCTTTCAACTGCCTCTGCGCATCTCTTCAGTTCGTCAAGGGCGCAGGCCCGGTTGTACCAGACCGATGCGTCGCCCGGATCCAGTTCAAGCGCCTTGTCATAGCTCTCCACAGCTTCCTCAAATCGCTGCAGGTTGGCCAGGGCCGCCGCCCGGTTCTTCCAAGAAGCAGCATCTTCAGGGTTCACACTGAGTGTCTTGTCATAGGCCTCAATGGCTGGTTCCCACTTGCTCTCGCTGAACAACTGGTCGCCTTTTTCGGAAAGCTTTCGTCTTTTGATTGCTACCGCCATTTTGCTCCTTAGGTCAAGACTCGGTTTTCGGGACAATCCGAGCCAGACTCGTGGCAGAGGTTATAGAAAGGACGCCACCGGAAAAGAAGCGTAGCACAGGGGGTCATGCCCTTCTAGGGGAGGCGATCTCAAATATCTCACCGGCTCTGTCCAACATATTACAAGTAAGTATCAGACAGATGGGTGGTGGGTGCCCGAACTGGCCCTTCGGTAAAGCCGCGTTTTTGCCTGAGACCTCTCAGTGGGGTATTCTGGTTATGCAGAGGAGGTGCACATGGCAGAACTGACAGACTACAGCGGCGCGCTGGACAGCGCCTTGAAGTACGATGACTTCTCCAAAGAGCTGATGCTTAAGGCCCTGAAGGCCTACGGGAATTACATACGCATTCTGGACGGCACGTGGTACCTGGCCGTAAAAACCAGGATGAACGACGCCCTGGCCTTCGACTGCGACCGCTCAGTCTGGGACAGGATGGAGGTCCACGACGTTGAGATCACCCGCAAGCTGTTCAACATCGAAGGTGATGACGTCACCGCTTTGCTGAAGTGTCTTCAGATGAGCCCGTGGACATGGAGTCTGGATTGCCGCGTTCACCTGGAAAACCATAATCACGGCATATGGACAGTGAACCGCTGTCCCACGCTCCTGGCCCTGGAGAAGGAAGGTGAAGGAAGGGAGAAGAAGATCTGCCGCATGATTGAGACCGAGCTGTTGCAGATCAGGGCGCGCACCATTAATCCGAAGATGAAGGTGGTGCCGCTGAAGCTCCCTCCGCGGAAGAGCAAGGATGAAGTCCATTGCCAGTGGGAATTCAGGATTGAGGAATAGAACGCAACGCCAGCCGTCTGTTCGGGTTTGAACATGCTTGAGAAAGGATAGCAAAGTGAGTGAGAAAGCCTTCCAGGACCACTATCCGGACCAACTGAGTCACTGCTACGGTTGCGGTCGATTGAACGAATACGGTCTTCATATCCAGAGCTACTGGGATGGTGAGGAGTCCGTCTGCAGGTTTCTGCCCAAGCCCTATCATATCGCCATTCCCGGATATGTATATGGCGGCCTCATTGCCTCTCTTATCGATTGCCACTGCACTGGAACAGCCTCTGCCGCTTCGTTTCAAGCCGAAGGCCGGGCTATGGGAACGGAGCCGGCACTCCGGTTCGTGACAGCTTCACTGCATGTGGACTATCTGCGCCCGACGCCGCTCGGCGTCCCTCTGGAGGTAAGAGCCTTAGTGAAAGAGATCAAGGGACGCAAGGTCGTCATGGCGGCCGCGCTTTCCGCTGATGGCACCGTTTGTGCCAGGGGAGAGGTGGTGGCGGTCAGGATGCCAGAGCATCTGGTGAAGTAGCTGCGCACAAACAGGCAACACACTGGCCTGCTACAGTGCCTGGATATTTCTGAGCAACCTTGACCGGATTCGAGAGTATGTTGCGCTGACCCCAAGCGCTTTCATGGCACTCTCAAGGTCCAGATAAGTCGGCAGTCCCAGAGCTTCTATCTGTTTTGCGGCCTCCTGCATGTCTGCCAGGTTAACGCCGTATCCGAAGACCGTCACGGGTTTGCCGACTTTCGATATGAAGGGGACCAATCCGGTGAGCACCTTCACTACCGGCTGTCCGAGGTGGCACACAATTGTGAGGCAGTCCACATTGGGATCGGACAGCACCAAGGGGACAGTATCTTCGTATACACTGAATGGCGCTTCCCTCACGGACATCAGCGGGCCGACATCGACCGGGTTGTTGCCCAATCTTGGCGAGAGCTTCCCCAGTTGACTCTGCGTGGCAGCAGTGAATGTTGCCGGAACCATCTTGTACTCGGCTGCTGCGTCGATCAACAAGACTCCCGCACCACCGGTGGCAGTGATCACCGCAACGCGGTTTCCCTTCGGAAGCGGCTGCAGTGCCAGCGTCTTCGGCACTTCCCAGTACTCTCGCCAAGTTCTGAGTCTGATAACGCCAGCCTGCTTGAAGGCGTTCTCGTAGACCTGGTCGTCTCCTGCAAGTGATCCGGTGTGGGACGAGGCGGCTCTGGCCCCAGCCTCACTGCGGCCCGGTTTCAGAACCAGGACCGGCTTTTGAGCCACTGCTTTCCGAGCTGCCTCCGTGAATCTTTTTCCATCCTTCACGTCCTCAAGATGCATGCATATCACCTTCGTGCTCGGATCGCCTGCCAGAAAAGGAAGGAGTTCAAGCTCATTGACGTCGCACTTGTTGCCGAAATCACAGATCTTGCTGATGGGATAGCCGATGTCCCGGATGGGATGCACCCCAAAGGTGAGGAAGCCGGTCTGGGTGCAGTAGCTCACACCGCCGCCCGGAGGCTTGTTGCCGCCAAGGAAATAGGGGCCGGTTACCAGACCGTTGTGTGTGTTCAGAACGCCCAGCGTGTTCGGTCCCAGCAGACGCATGCCATAGCGGTGGGCCGTCTCCACCAGTTTGCGCTGCATCTCGCGCCCTTCCGGGCCGGCCTCGGCAAAACCTTCAGTGGCCACGATCACTGCCCTGATACCCTTCTGACCGCACTGCTCGATCAGTGGCAGCACGGTCGGAGGCGGCGTGATGATCATTGCCAGGTCAACGGCATCCTCCACCTCACTGATCGCCGGGTAGGCTTTCATGCCCTTGACCTGACTGCTGGAACGGCTGATCGGAAATATCTTCCCGGAGAAGCCAAACTCGAGCATATTGGATATTACGGTGAGCGCCTCGCCCGCCGGTTCCCTCATTGAACCGAGAATAGCAACGCTGCGAGGCTCGAAGAACGCTGCCAGGATGCTTTTATCTGCTGATGTCATCAGAATCCCCTTTAGTCAACCTGATCTGGATTTGCGACCGAATTATTGGTAATTGTATCCTCTGGCGCGCAGCGCGACAAACAGGCCGGACCACAAGGGGCACATCAGCGGTAGCTTGAGAAATTCTGTCAGGGATTCCCTGACAGACGACAGGTTGCTCCGGTTTTATCCTCTCCCGACGGGGTTCGGGCTTGCCGCTAAATCCGCCAAGAAGGGGGTAAACATGCTCACCAGGTATGACGAGTTCCTTTGCCATCAGATTGCCACAACCTTTGATCATGTCAATACCAGTGCCCGTGAGTGGACTGAGAGAGTCATTGCCCATTACCACGACAATGCAGGGAAGTACCATCTCAGTCATGGATTTGGCCTGTACCCCAACCGCAACGTCATCGATGCTTTCGCCTGTCTGACCATCGAAGGCAAGACTCAGTACAATGTCAGGGCATCACGCGAGCTGCGGCCTCTTCGAGACGAGGTCAGGGTTGGGCCGTTTATCTATGACATCCTGGAACCTATGAAGAGAGTGCGCTCACGCCTCGAAGACAACAAGCACGGACTCAGCTATGACGTTGAGTTCGAAGGGATAATGCCCTGCCACGAGGAAGACCATCAGTGGCGCCGTTTCAAGGGCAGAGTAATCGAGGATTCCGACCGCTACAACCAGGTAGGCAGAGGCAGTGGCTGGATCAAATACGAGGGCAAGACCATCAAGCTGGACAAAGGGTCATGCTACGTGGAAAGAGACCACTCCTGGGGAATCCGACGCGCCGGCGGAGTCCCGGAACAGATGGTGGAAATCGACATCCCTGAAGGGGGTCTCTACAGCTGGGCCGTCATGCAGTTCAAGGGCTGGGGCGCTTGTTACCATATCCGCGAGGAATGGGATGGGGAGCAGACCCTCTCCAGCGGAGCCATCTTCTACCCCTACGGAAGCACGAAGAAGGAGATCAGGACTGTCAAGGTGGAGCACGACTTCAAGTTCCAGCCTGACATCAGAAAGTTGACAACCGGAAAGGTAGCCTTGGTTGCCGCAGACGGATCGAAGACTGAGATCTCATTCAAGCCGCTGAACTACGCTTGTCTCAAGGCCGGCGGGTACTTTGGGTACAAGGGGTTCGTGCATGGCCAGTGGTTCGGTGGAGACTGGATGGACGGCTTCAAGCTGGACCTGACGGATAAGGACGTCCTCAAGGATGTCTCATTTCTGGATGACACTTCGTGCAAACTGCGCTGCGGCAAAGAGGTCGGCTACGGTGTGCTGGAGTTGGTTGTCTCCGGGAAGTACCCCAGATACGGCTATCAGGCGTACTAGCCCAACTTCCGCAGTTTGACCTGCAAAGTTCTTTTCAGCGGACTTTTTCGC
>CAYYWI010000104.1:0-6226 GCA_964475375.1 uncultured Dehalococcoidia bacterium
CAGTGCCCTCTTTCAGAATTACGACAAGCGAAAAGATGGAATCCTCAGCCCACTCCCCACATCACATATCTCCTGCAAGCATACGCAGCAGGCTGCGAACGAACCCCACAACATCAGCCTGGATTGAATCATCGACACCGCCAGTAAAGAACTGAGCAACACGCATTGGCCCCACACTTTCCGGGTCTGTGAAGTCACGACGCATGATGTCGAGGGCCTTCTGCGCCTCCTCATAGTCCAGCAGTGGCTTGAGCTTGGCGACTACCTCATCCACACCGACCCCGTAGTTCCGCACGATGTAGAACAGGTCATAGGCGTCCCTGTTCTCTCCACGGCTATCGAACGCAAGAGCCTTGAGCACAACGTAGGCGCCAGCCCCGCAGACCCAGACGTCACGCTTGGCTTTCTCGCCAAAGAGCGTGCGCCCCTGTATGGATACATGCTGCCGGTCGCGAAACGCGCAGCGAAGGCCAGGAGCAATAATTGCAGCGAAGTCAGGCTCAATGTTACGGAGCTTACCTGGGCGGTCAGTTTCACGAAAGGATGGAATGAGGAAATCGACTGTCACCGTACCGGAGTTGGTGATCGTCCATCGCTGGCAGGTCGGATTCCCCTCGTCGTTCTTGTCCATCGAAAATCCGGCATCACGCAGGCGCCCGGTGAGCTTACGATAGCGTCCCTCGTCGAGTAGCGCCAGTTGCAGGCCAACGTCGAGGTCAATCGTGCCCACATGGGCTTCGACATCCTGCGCCAGCATAGTCTGGTCGACGATGAGAGAGGGCACAAGCCCACCGACGATAACGAGGTCGTCCATCATATCGCCGAGCTTGGTTGCGACATAGAGGCAGGTTGACCGCACGAGCTCAGCCTGCTCGCTGTTGTAATCCGACGCTCGTTTAAGTTTGTCAGCCATTATGCCTCCAGGTCAGCATCTCGATAGGAGGCGTTCAGCAGCCTCGGGAGCCCGCTTGAGATGTTCCTTGAGGTCGAGGTAGACCTGCACCGGGTGAACGCACCAGATGCCGTCCTTCTCAACGGCCCCCTGAAACACGCCAGCGTCGTTTGGCACCACCAGCCAGAGATTCGCACCACGCGGGCCCTACCGATATCCAAGTCGTTCGAGGAGCACGGGCGACGGGTCTGTCGGCAGGTAGAGCGTAGCTATCCGGAACGTGGCGAAGCGGGTCAGGGCCCACGCACCGGCAAGTCCGGTAGCCGCATGCTCGATTCCCTGTTCCGAAAGTGTGTCCCCAACGAACCGCAGGAGGGTGTCCCCCGATCGCGCCGCAACATGGCCCCGGTAGATAGTATGCTTCGAAAACTGATAGGCTTCGCGCCATGCATCGAGCAGCAGGGCGGGGGCCTTCGGGTGGACTGCGCACCTTCTTCCCGGACGAGGTAACCCTTATGTTCAAGTCGCCCGACAATCCTACTGACGTACCCATCCGTCATGTCAATGGCGTTAGCGATCTGTCTCTGGGTAAGTGCCTCGGATGGGTGAATCAACAGCCTCCGTACGACTCTTGCGCTCTTTGGTGCAAAGGTGTTCTGAGGTCTCCCGACAGAGCGGAAACGGTTAGGTCTACCATCAATAATGACGCGGATGCCCGGGGCGATGATGTGAGCGTTGCCACTTAGGTCCAGCCAGCCAACGCCTACATCTTTGCACAAGCGTCGTCCGACTTCACCCATGAACGGCACAGCCAGGAGAGGAACTGCCCGCCCGTGGAGCTGCTTTGCTAGATACAGCACCTTCTTGGAAGCGGCGGCGATGGGGGCCGCTCCAGTAGACTTTTTGACCTCTACGACGAAGGTCTGCCCAGCCGCTGCGATTACGAGGTCAGCGCCTGACTGCCCACTACCCAACCATAGCCACAAACCGGTGATCTGCAAAAATTGCGGGCAACTTTTTCGAATTTCACATACGAGAAAGTTAAAATGCGGGCTTGACAATTCCCCTAAAGCCTCCCAACCTTATCGCATGTCAGATGCGAGAAAGTTAGGACCATGATTTACCTAGTAGGCGAGAACATCGACAAAGCACGAGCCCACTCTCAGGCGAAAAACGGCCTACTGCTCCAGCTCATGCGAGGCGTTTATGTATCCTCTACTGCTGCTGACATTGAAGTGGCCATCCTTCGCCACGCGATCCGCATCGCCCGATACATCTCCCTTCGCTCCTATCTGTCGGGCGCAAGCGCCATATTGCTAGCACCTACTTCAGATGGCCGACTCTTTATCAGCGGCCCCCGCAACCAGCGCACACGGCTCAGGTCTCTTGAGATAATCCAAAATACCACACCAGCCCACCCATCAGTCGCCTCAGCGGTCATAGATGATGGCCTAGGAGAATTCCGGGTTGATGTCTCTTCACCGCGGATGCGCCTCCTTGAAGCGTTCCGCATCCGCAGTGAACATGCCACCTCGATTGATGCCGACATGCGCACTGAGTTGGCAGAGCGCCTGCTTGCTGAATACGGTACCACTGAGGCCGCTGCTAACGCTTTATGGTCACTGGCAAGCGAGAATGGCTGGTACCGTGAAGGCAAGCAAGCGGAGCGTTATCTTCACCAGCGCCCCGTCCGGATAAAATTGCGCAACGAAGCCGCCATTGATCTGACCGTCGCATGGCATGGCCAACCCATCGGCCTGCTCAGCCACGATGGTTTCGAATGGCGCTGGCGCACAGAGCAAGGCTTCAACCTGCCTCTTGTTCAGCAGCGGGTCCCCGGCAAGCTGCCGCCATTCATTCTCTCGCTATTACCCGAGGGTTGGCTCCGACAAGTCCTACGAGTCCAAGACGAGCGGATGATCCTGAAGTCTGGCAAGCGCTATATGTCGAACATAACTATCACTGCTGCAAGTGCTCAGACAGAAGCGGAGCCGGAGGAGGCACCGGCAGCATTACCTGCTGACCGGCTAGTCTGCCCTCTGGCAACATACACATGCAACGGCCTCTTTACCGGGGTCTACACCGGACCTCGTTGTGTTGAGCTCGAACGCAACTTTGAAGACAACCTCGCCCTGGTCCTCTCCAGACCCGATTCACCCCGTATTTCCGGCATTCAAATCAAGGCACCGATGTTCCTAGATGAGCATGGGCTCCTCTCCTCAAGCACCGGGCAGCCGTTCACCCACATCCTCAAGCCTGCTGGTACGGGCGGCTTTGGAGCATTGCCAGTCATTGAATACCTCGCAGTGACACTTGGACGACATGTGGGACTGGATGCACCCGACATCGCACTGGTTCCCATGCCGGATGGTATGCCGCCAGCCCTGCTTATTGAGCGCTTCGATATCCGCACTGATGCCGGAGACCGCAGGCAGATCGCTCTTGAGGACTTGTGCTCGGTACTCAATCTTTCCCCTGATGCCAAATATACCGGTACCATCGAGGGTATTGCCCGTGCGATTCGCTCACTTTCAACCTCCCCCGATGAAGATCTGCTGCTCATCCTCAAGCGTGCCCTATTTGCTTGGCTCATTGCTGACGGAGACATGCATCTGAAGAATGTCGCTTTGCTCAAGATCGCCTCGCCAGGTGCCAGTAGTTTCCAGAAAGTGAGGCTCGGGCCGCTATACGATGCGGTCACAACCCGAGTCTTCCCAGGACTGGAAAGTGATCGGATGGCACTCAAGCTCAATGGCAAGGATGACCGTCTCCGACGGAGCGATTTCCTTAGATTCGCCTCCACAGCTGGCATTCTGGCAGGCAGGGCCAATACCACCATTGATGAGATGCTTGAGCGATTCGGCCAGGCGCTAGACGATGCATATTTGCCTAACATCAGCCTAGACCACGACATCAAGACCAAGGTCGACCAGATGCTCACCCTCTGCAGAAAGAGGTTGGACACATTCAGGTGATGCCAAGGAGTTGAGTGTGTGTTCTGTTACTCTGGACGAAGATAAAGCTCAGAACCACTTGTTCTTACAAACGATTTTCCACACCACCCCCTCCGAGACCCCATGAGTCTGGCTGCTCGAATGGGGAGCCAAACAGAGGCCAGCCCCCACAGTCAGGCCTCTCAGGAAGTCCTGATCCCGAATATATCCCGGCTCGCAGGGGCTTCCTGGATGCTCTGTATGCGCTCCCCACTTAATGCAATCTTCCAAAACAACTGAAGAAGATGGAAGAAAATGCTGCTCCATCCTGCACAAGTCCGTGTTATGGTCATGCCGGCTTGGAAAATTGCTGCAGGAGTACAAGGGAAGGGGCTGTATGGTCAGGTATTACATGACATTGATGGAATGGATTTCCTGGGCATCCAGGGGCGTGACGTCCAGCCGACTGCACCTTGATGTACCAGAGTCACATCTAACCGTGTACTATGCAGACCAGTTCAGCGACCAATATGCGGTCCCACTGTTAAAATTTCTAAGCTTGTGAAGTTGAAAATTAATTTAGCACGCACTTATGGAGAGAAAACAATAAAATGAAGCTTAATTCAAGCCGATGTGCCCCTTACTCATCTCTATGTTCAACCCTGCTGACATGGTTGTCTATTCTCATCTCCCTGACCTTCTCCCTGGCTTGCGAGGAGAGCAGTCAACCGGTGGTGGGTCCGCTGAATGACGGAAGCGGACAAAGAACTCAGATTGCAGTCATCAGCGACATCCACCTGGGAGCGGATCTTGCCTACGCAGAGTGTGAAGAGAATCTGCCCGCATTGGTAGCATTCTTGAACGATGTGGCGGATTCTCCTACTGTTCGTGAACTCGTCTTCGCTGGTGACATGCTTGACGAGTGGTTCATCCCAGCCACAACGGACACCTATGATGGGAAGGACCAGGCAGATTTCGTTCAGCGGATTGCGACCGTGAACTCGGAGGTGATTGGTACCATCAATCGAATCATCGAGGATGGTGATATCCTGGTGACTTACATACCTGGCAACCACGACCTGACCATCACCGCCGAGAATGTGGACAGCATTCTTCCTGGAATAAATCAGGCTAGGGACGACATACAGGGCCTGGGAACCTACTTCCCACTGGACCATCCGGAAATCGCCATTGAGCATGGACATCGATACAATTTCTTCTGTGCTCCGGATCCCCTGTCCAACGCTACAATTGCCCCCGATTCCATTCTTCCTCCCGGGTACTTCTTTACCCGCTTTGCCGCTCTGCATGTTGCACAACAATGCGAGACAGCGGGAGACACTATTCCTGAAGTAACCCCGAATGCTGAAGGTGGCTCCAGTCAGGAACTTGCCTATGCCTACTGGAACCTCTGGAAAGCCCTGATTGAGAGTTTTCCAATTGAGAACAACTTCGATGACCCGGTCCTGGTCACAAACATCGATGGATTCTCTCAGACCTATGCTGTCAATGACCTGTTGCCATTCCAGGAAGTTCCAGGAGGCCTCATCGACATGAACCTTTATAAGGGAGCCATAGATAACTGGGACGAACGACAAACTCACAATCATGTTGCTGTTCATATTCCAACGATGCAGGCCTTGATGAATGCGGCGCCGGCTTCTGGAACAGATGATCAGGCGGAACTTCAGTACTTCTCTAATCCGGAATCCAACGTTCGAATCGTAGTCTTTGGCCATACCCACATGGCACGGATTATTCCAGGGGAGAACCATGCCGGCCTCAAGACCATCTACGCCAACTCCGGTACATGGATTGACCACAACAACCTAAATGGCAGCATCATGAATTTCATCGTGATAACACCTCAAGGCTCCAGTGCTGACTCGCAGACCGCTGTGAAGCTGTACAGACTCAAGGATGGTTCCATGGAAGAGCTGGCTGCGGATTCAGTTCGACTTTGACCCATGTTGGGTGAGAAGCAATTACAAGCGGAATGGGGAATCTCGGTGTTGTGTGAATTGACGTAGAATGTGAACAGACGCTCCACTGCTTTAACCATGTCCAAGCTATTCAGGAAGAGCCACTGGTGCTTGACGATACGCCAGAAGGCCTCGATCACGCTGTTGGAGAATGAGATACTCGTTTGGGCCAGCACTCGGCGGAGAAGCCCATTATTGAACAGTTTATTGACAAACAGCACCGGAAGTCATTGCGGACCACGGTATGTGTGTTCTGTTAAGCTTCAATTCCATACCACCAGGTCCCCAAGCGCCCCATTACATCTAGGTCTGGCGCCACACCTCTCACTCATCCAACACTTCCTGCCCAACACCTGTACGGGGGCGCGGTAGGGACTCCCGTTACCGGGAGCCCCCCGCACAGATCCCGGCGAGCGGAA
>CAYYWI010000105.1:0-6186 GCA_964475375.1 uncultured Dehalococcoidia bacterium
CCCCAGTCAGAATCATGGGGTGGGGTGGTGTGTACATTGTGAACATAATAATTTTTCTAGGTATACGTGAAGGAGGTTTTTCGGAGAGAGAAAAAAAATATATGTAGAAAAAAATACGTATACACATCTCACTCTCCATTTCGGATCGTGTTCACACCTGCAAAATTCATCTAACTACTTGAAATCATTAAGGAAAAGCGTGAACTTTGCCCCGAAAATCATGTTCGCATTCCCGGAAATTATTGTTCACATCCCTTCGGACCCTGGCGTTCTGAGGCTCCGATTCAAAATGTGATCTCCCCAACTACCTGACGGTTGACAGGTATTGCGGGAGGTCGATATACTGCTTCCATCATTTTGGAGGTGCATCATGGTTGACGGTTTGACCGACAAGCAGCGGCTGGTCTTTGAGGCCTTTGAGAGGTACCTGCGCCAGAATGGTTATCCGCCTTCGCTGGCTGATCTGGCCGCTGAACTGCTGCTTAGCCGTCAGACCATTCACCAGCACATGTTGGCCCTCAAGACGAAGGGCTATCTGGATCACGCCATGAACGTGGGCCGGTCATGGGTGCCTGCTTCCCAGCAGTTACAGCAGCAGGGCTGCCAGGTTCCGATACTGGGCGTGGTTACTGCCGGCAAGCCGATCCTTGCCCATGAGGACATCTTGGGATGGGTCACCTATGATGAAGGCAACAGCCACGACAAGCACTTCGCTCTGCGAGTCAAAGGGGACAGCATGGTTGGTGTCGGAATTCTCGAGGGGGATCTGGTTATAGTCCGGCAGCAACAGACAGCAGCAAATGGAGACATAGTGGTGGCGCTCCTTGATGGAGAGGAGGCCACGGTAAAGAGGTTTAAATCAAGCGGGGGCGAGATTCAGTTAGTCCCGGAAAATCCCGCCTATAGACCCATCACGGTAGCTGATGATCGGCTGAACATTCTCGGCAAGGTCGTCGCAATTCAACGAAGCCTGTAAGCCATCAGTGTTGCAAGACAGGCGATCATTTGGGAGGCGCAAGATGCCCACATTCAGACTCAGGAGATTCTCCAATACCCACACACTCAAGGCCATCCATCGTGAATCACTCATCAAATTGTTGCAGCCCCATGCAGTCTATTTTTGCAACCGCGGGCTCGACGTGAATTCATTCGATGGATCTGCATTCAGTTATGAGAAGCTGGTCAGTATCCTGATGACACCAGACGAGAAGGTTCCTCAGGCGCTGGGTGACGATCTCCACTATGTTCACGAACTCGCCACCGATGACGGCATGGACTACCTGCTCAACGCTATTGAGGCTCTGCCTGCCGAGACGCAGGGAGCCTTCTGCTTTGACGAGCAGCCCACCCCTGCTGATGTGGCGGTTCAGGTTCGTCTTGTGGCACCGGCTCTTTTGGAGCGTGCCCATGCAGAAAAGACCCTGCTCACCGCCAAACGTTCCTTTGAAACATACCTGGCAAGAGAGGAATCGGACTTTGAGTTCTGTATGCCATCGGCAGCAGCTTTGGCCAGCCTCGAGGATGCGCTTGGCCGCCGGTTTGGTGAACTGAAACGGGGGACCGTGGCAAAGGTCTTTATCTTTGAGCGTGGCTCAGACGTGCATATCCTGATCCGCCACGGCCAGCCTTGCAAGAGGGAAGGAGCGATATCGGATTCGGGGCCGGATAGTGTCTTCTACCGCCCGGAGATATACGACATCCTCTGCTATAAGCCGCACCTGGGCGAGCTCTCCATGAACGCAGAGACCAAGAAGATTGGCGCTCTGTACCGGGAGAAGCTTGGCCTTTATCTCTTCGGTGATTCCGAGTTCTTTCCCGGAACACAGAAGTACACCCTCCAGCCCCTGATTGATGATGGAGCGCAGGCATTGGTGTGCTCGGACGTCGATGGGATCGAGTCTATCAAGCTCAAGGAGATTCAGATTGATCGGGGCGGGCCGGAGAAGGAGATCGAGACCAGGAGAGCCACGGATATCTTTGCTGCCCTGGAGCGCAGGCAACGCAAGTTGTCGGGGAGGCTTATCAAGGTAACCTTCTCGGTTCAGTTCTCCGATGGCATGGCGGCACGGAGCGTCACGATCAGACCGCCTAATATTGCCAGCTATACCCGTGATGGAGATGAGGACCTGATTGAGCAGTGGCTCAGCCGCAGGGGCTTTTGCATGAATGATGGGGCTGAGAATGACATATTGGAAGACATTGTGGAAACTGCTTGATAGTGAGCCGGTTCTGGCCGGGGTGAGAGAGCAGTGGGAGATCTGGCTCGGGGAGTTAAGCACTATCGTCCGCACTTTTCTGATTCCTGAAGTAACACTTGCTGCTGCTTACCCCTGCCGGCGCATCCAAGGGTGTGCAAGGCGAGTGGTTGTGCACGGTCCTGGTGACATTGTGGCTGTCTGTGCCAGTGATGAACCCGATTGTCTGCCATTGGCACTTCAGAAGACAGACCTGACGGTATATGCCCTGGCCATGGATAAGTTTGCTGGCCATCTTGGGCAACTGGCAGGATTTTCTTCCTCTCGTGCTCAAGCGATGACTGGTATCGGGGGAATATGGGCTTTGGGTCAAAGGACTCTACCGGGCGGTGTCTGTCAGAACGGCTTCTTCGTCTTGCCTGACCCTGAGGAGGGATATCGTCCCGCATTGGATTTCCTCGTAGCCCGGCACAGCAAGATTCCCATGCTGGTGATTGTGCCCATTGGCAGCCGACTGATGCCGCTGGAGCGTGCCTGGCTCGCTGAGAAGGGAGTGCAGGTCTGGGCATGTGACGAGGCCTTTGGCCTGGATAAGACAGGCAAGCTAATGGCTGCCAGTCAAGGTTGCGAGCCTCCATCGTCTTGTGCTGATGAGGAAGAACGTCTGCTGGCCATCGGGTATAGCAATACTGTTACAGGGCCAGTGTTCATCCGCAGTGCAGAAGAGTTGGGCCGGTGGCGCCAGCTCGATGGGCAGGTAGAGCACTTTGTCAATGCGACGCTCGATCGCCCTATTTGCGTGAAGAAGACAGCCGGCGATGAATCGATGGAGCAACTGACCCAGGCTGAATTGTCAATGTTGATTGCATACCTGGTTTTAAGTGAGCGAGAGGACGGGTCTGAGTGCCCGGAGAAGCTGAGGCTTCCCAATCTCACCACTGAGGAGAGTCGCCGGAAGACATTTAAGAGCATGCGTCAAAAGGTTGATAGGACCACCATATCATCCAGGACTTACCACCTGTTCAAGAAGCGCCCGGCATTCCATGGGGGACCAAACCAGCAGAGGTTTAAGCCGGACGATGATGCGACATACAGCATTATCATCTTGCCTGAGCAGCGTCTGACCATTCAAAAGCACCTGCCCCGCTAACGTTTATTTCATTCCCATTCTTTTCCCATTCTTTTCCCAATTTGTTCCCATACAGCCCTGCAAGATGACCTCATTGCAAGCGGATGGTCCGTTTGCATCAACTCTGAGGTCATCATGCTCAACGGAAGTTCTTCCACAAAATGGTGCTGCACGGAGTGCGGTAAACTCCTGGGGGTAATTGGTAAGGATGACGTCACCTGCCGATTCAAGTCTGTCTCCTACTTCATCAGGGGGGAGGTGACAACCCATTGCCGCGGCTGCGGCAAACCCAACCACTATTCAACAATTACAGGCATAGGCTCCGCCGAAGCAACAACTGGCAGGTAACCCATAGCAGTTTTCACCTGCTGGGCAGTCCAGCCAGGTGATTTGTTTTCAACAATTTTAGAGCGGCAGGCCAGAGGCTCCACGAGGTCCAGGGCATTTTCTCTCCATCAGGAGAAGTCCCGGGCCCCGCCGTAAGCGGAGGAGCCAATGGCCCTTTGTCACCTGACAGACAGTATGGATGTAGATCTGCATTCATCGGCAAGCAAAGAGCAATTCAATATGGCAAAGCAGGATGATCCGATACTTTCTCAGTATGACGACATCGCTACAGTGCTGACCGCACTGGAACAACAGTCACTGGAATACCAGCAGCGTGATCTTCTCGTTCGGGCTATGGTGCGGCAGCAGCAACAGAATCCTCATGTCTTGTGGTCTGCTGCATTGATTACCGCCTTTTGGCCTATGCTCGACTGGCTTCGCGGTCGCATTCGTGGCAATGCGGTTCTTCCCTGTGACTTGGATCAACTGGTCATCCTGTTCTTCCTGGAGGCAGTTGAGGCACTTCCTCTCGACCAGGTCAAACAATTCACCTGTGTCTACCTTCGGCACAAGACCCAGTGGAGGGTATTTCGGTACATTCGTTCACTACAAAGGGAGCAGGCCTGTACCCACTACCGGGATTGGGACCATCTGGCCGAATACGAGCACTTTTCTATAACGCCCAGTCTGGATGCGCCATTTGAGTCATGCTATCGGGCAGAGCCTGCAGAGGTCCTCCGGGCATTGGTTGAATTTGCAAGCACCCGGATATCCTCAGAGCATCTGGTGCTGCTGCTGTCTCAACTTGAGGGACCAAAAGCTCTCCACAAAATTATTGATCAGAATTTCGCATACAACGATGAGGCTGATAAACAGCGGGCATACCAACGATTGAAGGTCAAGCGCCAGCGCCTGATTTCCAAAATTCACCGCATGCTTGTGAAAAAAAAGTGTCCCCAAAATGAACTCGAATGCTTTGTCCTAATAGAGGGCAAGGACAACCTGCCTGCCGATGACGCAAGTCAGCATCTTCGCCATGTCCTCATGAGTTACTTCGGACTTATTTGCCAGCAAAAAGAGATCGCTTAACCCGGCGGCATGGGGCCGCCTTTATCGAATAGGAGAGTGTCATGATGAATACGATTAATACCTGGGACAAAGCACAAAAGCTCGCCGACAAGCATTCCAATTCAGGCGGCACCTTCATCCGCCTAGCCAACAACGGAGACAAGGTCGTGGGTGCCTTCTGTGGCGAACCGTTCGCCAGGGAGGTGGTCTGGGTTGGAGACAAGTATGAGGATTTCGATCCTGCCATCCATACCGAGAAGCGGCCCACTCTTCGGGTGATGCTGAACTTCTTCGTCCCCGAATTGGGAGAGATGAAGGTCATCGAGGGTGGCACGGTCTGGTTCAAGGACCTCCTCAAGCTGCGTGACAAGTACGGCCTCGCCAAGTGGTTCTTCGAGATCGAGCGGCATGGTGATGCCGGTGACTCGAAGACCAACTACAGCATCCTGCCCGAGGAAAAGATTGATGAGGCCACACGGGCATGCATTGCCGAAACAGAGCTTCATGACCTGGCAGCAATCGCTGGTGTTGGCGGTGCGCAGAAGGGAGGTAATGAGAAGCCCACAGCCAATGAGCGAGCAGAATCCACCGGTCCCATCGACCCCCGTGTTGCCGGAGATCTGGTGGCACAGCTGAAGTCTCTCCCCCGTGAGGAGGTGGACGCATTCCTCAGTGAGTTCGGTGTCCAGCGGGTGCGAGACCTGAAAGCCAGCCAGGAGAAGGATGCCAGGACCTTCATCAAGGCCAGACTCGATGCAGTCACACAGCCTGCCGAGATTGATCCGTTTGCATAATTCCAAGGGGGTAAATCGCCATGATCGTGGACGGCCAGATTCATTTCAACACAGCGGATATGCCAGCTCGGGTGCTGGAGCAGTTATGGCGGAAGTTGAGCTTTCCCAATCCTGAGTACCAGAGCCGGGTTCGCTATGGCCGGTGGGTCGGGTCTGTCCCCGAAGAGATCGTGTTGGTCGAACAGGACGCCCGGGGTGAGGTCTGCATCCCCAGAGGGGCTGTGGGCCTGCTCCGGGACGTCCTGTCGAAGGCTGGTGTCTTTATCCGTTTCGATGATCGCCGGAGCCTATGTGCCCCAGTTGAGTATTCGTTCAACTGCCAGCTTCGAGATTATCAGCAGGAGGCAGTGATGGCACTGGTAAGTCATTGTCAGGGAGTGGTGGTGGCCAGTTGCGGAGCTGGCAAGACGATCATCGGTGCTGGCGCCATTGCCCGCACCAGGCAGCCGGCTCTTGTTCTGGTGCACACCAAGGACCTGCTGGAGCAGTGGTGTGGTGTGTTCCGGAGGCTGTTTGGCCTTGAGCCAGGCATAATCGCTGAAGGTGTTGTGTCGAAGGCCTCAATTACCGTGGCTACTGTACAGAGCCTCAATACCTGGAGTGATGAGGATCTTGATGAGTTGGGAGAGCAATTTGGTGTGGTGGTGGTAGATGAGGTGCAGCACTGTCCGGC
>CAYYWI010000106.1:0-6173 GCA_964475375.1 uncultured Dehalococcoidia bacterium
AAAAAGCAATGTCATTAACATGTTAGTGCAGCAATTCCAGAATAACCGAATGGAGGTCATCAGTGTTCAGTTGCTATAGAGTTCTCGATCTCTCGGATGACAAGGGACAGTTCTGCGGCAAACTCCTGGCTGATCTTGGATGCGAGGTTATCAAGGTGGAGAAACCTGGAGGCGATCCGGCCCGTCAGATCGGCCCGTTCTATCACGATGTCCGAGACCCTGAGAAGAGCCTCTTCTGGTTCGCCAACAATCGGGGGAAGAAGAGCATTACCCTCGATATAGAATCTGGCTACGGCCAGACAATTCTCAAGAACCTGGTGAAACAGTCCGACGTCATCATCGAATCCTTTGACCCCGGCTATCTTGATGGCCTAGGCCTGGGATACACCAAACTCAGCCAGATTAATCCCCAAATAATCATGGCCTCGATCACCCCATTCGGGCAAACCGGTCCATACCGTGACTATAAGGGACCAGATATCGTGGTTGCTGCGCTCGGTGGCTTCATGAACGTGAATGGTGATTCTGACCGGCCACCGCTGAACACCAGCATGCCAACAGTCTCTAACATTGCCGGTGGAAACGCTGCGCAAGCTATACTCATAGCCCTTAGCCACCGGGAAAAGACGGGACACGGCCAGTACATCGATGTCTCCGCCCTGGAGAGCATGGTCGGCCTGATAATAGACCTTCACTACTGGACCGAATACCACCTGGCCTTTGGCACCCGCGATGGCAATATCTATACACAGGCTAATGGTATCCAAAGACCCTTCATCAAACCATGCAAAGACGGCTTTGTTTGCTGTTTCTTCTACGCAGGGCCTCTCGGTGCTCGCACCAACAGCCAACTGCAAGCCTGGATGGAATCTGAGGGCGTGATTGAGCCCGTTCTGCAGGGCGTGAAATGGGAGGAAATCGATCTCGCAACCACAAAACCTGCTGAAGTGGCTCAAATTAAAGGGATTCAGGATGCCTTCGCCAGGTTCTTCAAGACAAAGACCAGGCAGGAAATACTGAAGGAAGCCGTAGAAAGAGGAATGCTGCTGTCCCCATGTTGCACCATCAGCGATCTGATGATTAGCCCCCAATTGAAGTCCAGGGATTTTTGGGTAAAGGTAGATCACCCGGAACTCGGTGAAACCCTTACCTATCCCAAACCGTTTTACAAGTCTTCCAATCCTTCCTCCAATGGATTCCATCGTGCTCCCCGGATCGGAGAACACAATGAAGAAGTCTGGGCTCGCACATTGAATTCCGATTCGGTTCAGCCCAACCTGCCGAAACCGAGCAGGGAGGCTGTCGGAAGAGAAGAGAAAACGATTCAACAGGCTTTCGCCGGCCTCAAGGTTATAGACTTCACCCAGGCGCTGGCTGGTCCCTGGGCCACCCGATTGCTGGCGGATCAGGGCGCTACCGTGATACACGTTGAATCCATGGTCAGACCGGACATGTTCAGAGTAAGCCCTCCGTACAAAGGTATGACTGCCGGAATCAACCGGGGTCTCGTCTTTGCAGACTTCCAGGCCGGCAAGCTTAGCCTTGCTCTCAATATGGCGCACCCGCGTCAGGCTGCCGAGATCGCCAGGAAGCTGATTGCCTGGGCGGATGTTGTGGTTGACAGCCGCACGCCCGGAGTTCTGGAAAAGTGGGGAATGAGCTACGAAGACCTCATCAAGATAAAGCCCGATATCATCCTGGCGCGTCTCACCAACCACGGTGTCGAGGGACCTTGGGTAAAGCAGCCCGGCTACGGTACTCAGATTGTAGGACAGGCCGGCATGATCGGCATGGTGGGATATCCTGACAGAGACCCGCTCATGTTCGGGAGGGCACTGTACGCCGACATGGGTGTCGCCAGCGTCTTCCCGGTTCCCGTGCTGGCTGCCATCCTCCATCGCCAAAGGACCGGGAAAGGGCAATCTGTGGATGCCTCCATGGTTGAGGGGTGCATAAATTTCATGATACCTCAGATACTTGACTACGATGTGAATGGCCGGGAAATCGTCAGAACAGGCAATCGCAGGCCGAATGCCGCCCCTCATGGAGCCTATCCCTGCAAAGGAAAAGATTCGTGGTGCGCTATCGCCGTGTATTCCGATAGCGAATGGGCCAATTTCTGCAAGGCCATCGGCAAACCTGAGTTGGTTAATGATGCCAGATTTGCTGCTCTTTCGGACAGAAAGAAAAATGAAGACCAGTTGGATGAAATCGTTGGTGCCTGGACAAGCAACCTGGCAACCACTGAGGTAATGACCACTTTACAGAAAGCCGGTGTGGCCGCCGGTGCCGTCAGCAACTTCCAAGGCCTTTGTGAAGACCCTCAGCTCTTGTATCGCCATCACCTCCGCCCTATTACCGCCACAGAGATCGGCACATACAATGTCACCAGCTTCCCGTACATATTGTCGGAGACTCCGTGTGTGACTCAGCGTGGGGGTCCTTGTCTTGGCGAGCATAATGAGTACATTGTCTGCCAGTTGCTGGGCTACAGTGACGAGCAGTTTATGGAGATGTACAACGATGGCGTGTTCAAGTAGCATGCCATAGCAATAGCGCGCGCCGATGTCATAAACCGGGCCTCCGAGGGGCTGCCGACCGCGTACTTCAATCTGCCCGAAGTGAGCAAGGTAGTCCCTCATCTCTTTTGCCAGGCGGGTTACTTCGTCTTGGATACCCACTGTTGCCACATCCCTGTTGCGACGTCTTTTTCAGCGCCAGTGCGCCGGTCATCGGCGCTTATACGCTGACCGCATCCATGTTTCTGGAAGCAGGAACTGCCACATTAGCGGATTCACGGATGGGAGGAGTCAACATAAACTGACTCACAGCTAGACCGCAGAAAACCAAGGGGGGGTACTTTGGGAAGACAACCAGTCGGGCCGTTGGCACTGTGACTCCGTCATTACCATCCAACACCTGATTCTTGCTGCTCACTGGACACGCGACACGGGAGCAGCGTGCATTTCTCAGGGATGCACTCTTTGGGTAGTTGCCGAGATCAGTGACAAGAATTGGGGTTGGTTCAGAGGAACTGGTATGGAAATGGCCAAATCCACTCGAAATACAGATCAAGATGCCGGAATGCCGCTGAGGAAGACAACTCTCACACAGCCTCACGAGCAGATGAAGACTATGCGGGAACAAGACGCGGATGCGGCTGATGTGACCATGCCCAAACTGCTGCTGCAGAACAGCCGGAAGTGGCCGGATCGGGTCTGGATGAGGAAAAAGGAAAAGGGAATCTGGAACGAGTACACATGGAAAAACTGCTATGACCAGATTCGGTGCTTCTCACTGGGGCTGATGAGCCTCGGCTTCTCACGCGGCGACAAGGTTGCCATCCTCGGGGACAACGACCCTCACTGGTTCTGGGCTGAACTGGCAGCGCAGGCGGTCGGAGGGGCCGTCACCGGAATGTTCTCAAGCTCTTCGCCTGACGAGGTGAAGTATGTCGTCGAGTTGGCCGATGCTACGTTCGTAGTTGCCCAGGACCAGGAACAGGTAGACAAAGTCCTTTCGGTCATGGAGCAACTGCCGCTGGTGAAGAAGGTGATCTACTGGGACCGGAAGGGCATGAGGAGCTACGACGATCCGGCGCTATTGAGCTTCGATGATGTGGTGGCATTGGGGCGGGAGTATGGAATGACACGGTCTCAGCTTTTTGAGGAGAGCATAGCCCAGGGCAAGAGCCAGGATATTGCACTGTTGATCTGCACCTCGGGGACCACCGGCTTGCCAAAGGCAGCCATGGTGACCTATGACGGTCTCTACTCGTCAATGAAAGTGACTATGTCGGCCTACGAAGTATACGAGACCGACGATTGGGTTTCTTTCGTTCTGCCGGGATGGATACTGGAGCAGTGCATGGGCCTGTTCACCAGTCTGGAGCGGGGCTGCAATCTCAACTTCCCGGAGTCGGTGGCAACGGTCCAGGAGAACATCAGGGAAATCGCCCCGCAGGTGATCTTCTACCCATCCCGTCTGTGGGAGGCGATGGCTTCATCAATCCAGAACAGCATGACCGAAAGCTCATGGATAGACAGACTGGCGTACAAGGTTTGCCTGCCGGTCGGCTATAAGCAGGCAGATGCCAAGTTCAGCGGTTCGGAGTTGGGTTTCTTCTGGAAGTGCATGTACAAGTTGTGCAGTGTGATCCTGTTCAACCCGATAAGGGACAGGCACGGTCTGCTCAGGATAAGATGCGCCTTCACCGGCGGAGCCACCCTCGGGCCGGATGTCTTCCGGCTCATAACCGCCGTGGGTGTCGATCTGAGACAAACCTATGGTTCGAGCGAGATGGGGGTGTCTCAGCACTTCTCCAACAACGTGAAGGTTGATTCAGTGGGCGTGGTGAATCCTACCACAATAGTCAGGATATCCTCCGACGGAGAGATTCTGGTCAAGGGCAAGGCCACGACGCTTGGCTACTACAAGAATCCCCAAGCCACCGAGAAGGCTTTCTCCGGCGGCTGGTATCACAGCGGCGATACCGGCTTCATCGACGAAGACGGCCATTTGTATTACCTGGACCGGGTCGAATACATGAGGGAACTGGCGGACGGCACCAGGTATGCGCCTCAGTACATTGAGAGCCGGCTCAAGTTCAGCCCCTTCATAAAGGATGTCTTTGTGGTAGGGGACAAGACCAGGTCGTTTGTGGGGGTGGTGGTAAACATCGACTTTGAGAACGTCAGCAATTGGGCGGAGAGAAAGAGAATTCCTTTCACCACGTTTGCGGATCTTTCGCAAAAGCCTGAGGTGGGTGAACTGATACGCAAAGAGGTGGAGAAGGTGAATCAGAGGCTGCCGTCCGGGTTGAGGGTGAAGAGATTCGTGAATACGCCCAAGGCATTTGACCCCGACGAAGCTGAGCTGACCCGAACCATGAAGTTGAGAAGAGGGTTCATGGAGGATCGTTACAAGAGTCTGGTGGAAGCCATCTACGGGGCAGAGGAAGTGGTGACGATGGAAGTGAAAGTTGTCTACAGGGACGGCAGGACCGGGGTTGTAAGCACCAGACTCAAAGTGATCCAGGTTTGAGCAATTCCGTTGTTCCTGGTGATTGAACAGACAGGCAGGTCGTAATGTTGCCGAGTGGGGTTTTTGACACAAAATACGAGACGGACATGGCCATTCTGCGCACCAAGATGCAGTGGGCCATCACTATTGCCGCGATCGCATTCCTCTTCATCGTGCCTTTTATTGCATCCGATTTCTGGCTGACATGGTTCATCGGGCTGTCAGTCGTCATTCTGGCGGTGCTTGGGCTGCACATACTTACCGGCCTGTGCGGGGTGTTCTCCATAGGGCAAGCCGCTTTCATGGGGGTGGGGGCTTATGTGACTGCGATCCTGGCCGGCAGGTATGGAGTCTCAGGGTGGTTCTGCCTGCCCATCGCCGCTCTTTCCGCCGGACTGGTGGGAGTCTTCTTCGGACTGCCCAGCTTCAGGTTGAAAGGATTCTACATCGCGATCGCCTCGCTGGCAGCCAACTTCATCATCCTGTGGGTCATACGGTACTTCGATGACTGGACCGGCGGAGGCGGGGGCATGGGTGTAGCGCCCCTCGAATTGGGTGGTTTTGTCTTTTCTTCACGATGGAGTATCTATCTGGTCGGCATCACACTGGTGCTCCTGGGTACATACTTCGCCAAGAACATTCAGAGGATGCCCATGGGCAGAGCCTTTGTGGCCATCAGAGACAACGAGCTTGCTGCTGAAGTCGGCGGCATTAACATATTCCGGTACAAGATGATGGCCTTCTTCATCGGCTGCATGTATGCCGGTGTAGCGGGTTGGCTGCTGGCCTATTCCCAGTTCTGGATCGTTCCGGATCAGTACCAGATCAACAACTCGATCTGGTACTTTGGCATGCTCGCCATCGGCGGGATGGGCAGCACCACGGGGGTTTTCCTTGGCGTGCTGTTCCTCAAATCCCTGGAAGTAGTGATCGACAAGATAACCCCGCTCGTGCCCGTGGCGGGATTCGAGATCTCAATGAGCCTGATCGTCTTCGCGGTAGTGATTCTGGCCTTCCTGATATTCGAGCCCGGGGGCCTGTACTCTCGTTGGCAGAAATTCAAGTCCTACTACCGGCTGCGCCCCTATTCGTATCGGGGTGGCTAGAGGTGATCCGCGTCCTGTGGACGGAGGATAGCAATGGAAATCGCG
>CAYYWI010000107.1:0-5951 GCA_964475375.1 uncultured Dehalococcoidia bacterium
ATGAGACTATTTCACCGACGCAACTACTGGAGATGTATCCTGGATCGATCCCTTGGTTCGATCGCTTGACGATGAAGATCAGAGGGAGATTTCACAACTCGAGGTTTCTTCGATGATCACTCTGCTGTTGTGGCGGTTGGTGAGTGAACATACATACAGGCTATCAACCGATCCGCGAGATCCTGACAGTCATTCTGGAATCGGCAACCGCGGCATTCGTTGTTCGACTCACTGCAGGCTCTGGCCCAACGCTGTATGATCAGGTCGTCGTACCTCTTCGGGTACCACTTAGAGGCCCTTTTCTGTGACTTTGCTTCTTCCTTCGTGGACTGAATAGCGATTGCCCCCCCCCATGTCTACTATGATATCGTTATCAGAGCTGGTCAGCATATCCTGCCATTCTTGTTTGCTCAGCCATTCCTGGTAGGACTCTTTGTCGGGTCCGGCTATGCAATCTGACAGGTAATTCGGGAACTGCTTATGAGCTCCGCACAACTTGCACACGCCTCTGCTAATCTGGGCAGTGGCCCTGTCGATTATCCAGTAATGCTTGCACTCTGGCTGGACCGCTTGTGTTGTTGACGGTGTATGAACCTTGGCTTCCTCGCAGACGGTCGCCGCTCTGTGTCTAAGAGTTGGCGCTTTCATTATTTCCTCCCCCAGTAGTATATGGTCCACCCTTCGCATAGAAGAAGTGGCCGAATCCTGGATTTGTCTGAAGGCGTAGCACTATCTATTTTGCACAATCTGACTTACTTATCCTGCTGTTTTCGAGAACCCAAATTGCATAGCAGAGGTGGGTAGTCACTTCGTAGCGTGGCCAAGGGGGGTGAGGCCGTGGGTTAGAAGGCCCCACCTCTGCTGTTTGCACACTTACCTGGTATCGCGGTCTGGCACCGAATATCTTTGCTGTCCGCGGTACCTGGATCTTCTGATCATTCCAGGCTGGGACTCCATTTCTGGTGATTTCAACCCGGATGACCTACCTTGTTAAACTGCTCTCAAGTTGTTGACTGACCTTTCAGTCACTTCTAGAAATATACTCCGTTCTGGCCGGGTGTCCATCAGTAAGTCCCCGTAATTCCACCGGCGAAGTTCCGTAGAGCAACCCAAACCTTTTGCCCTGCCACGAAGCACGCTGCAGGATTCAGTCCTCTAGTGGCAGGATGCCGCGCCGTATGGCGAAGCGGATAAGGTCGGTCTGGCTGTGCAGGCCCAGCTTGCGCATCAGATTCGTGCGATGGGTCTCCGCGGTTCGCGGGCTGATGGACAGCCTGGTGGCTATCTCAGCGTTGGTGCACCCCTCTGCCGCCAGTTGCAGCACCTCGCGCTCTCTTGTGGTGAGCATTTCATACGGGTCCATGGCGGCACCTTCCGCCTTTCGGGAGTATGCTTCAATGGCCCGCTCTGACAGGGGGGGGCTGAGGTAGCGGCCTCCGGATACTACCTGGCGGATGGCTCTGATGAGTTCGTCTGACGTTGCTGACTTCAGGACATATGCCTTGGCACCTGCACGGAGGGCTTCGAGAACGTATGCTTCGTTTGTATACATGGAGAGGATAACCACATTGGTGTTTGGTGAACGCTGGCTGGCTTGCCGGGTCACTTCAAGCCCGTTCATCCCGGGCATCATCAGGTCAAGTACGACCACATCCGGATGAAGGCGTTCCAGCATGTCACTGGCCTCCAACCCGTCACCGGCCTCGCCGACTATGCTGAACTCCGGCTCCGACTCAAGAAGTACACGCAGACCATGACGCACAACCTGATGATCGTCAGCCAGGACTATCGTCGTTCTATTGCCCATGTGGCTTTCCTCCCCTCCCGGAATTGTTAACCGGGAACTTGGCTACGAGCAGGGTACCGGCCCCGAGGGCCGATATTATCTCGAAATGGCCGCCCAGTAACGTGGCTCGTTCCTGCATTCCTGTCAGGCCACTCGATGTGCCCCTGGCGAATGCCGCATCGGTATCGAAGCCGATGCCTTCGTCTTCTATGTACACGCCCAGGACTCCCCGGTTCAGCAGTAGACGCACTGTAGCTTCTCCGACCCCGGCATGTCTTGCTACGTTGGTCAGCCCCTCCTGAACAATACGATATACGGCTGTCTCGATTTCAGGAGCAAACCGCCTCTGTATTCCGCGATGTTTGAAGGCTACACGCACTCCCGTCTGCGTTGTGAGGCGCTCGAAATGCCACAGTAGTGCCGGTACGAGACCCAAGTCATCAAGCATTGCCGGCCGCAGATCAAGCGACAGGTCCTGGACCTGCGTCACCAACTCATTGATGGATACCTGTGCATCTGACAGCTTCGCCTTGACTTGTTGTGGCGGCAAGCGGGATACCATTTCGAGGAACAGCTTGAGGCCGGTGAGTTCCTGGCCGATGTGATCATGGAGCTCGCGGGCGATCTGACGGCGTTCCATCTCCTGCACTTCCACCAGCCGGCGCGAAAGTGCACGCAGTGCATCCTCAGCCAGCTTGCGCTCGCTGATATCGCGAGTCACGCCCAGGAAACCGATAGGCTTCCCTGCGCGGTCTCGCAGGAAAGTTATTCTATCTTCGGTCCAGACAGTTGACCCGTCTCTGCGTCTGAGCTCAAGTTGAATCATCCAGGAGCGATACGCGTTTTTCTTTCGCTTCTTCTCCTGAGCGAGTTCCCTGGAGAATACCTTCCTAGCCAACTCGAAGGACGAAGGGGTGAGCAAATCCCGCACGTTCTGCGGCAATTCCTCGGTGTTTTCATAACCCTGGAGGCTCTTTGCAGAAGGACTTACATATGATCGGTTCAACTCCATGTCGCTGACCCAGATAACATCGGTGATATTCTCTGCCAGGAGTCGATACCTTCGTTCACTGTCCCGAAGGGATTCCTCCATCTTGCGTCGTTCGGTGACGTCCCTGGTGACCCCCATCAGGCCGGCCGGCTGACCGTTCGGCCCATAGAGTACGGTCACTCTATTCTCGGTCCATACCGTTCCACCACTCTTCCGAGTCATCTCCAGCCCTACAGTACCGAGCTTGAACGAGTCCTTTATGTTCTTTTTCTTAACCAGTTCCTCTTCAATCAGACCAAGAGCTTTCTGTAGCGATTTCGGCGTGAACATCTCATCAAGTTTCTGAGACATCACTTCCTTGACAGTATAGCCACGCACACGTTCGACTGAGGGGCTGATGTAGGTCAGATGGAGACTGATGTCCATGATCCAGATGACATCCATGATGCTCTCAGCCAGCAGGCTGTATCGCCTTTCGCTTTCCCGGAGCGCCTCAAGCGTCCTCTCATATTCGTTTATGTTCCGCATCATGCAGTGATATTGCTTGATTCCGCCAGCGGCATCACAGTCCATGGTAATGGTGACCAGGCAATCTATCTCAGTTCCATCCCTCTTGCGCAGCTTCGCCTGTTGGTCCTTGACATAGCCCTTGGCATGCAGGTCTCTCCAGAGGGTAGCCTGTTCCGTCGCTTGGGCGTAGATGTCTTTAAGTTGCATTTCCCTCAACTGCTGTTTGGTATACCGGAGCAGATCGGTAGCAGATCTGTTGGACTCTACGATCCTGCCGCCGGGATCGACGATAAACAGGGCGTCCAGCGACTCTTCGAAGAGGTGGCGGTAGGAGGCGGAATCTCGCCGCGGACCATCTGCCTCTTTCGTCTTGGCTCTTGGCACCGGAACTTTATGCTTCATGGCTCATGGTACGTCCTGTCTGTAAGAGGTTTTTCTGTTGTGCGTTGTCCGTTATGATTTTACAATAACCGCAATTGCATAGCATTGCAGATGTCGCTGCCGGAAGGAACACACTTCCCGGGTGACAACAATACACTATTGGGAATCAGATGGGAAGGTGAGGAAGAGAAAAAAGCAGCTTTTCTCTTTGCGAAGGGTCAGTCAATTTTCAGCTTGAGATTTCCCTGGCCGGCCTTGACCTAAGACTGCTTCTTGCGCTTCCTGCTGGGATTGGGTGATACCTGCCTTCGTTTGGACTTGGCGGCAAGGTTGCTGTCTTCAGCGATTCCCAACTGATCCTTGGTGGCTTTTCCGGCCTCCAGGAGCGCTTCCAGCCCTGCCCTGACAGCAAGGAGCTTCTCGGTACTAAGTGACCTGTACATCATCTCGGCATGGTTGCGCGCCAGTTGCACAAGTCCCAACAGCATCTTCTCGCCCTTGTTGGACAGGCGACAAATAACCACGCGCCTGTCTTCGGGGTCGCCTTCTCGAATAATGATACCTCGCTCGACCAGACGGTCTACGACACCTGTTGCTGTAGCCAAACTGACGCCCATTGAAGAGGCAATGACACTCATGCGGCACGGACCGTTGACCAGAAGAAGCAGCACGACCTTCAACTGAGGTGTGCTCAGATCCAGGCTGAGCCACTCCTTGGGCAATATGGGAAAGAGTTCCCGGAAGGCCCTCTCTGACAACTGCAGGGTGCTTTCAATGAGTTCATCTGTGTTTCCGCTTGCCAATAGCTCCCTCCGTCGCGTGTTCTAATGATTTCAGAACTACGCCAAGATTATACATTTGCTTAACGCTAACTATTGTCAGTCTATCAATCGATCTCGATGGTTGTCAACAAAAGGTTGTGGGGCTTGACTCATCACAATGCTTCCTACGATTGTGTGCTATCATTTTGTCTCAGACGCTTGGCAGGTATTACTTGCAGAATGGATGCAGCAGACAGAGTGGAAAGATTCACTGAGGAGATCTGTCGATCCGGCCATGCGATCTTAGTCACCAGTGACGAGATGAAAGACCTCTTTGGTGAAGACGTGGTTGCCACCATAGCTGAGTTGGATGCTTTTGGCCGCGAAGCGGGGGTTTGCGCATCATGCGGGGGGTCATGTTGTGCCGATATAGGGTGTGAGCTGTATGTCCCCGAGTTCGGTCAATGCCCGATCTACGAGTACAGGCCGCTGCTTTGCCGTTTCCACTTCTGCCATCGTTTTGATGCCCATGGTCGCGATCTGGTTATCCGGCTGAGAGACTTCTTCCTGAGGTGCTATACAGCAATAAGCTGTGGTGGGAGCACAATGGCCGAGTCGTGGAATATTCCACCGCTCAAAGAGGTATGTCCGGACTTTGTGTCAGCTTCCGCGGTTTGGGTGGAAGCTGTTCGCGGTGGCAGAATCAGCCCTGAGCAAGGGTTGGGACTTATCCGACAAGAGGCCGAGAGGTATCGTCAAGCGCTCGGGTTCGACTGCTGCCCGAAGTAAACGATATACAAACGCCTTGTCTACTCCGGATCGCGTGAGATGTCCGGCTTCGCCCGCAGGCTCTTCTTCTTGGAAAGCTGTTCTTTTTGTTCCTGCTGTCTGCGGACAGCACCGGCAGATGGCTTGGTTGGAATCCGCCGTTTGCGTGGCCGATTAAGTTCGGCGAGCTTCTTCGCCAGTCGCTGAAAGGCGATCTCGCGGTTCTGCGCCTGGGATCGGCGCTCGGTGGCAACCACGATAATGCCCGAAGAGGGGTGTGTCAGGCGGACCGCAGTTTCCTTGCGATTCTTTCTCTGTCCTCCTGGCCCGGGTGCACGATAAGGCTCAACAAGCACCTCTTTCTCCAGGGTTTCCATGTCTGTGGCGAAATGCCTTGGGCGGGTGGGGCCGGATAGGCCTTTCGCCGGCGTGCTTCTATCATCGGGCATGTCCGTCAGCTTTGATTGCCTTTCTGCTCTTTACGGGATTTTCGAGTATTCCTCAGGAAGTCGAGGACGGTCCGGTCAGCATTCTCTTCGGCTTCCCAGAGATAGCCATGACCGGCGCCTTCAAACAGGACGAGCTCAGCGTTGGGAATTCTGGAGGCCAGTATCCTGGAGTTCTCCGCTGGAATCAGTTGGTCTGAAGTTCCTGCCAGGATCAGCGTAGGGACCTTGATTTGTGGCAGCCTGTCATACGTATCGAAACCGGCTGCCGCCTCTGCCTGTCTCTTGAAACCACGCCGCGAGGGAGG
>CAYYWI010000108.1:0-5388 GCA_964475375.1 uncultured Dehalococcoidia bacterium
GCTTACTCCTTGTCGGTCAGATTCTTTGCTTTTGCCTGTAATCGACGAAAAAATAAAACTCACTAGCCAGCCACCCGAGTGACTGGCTAGTGATAGTCTCTACCTGGAGCGTTTTGCTTCCCGATTCCAGGGATGCAAGCCGGCTAGGCTCCCCAGCCCGGCACCTGCCTGTAATCACCAACCGCTATGACGTCGTCGAGTTCTGCGCTGTACTCGGCCATTCTGTACCATGGGAAGAACACGGCCTTATTTCCAACGATCTTCAATTCGATATCAGTACCCGGCAACTTGGCATCGAAATTGTTGAAAGCGTCATGGATGGCGGCGGCATCAACCTTGTCGGCACCCACTGTGGCGGCGGCTTGCCGTATTGCCTCGCTCAGCACGAAACCATAGATCCAGCCGGAGACCCATGTTGTCCCGCCCTTCAGCGTATTGGCATCCGATGGCCGGATCTCATACAAAGCATCCTTAATCTGCTTGACAAAAGGCACCTCCTCAGCTTCGCTGAAGGTTGGATAAGCGTGAGGAACCCCGATTCCGTCCAGCAAGTCCTTCCCGCACACGCTCTTGACGAGAGTCAAGCCGGAGAGGAAAGAGAAGGCGGTGGCCTGGAGACGGCCGGTGTATCCTCTCGACCTCATTTCCTTGATGAAGGTGGCACTACCGCTGGGTTGCGTGCCGAAAATGATGACATCTCGATCTTTCAGTGTGTTGTACTCGCCGGCCCATTGCGTCTGGCTGCTGGTAGCTTCAACCGCCTTGTAGTCCATCTTGCCGGGGTTTGCTGCGATCCACTCTTCAATCCCCTTACGGCAGTCTCTCGCGGAGGTCACGTCTGCCAGACTGACGTAGCCAACCTTGACCATCCTCCCTTTGGCAGCGGCATCCCAGTCATCAACCATTGCCTGAGCGATCCACTTGCCTTGATCAGTCTCAGACACACCCCAGGCATATAGCCAGCCGGACTCCTGCGCTGCGATGCTTGTCGTGGTAGCGAATGAAGCGATAGCATCGTCTTTCTGATCATTGAGGGTGAGCGAATAGCTGTTGGGTGACCAGTGGAACAGGACGTCCATACCTTTGCCCTTCAGCCACTGATATCCGGTCGGAACCCGGCCAACATCAAGCCTGGTGTCATAAACAAGAACCTTGATACTGACCCCGGGTATTGGATTTGTCTTTTCCATGACCTTGAGATAGTCTTCCACACCATACCTGACCTCTTTGAAGGGCCCGGCACTTACCCCTGTCTCGTCACCCAACCACCCTATGATGACCGCGCTGGTTTCCTTTGTTCCCCCTCCGCAGCCGCTGACCACCGGCAAAGCCACCAGTAGCCCCGCCAGTAGCACGAAGAGCAGTATCCTCGTCACACTCTTTCCCATGGCCTCTGAAACTCCTTTCTATAATCAAGAGCCGATTTCCTCGGCCCTATCGCCCCCTCGACAGGTTCCTTGCAGCACGCATAAGGACCCTTGGCTTGTTTGAAAAGACCCCCTTGCATGACGCTATTCCCGGCTTGGCTGACCGGGCACGAGGCGATGATATCCGGACGCCTGTTGAGTGTCTGTAGGGTATCCCCTGAATTCTCTGTCCGAGAGTTCCTACAAGGCGGAACGGCTACGAGCGGCATATGCGGACCAGATCTGGATCTGATCTGAAGATTCCTGGTGGATTCGAGGATGGTAGCTGGTTTTTGCCTCACGGCATTCTTGTGACAAGGCTGGTCCTTTCCGGTTTTGGGGTCTTGGGGAACTTCGGGAGCGCGGGCCTAGAGGTTGACTCTGCGGTAGCTTCTTGCCTCTCCCGTCTTGCCCAACCCAAGGTAGAATCTCTTGACGTCGGCATTGTCTCTCAGATCTTCCACCGTGCCGCTGTGGACGATTCGGCCATTCTCAATCACGTAGCCGTACCGGGCGATGGACAGCGCTGCTCTGGCGTTCTGCTCGACCAGCAGGATCGATACCTTCTCTTCCTCATTGATCCTCTTCAGGATGCGGAAAACCTCTTCAACCAGCAGTGGAGCGAGGCCCAGAGACGCCTCATCCACAAGCATGAGTCTGGGATGAGCCATGAGGGCTCTTCCCACCACAAGCATCTGCTGCTCTCCGCCGGAGAGGTAACCGCTTGTCTGATTGCGCATCTCCTTCAACACCGGGAAGTAGTTGTATACCATGTCGAGGTCCCTGGCCAATCCTGATCTGCCGCTGATAATATAGGCGCCGGCCTTCAAGTTCTCCTCGACCGTGAGCAGTTCCAATACACGTCTGCCTTCCAGAACCTGGATGATCCCCATCCGGGCTATCTTCTCCGGATCGCCATTCTCTATCCGTTTGCCGTCATATTCAATAGTGCCGTTGGTCACCTTTCCGTCTTCGATCTTGAGGAGGCCTGATATGGCTTTGAGAGTGGTAGTCTTGCCGGCGCCGTTGCTTCCCAGAAGGGTCACAATGGAGCCCTTTTCGACTTCGAGAGAGACGCCCCTCAGTACCAGGATGACGTCCATATACTTGACCTCGATGTTGTTCAAAACCAGTAACGCCATAGCGAACCTCCTAACTAGGCTGCTGTAGCCAATTCCTCGCCAAGATAGGCTTTTATGACCGCAGGATTACGCTTGATCTCATCAGGCGTGCCTTCAGCAATCTTCCGCCCGAAATCGAGCGTCATGATCCTGTCGGTGAGGTCCATGACTATGCTCATATCATGCTCGATGAGGACAATGGCCGTCCCCGTGTGTTCGCGGACGCTGAGAATGAAACGGGCCATGTCATCCTTCTCCCCGGCATTCATGCCCGCCATCGGTTCATCCAGCAGCAAGAGCTTCGGCCGTTGGGCCAGGGCCCGGCCCAGGTCTATGCGCTTGCGGACTCCATATGGCAGGGCGGCCACCACTGACTTTCGCCAGCGCTCCAGTTCCAGGAAATCGATGATCTGTTCTACCGCTTTGCGGTGTTCGATTTCCTCGCGGTGTGCTCTGCCCACATAGAGAGCGCCTTCGAACCAGAAAGACTTGAAATAGAAGTGCCGGGCGGCCATCAGGTTTTCGACCACCGTCAGTCCCGTGTAGAGCTGTATGTTCTGGAAAGTCCTGCTGATACCAAGCCGGGCGATGGCATCCGGCCGCAGTTTGGTAATGCGGTTCCCCTGGAAGAAGATGTCTCCCTTCTGGACGCGGTAGAAGCCGTTGATGCAGTTCAATGTTGAGGTCTTGCCTGCGCCATTGGGACCGATGATGCCGAATATCTGGCCCTTCTTGATCTCGCAGCTCACTCCATCCACGGCCTTTACGCCGCCAAATGAGAGGTGAATATCCTCCAGTTTCAGTATTGTTTCGTCCCTGCCGCTGTCATTTGTCATCCTACACCTCTTTGCCAGGCAGTCATCAGTATGGCATGTTAGTAGTGACCGACCCGCCGTCAACCTCAAATATCTTGCCGGTGACCCACCCCCCTGCCGGGGAGGCCAGGTAGAGGGCGGCGGCAGCAATGTCTTCCGGCTCTCCCAGTCTCTTCATAGGTGTCAGACCGGCCATCTTCTGCCTCAAGTCAGGGTCAAGGAAACCTTTGAGGGCGTCTGTCATTATGGACCCGGGAGCGATGGCATTGACCCTGACATCAGGAGCCAGATCAGATGCCATCAGTCGCGTCAGGTGATCAACGGCGGCCTTGAGCGTTCCGTAGACGGTGAAGTTGGGCTGCACGAGATGACCGGCAGACGAGCTGATGTTGATGATGCAGCCCTTGCTCTGCTTCAGATAGGGCAGACACATGCGTGTAAAGGAGAAGGTTGTGGCCACATTGAAGTCGAAGGCCTTGATAAACTGCTCTCGGCGTGTGGTGGCGATCTGGTTTGGCCGGGATCCCCCGACATTGTTCACGATGATGTCGATCCCTGCAAACACCTCTACCGTCTTGTCGACCAGAGCCTTGAGTTGATTGTCGTCCATGACGTCGCATTTGACCGCCAGTGCCTCGACTCCCATCGCTTTGGCTCTGGCTGCGTTCTCCTGGATGTCTTTCTCGGTCCTGGCGGCGAAAACAACCTTTGCACCTGCCTCTGCGAAGGTAAGGCCGATGCACTGGCCGATTCCCCGGCCTGAACCAGTTACTATAGCAACCTTGCCGTCAAGTCTGAATCTGTCAGCGATCATTTCTCCTCCAAGAGTCCGGCAATTAACAGTTCCTGCGTTGTTCTGCTGGGCCGGAGCCTTCCCCCTTTTTTTGAATTGTGTGCACCGCAAACTCAGTTACACTGCTTGATCCAAGCAGATCTGCAGTTCTCGTACGCACGCATTCACATAGCGCCGAAATCACGACCATGATAGTACCGGTATCTGCATGTTTCTGTCAGAGAACCCCTGAATTCCTTGTAAGCAAAAACGAGACAGACGGACTGATAGCGGCGATCCTGCCATCATGATGAGACTCCAGGTCACGGCTTGCAAGGAACGAGCAAACGCGTCAGGCGGGGTTAATGGCTCTACCTCAGTTGCCTCAGGTATGTAAGGGTTTTTCCGACACTGGATTCAGAGATTGCCTGACAGACCTTGCTCAGTCAGAGAGACCATAATCTATAAAGCGACCAGTGTCGTATCGTCAAGAGTCCTCCGAATCCATGCTGTTTGGTGGACTGATGTTGTCATGGCGGCTGATCCGACGAAAGGAGGTTGACTGTGCCAGAGTTGAATGACTACAGTTGTCCTTTCAGGCCGGATCTGACATTCGATGAATTTTCCAAGGATTTCCTGCTGAGACTGATGGCGGTATGGCAGTTTGGCTGGATCCGTATGGCGGATTCCTGGTATGAGGCAGTCAACAAGAGATTCGGTGTGGAGGCAGCCAACGATTGCAATCTCGAAGCTTGGGTGAAGGTGGGTGAGCGTGTCAATCCAAGATTGGCCAAGGCGGCCAACATCCAACTGAACACGGTCCTGGACTCGCTTAAGTGCCTTCAGATCCCCTTGGACAACAACATCGGACCGCTCTATCCCGTTGAGTATGAGATCAAGAGTCCCGACCACGTTGTCATGACCATTGTGCAGTGCCGCTCGCTCATAATCTACGAGAGGGCGGCACCTGAGATGATACAGCCGATCTGTCACAAGCTTGAGAAAGCGGTGATGGAGAAGTATGTGATCAACCCGAAGGTCAAGGTGACGCCTCTGAAGCTCCCACCGCGCAAGAGCCAGGAGGAGGTTGCCTGTGTGTGGGAGTTCAAGATAGAGGAGAGCGATCAGGTTTCCAGTTCATAGTACTGGTTCTGTCGTGCCGGGAAACCGGCTGCAGGCTGAGAGAAAGAGAGGCTTATTCATGGCGGAGCAAAGATATGATGTAGTGGTAATAGGCGGAGGAATGGGTGGTATGTGCGCCGGTGCGCTGGCCG
>CAYYWI010000109.1:0-5339 GCA_964475375.1 uncultured Dehalococcoidia bacterium
TGACTCTCCTTAACTTCGAGCCGGCGTAGCATTAACAAGTGAACACAAGTTGCCCTCTGGTGTCATTGCGAGGAACATAGTGACGAAGCAATCTCAGGGTGGTGTGTGGCAAGCGAAGGAATGCGAGATTGCCGCGCCTTCTCCTTGATGGAGTAGGAGAATGGCTTGCAATGACAGTGATGGGCACTGTTGGAGAGGGTGCAGGAATTCTTCCCTGCCGAGGGTCTGGGGGTGTCCCCCAGTTCCTATATCCCCCATGAGTGGGGGACAAAGGGGGTTGAAAACTCCCAATCTGAGGAATGTGAGCAATAGGAGTCGGCGTCACAGGAACCGAGGGCTAAACTGCCAAAGAACCTATTTCAGCGGTGAGGGCTGGAAGGTTAGATAGGAGGAGGACAGAGCATGATAACTTCCCAAGAATTCATAGAAAGAATGAAGTCCTTGCGTCCCAATTGCTACATGCATGGGGAACTGATACAGCGCGACGACCCGCGCATGTTGACGTCCATGAAGGACATCCTGATGACCTTTGATCTGGTCAATGACCCCGGGTACAAGGACTTTATCACGGCCACTTCCCACCTCACTGGGAAGACCATAAACCGGTTCACCCATATCCACCAGTCAACGGATGACTTGCTCAAGAAGCAGTTGATGACCAGGGTGCTCAGCCGCCTTTCGGGCACCTGCATCCAACGCTGCATGGGCGCGGACATGATGAACGCTATGTCCGTAATCACCAAGGAGGCCGACGACAAGAACGGCGGCAAGACCGAATACTACGAGCGCTTCAAGGCCTTCTGCAAGGAGTTCCAGAACAAGGACATGGTCGGCGCTGCGGCCCAGACCGATGTCAAAGGCGACCGCCTGCTCCGTCCCCACGAACAGGCCGACCCCGACCTGTACATGAGGGTGATCGAGAGGAATGCCAAGGGCGTCGTGGTCCGTGGGTGCAAGGTCCACACCACCGTCGGGCCTTACTGCGATGAGCTGATCGTTACCCCTTGCCGCGGCCTGACCAAGGACGAGGGCGACTGGTCCATCTGCTTCGCCATCCCGGCGGACACCAAGGGTGTGCATATGCTCATCGAAGCGGCCAACCCGACTCCGCGGAAGGCCTTCCCGGCTGAAGTGGAGAAGCATGGCATAGCGCACAGCGTCACCATCTTCGACGATGTGCTGGTGCCCTGGGACAGGGTGTTCCTGGATCAGGATCCGGCGCTGGGCGGCCGCGCGGCCGTTCTGTTCGCCCTGTATCATCGGCACAGCTACACCGGCTGCAAGCCCGCTTATACTGACCTGCTGATGGGCACTACCGCTCTGGTCGCTGAAGTCAGCGGCATTGAGAAAGAACAGCACGTCAAGCACAAGCTGGCCGAGATGGTATCCATCGCGGAACTGGTCTTCGCCTCCGGCATCGCCGCGGCCCACACCGCTACCAAGGCGTCCTCCGGAACGATGATACCGAACGTTATCTACTGCAACGTTGGCCGCAAGCATGCCGGACTTAACATCTACCATGAGTATGACACCATATGTGATATCTGCGGCGGACAGCCGCAGACCATGCCATACGAGGAAGAGTACGCCGATCCCAAGTGGAGACCGTACCTCGACAAGTACTTTGCCCGGAAGAAGGATGTCAGCCCTGAGATCGTGCACCGTGCCTTCCGATTGGCCCAGGATCTGATCGCCGGGCCGATAGCTTCGAACATGCAGATCGCCGGTGTTCATGGCGGCGGGTCCCCGATCATGGAGGACATCGCAATCCTGGCCAACTATCCCATGGAGGAGAAGAAGAACATCGCCAGAAGGCTGGCGGGCATCCCCGAGAAGAAGATCGAGCCGAAGAAGTAGTTGTCGGAGGGCCACGCTCTGTCGTGGCCGATGGCTGAGGTTCCGAGGCGGGACCAGCGTACGCTGGTCCCGCGTTTTCTATTGCCAAACTTGTCATTGCTTTGAAAATAGACCATTTTCATCCTTCGTGGTGCTGATGGCGGGCAGCATGGCCGATTCCCGCGAAAGCAGGAATCCAAGCGTGTGTCGGTCTGTGCCCGCCTCCATTCCACGATAGACCAATCCCCCTCTATCCCCCTTTGCCAAAGGGGGACGAGAAAAGAACGCAGAGGGCCTTCGGCCCTCTGCACGCCCCATATCACGCCTATACACGCACACCCGGCAGCATCCTCTCCACCCGTACTCTGTCCCTCTTTGGGAAAGAGGGACTACAGGGAGTTCGAGCTTCCTGCAACATACTCACACTCCAGTTTGTCATTGCTTTGAAAATAGACCATTTTCATCCTTCGTGGTGCTGAGGCAATCAGCATGGCCGATTCCCGCGCAGGCGGGGAATCCAGAATGGATCAAGCGAAGCGGATCGATAACCGTCTTCCTCCGGGGAGAGGGTGGGGTTGAGGGTCCTTACGGTTCCGGCTCTTCCGGCTTGGTCTCAGAGTCCTTCTCTTCACCATCTTGCTGCCGGGCCTGCATCCTTCGGCGGGCTGCCTCTGCAAATGAGCTTCGCTTCGCCGGCTTGTCCGCCGAGTCTTCAGTAGTAGCCGGCTCCTCAGCAGTCTCTGGAGAACCGGCCTTATCTTCGCCTTCTTCTGTTGCTTCACTGGCCTTCTGCTGGGCTTCCAGCCTGAGGCGGGCTGCCTCGGCGAAGGAACTCGCCGGCTTCGGTTTCCAGTTTGTTTGCATATCGCTATCCGGTTTGGCGGGAGCAGGCGGCTGTCCCTCAGCAGCCTGCTCAGTCACAGCAGGCTGCTGAGGCCAGTTGATCTTGATTTCACCATCGGGAGTTGCAGTCTGTTCACTAGCCTTGACTGGCGGGGATGGTTGCAGAGGGTGTTGCTCCTCCGCAGCAGGGGTGGCGGCTGCGGCCGGCTTCTCAACAACCGGTGGCTTCTGAATCCGCGCCTCTGTCTTTCCTGAGACATCCTTCTCAGCTTCCTCAGGCGGGCTGCTGACGCCTTTCTCATCGACATCAGGTTCCTCGTCATCATCCGGGCCTCCGGCCTGATCACGTTCCAGCGAGGCCATCCTGGCCTTCAACGAAGATATGGAAGACAGCGGTGCTGCCTCTTCAGTGGGTTCCGGCTTTCGAGCCGGCGGCTCTCTCCGCACCGGCTCCGGCTTCCGCACGGGCTCTTCTACCTTCGGAGACGGTCTCTCTTCCTTTTTCTTGCGCTTCTTCTTCTCCGCCTTGGCCGGCTTCTTTTCGCTCTTCTTGCGCTTCTTCAGCAGGAAGAAGATGAGGAAGCCCAACCCGGCGGTCCCGAGTATTCCCAGGATGAGGAAGAGTATCCAGAGGGAGCTCCTAGAAGGAGATGGCCCCTCGACTTCAAGAGTTAGCTCATTTGTTCCCGCCCAGATTTGATCCTCAACCTGAAGCTGCAACGCGAAGCCATAGGTGCCCCCCCGCCAACTCCCACCACTCGGAATATAGTTATATGGTGCCCCAGTCCTTCCTGTCGGCAATGTTAGGGGGCCCCATATCTCCGACTCTTCCAGAAGTGCACCGTCACGGTTGACCACCAGTAAGATCCTGGCGTTGTCCAGCAGCTGATAGTTGTTAGATACGGTATAGACAACCTGAGCCCATCCCAACTCGCCCGTCTGGCTATTGCGGTACTCATTGATGGCAAATCCCTCGAAGAACACCGTCTCCACAGTCAGGGTTATCGTCTTGTCATCGCCAGCCACAACACTCGACTCTTGCTCCAGCAGCAGATCACCTGTCGATATGCTGTATGCAGAAGCTACATATCTGCCGGGAGCGACCAAGGCTTGCAGGCTGCCAGTATTGCTGTAGGCAACCTCATTCCTGCCTTCGCCGTCCCTCAATCTCCACAATCTGACAATAGCGGCAACCGGCTGCCCACTGGTTCCTACGGTCTGCACAGAAACCGAAGCCGAGTATCCCGATACTGTCAGCCATGCATTCTCACCAACAGCTGACCCGATCACTATTCCGCCCTCAGAGGTGGTTGTGTACTTCTCTGCGGTGACCGCGAGTCTGTACTGGCCTGGGGGCACATCACTTCCAACTGCCACGCCAACCAGCACCTTCTGCTGAGATCCAGCGGCAACAACGAAGTCGTGCTGGGTCAGACTCACTGTGATGCCAGGAACTGTGATATTATCCGAGTTGGTCGCCACTGTGGTCATTCTGATGTTGAAGGCTTCAGCCGAGTTGTTGTAGATAATAATGTCGATGCTGGGACCGCTCACGGAGCTTCCTTGGGGGATGTCGAAATCCTGGGACGCGAAGCTCCCGGAGATACCAAGGCCGTCGCTGGCCTCTGCTGGCACCACCAGTGAAGTACTTGCAAGAGAAGCCAGGATACAGAGGATGAATGCCAGGAATGCTCGGATGGCTCTATGGGCCATAATCCCATCTGGGAAGTAGACTCTGGCCATTACGGTGACCATTCTCTCATATTCTGTGGGAAATGAGTAGGGGGTCCATGAATAGACCCCCTATAGGATGCAGCACGAAGTATCTCCAGTAACCTTACGAGTTGCTGATCTTCAAGTAGACGGATCCGGAATACTCTCCGGCCGGAATGCCGGTGTCACCGAGAGACAACCACAGGAACAGATTGCTTTCCTTATCGCCACTCTCTGGTGTCATCACACCACTGTGCATGGTCTTATAAGAGGTGGTTACCTGGGTAGCTCCGGATATGTCGCTATCAACATCGGCCATCAGAGACAGCTGGGCATTGCCAGGTGTACCAGACGTGTTCAACGTCAAGGTCGCTGGGCCTGTCCAGGATTCGGATGCCATTACCTGCTGATTGAATGTGCCATTGCACTTGTATGTGGCGCCAAATTGTGGAGACTGGATATTGTCGCTGCCCACTCCAAGTGCAGCCGCCCACTTGACGGTTGTAGTGACGTCGCCAATCTCCCCATACCAAGCAACCTCGCTGTTGTCAGCACTGGCTTTGTATGCCTCTGTGGTGCCGTCATTGGCATAGGCATGTATGTGCCACTCAGTGGTAGCGTTATCGGTCGACTGCTTGGCCACCTTGCTGACAGTCACGTGGAAAACCCAATCGCCCACACTCGCTGTCATGTTGTCTGCCTCGGTGCCTGTCAAACCCCAAGTGCTGCCGCTGTGGGCAGAGTCAAGGCTGAAGGGAGTCCCTGCACCCTTGACCCACCTAAGGATGGCGCAGGTGTTGTTATCGGCACTGGGAGGAGTAAATGGATCGTCTATTATGCCGTCGGCATCATAGACCAGATAGACAGTGATGTTGTCTATATCTGCTACCGTGCTAGTACCTACTCGCATAAGTCAGCGTAACTATTCTTCAGATTGCCGGGGTGGA
>CAYYWI010000110.1:0-5314 GCA_964475375.1 uncultured Dehalococcoidia bacterium
TCAATCACGGTCCGTGTCTGCCTGGCGTTGCCATGAATCGGAGCTGCCGCTGCTAAAATGCATCGTTTGGGATGCCTGATCCTAGCCTGCACATCTTCTACCTGCTAACCTGACTCAGATCATAGATGACTTCCCGTCCGGGGCCTATCATCGACTTGCACCCGGCGTAGTAGGAGGAATGAGCTGATGGTTATCGAGAGTGTACCCAAAGCAGTGGGGATGGCCTTTGCCGTACTGGTATCTCTGCTGGTGATCGTGCTGCTTTTCAGAGGCAAGTTTAACCGACGGATCGGTTATGTGTTGCTGGCTGCTTCGGTATTGATGGGGTTCCTGGTGTTTGCCCCGATGCTGCCAAACCAGTTCCAGGTCTTGCTGCTGGGGAAGACCAGGCAGTTGGGCGTGCCGGTGCCGCTGGCCGGAGCGGTCCTGTTCGTGTTCGTGGCCATGGCCTTTGCCTTAGGGAGATCGTTCTGCGGCTATGCCTGCCCCATCGGAGCGGTGCAGGAGTTGGTCTATTTGTTGCCGGGAAAGAAGTTGATTCTAAAAAACAAGAAGATCACGCAGGCGTTTCGCCTGGCTTCCCTGGCTGCTTTTCTGGTATTGGCGCTCGTATTCTCGTTAGGGATGCTCAACTACCTGGGAGTCCACGATTTCTTCTACCTTGACCTCACCTGGTTCTCTCTCGTCTTCCTGGCGATCGTCGTTCTGGCGGTGTTTCTATATCGTCCCTTCTGCCGCCTTGTCTGTCCCTATGGCGCAATACTATCTCTGGCTGCCATCAAAGGTGTGTTCAAGCTGCGGCGAAATGATAAGTGCAGCGAATGCGGCCAATGCGAGTTGGTCTGTCCCACGAACGAGGCCGGAGCGACGGACCTCAAGCAGGAATGCTATCTCTGCCATCGGTGTGTAGAAGCCTGCAAGCGCAATGCCATCAGCTACAGACGGTCAGGTCGGGGGACCTGATACTCACGGTAGGCAGGGGCATCATGGAGGTGCAGGAGGGTACCTCCTGCCGGGGGAATTGGGGGTGTCCCCCACTTCTCTTTCTGTTCTCCCCCCAGGAATGGGGGTCAGGGGGTTGAAAGGGGGTTCTGCTGGTGTGCAGGTCAAGCCAATGTGATACCATATGTCTTATTCGAAAGAAGTGGGTGGAGATTCGGTGGGTCCGGGCCACACGGAGTCGCTGCTTGTGATGTCAGCATTTGGGTGAATGGAAGGAGGAACCATGAAGCCAAAAGAGATCAGATCGGGTATTCACACCGTCGGAGCCATCGATTGGGACAGGCGGCTGTTCGATGCGCTCATACCGCTGCCCGATGGCACCAGCTACAACTCCTATCTCGTGAAGGGCAGTGAGAAGACTGTCCTGATAGACACGGTTGACCCGACCATGGAGCATGAGCTTTTCCATCACCTGAGCGATCTCAACTGCCGGCACCTGGACTACGTGGTGGCCAATCATGCGGAGCAGGACCATTCAGGCATGCTCCTCCGCGTGCTGGAGAAGTACCCCATGGCAAAGGCTCTCTGCACACCACGGTGCAAGGGCATGCTGATGGATTTCCTGCTGATCCCGGAAGACCGGATCATGACCGTTGAAGACAAGCAGGCCATCTCGCTGGGCGACAGGACGCTGGAGTTCATCCACGCGGCATGGGTGCACTGGCCGGAGACCATGCTCACGTATCTGAGGGGGGAGAGGATCCTCTTCCCCTGCGATCTCTTCGGCTCTCATCTGGCGACCACCGATCTCTATGTAACCGACGAAGGCCGGGTCTATGAGGCGGCCAAGCGCTACTACGCCGAGATCATGATGCCTTTCCGGACCAATATCGAAAAGCACCTGGAGCGTCTCAAGGGGTATCAAATTGACATAATCTGTCCCAGCCACGGCCCGATGTACAACAGGCCGGCTTTCATCATGGACGCCTACCGGAGCTGGGTCCTCGACAAGCCGAAGAACGAGGTTGTGCTGCCCTATATCTCGATGCACGGCAGCACCAAGGTGATGGTGGAGTACTTCGTCGGCGCTCTGGCTGACAAGGGCGTCGCGGTAAGGCAGTTCAACCTGGCGGACACGGATATCGGCAAACTGGCCATGGCGATGGTTGATGCCGGCACGCTGGTGATCGGGACGCCCACCGTACTAGTTGGCCCGCACCCCAACGTAGCCCACGCTGCTTTTCTGGCTAATGCCCTCAAGCCCAAGCTGCAGTTTGTCTCCATCATCGGCTCCTACGGCTGGGGCAGCAAGGCTGTAGAGCAGCTCAGTGCCATGATCCCCAACCTGAAGGTGGAGGTCCTGACGCCGGTGTACTGCAAGGGGCTGCCGAAGGAGCAGGACTTGAAGGCGCTGGATGCTCTGGCTGAGGCTATCGCCCAGAAACACAAGGAGCGGGGGTTTGCCTAACGGGGGTGTCCCTGAAGGGCTTGGTGAATCAAGCCCCTACCCGACGTGGCCCTCCGAAGACCATTGGAGCGGAGCCCCTAGCTCGCGGTGCAGCGGGACGCTGCCGGGAGTCTGAGGGTATCCCTCAGATACTCCTTTCTCTATCATCCCCAAAGATTGGGGTCTGGGGGTTGATAACGCGGTTCATGTGAGGAGGTCAGGATCATGAAGAAAGACGAAGGCAAGGCACCCGGCGAGAATCTCCTCGGCAAGGTCCTGAACATGTGCAGTTTGGCTGACTACCAGAAAGGCGCTGTGGTCAGCCGCCAGATCATCAACAAGCCGACCGGCACGGTGACTGTCTTCTCCTTCGACAAGGGTGAAGGACTGAGTGAGCACACCGCGCCGTTCGACGCCCTGGTTCAGATTCTCGATGGCGAGGCCGAGGTCACCATCTCCGGCAAGCCCAACAAGCTGGTGGCGGGCGAGATGATCATCATGCCGGCCGGTCAGCCGCATTCGCTGAAGGCGACAGCGCGATTCAAGATGGCGCTGGTGATGATCCGGTCGTGAATACGGGGGGAATTGGATGAGGAGAGGAAGCAGCGATGAATACTCAGACGTATCAGAAACGCCTGGAAAAGTGCAGCCGTGCCATGAGAGAAGCTGGAATCGACGTCCTGCTCCTGACCAAGCCGGCCAACATGTTCTACCTCACGGGAGACGGGCGTCTTTGCGCCTATGCCATGGTCACTAAGGAAGGCAAGGTGGCACTGGGAGTACCGCAGACGGACGTGGAGGACGTCAGAGCGCTCGCCTGTTTCGACCACATCGCAGGTTTCGAGGATGAGGTGGGTATGATCCACTCCATTGCTCACGACTTCGCCCGCTTCGACATTGAGACCGGCATCATGGGGCTGGAGTACACGTACCTGACGCAATCCATGATGACCATGATGACCCATCCGCACGGCAAGCCGAAGCAGGTGACGGTGAAGGATTGTACCCACGTCATGTCGCACCTGCGCCTGGTGAAGGAGTCGGAAGAGGTTGACCGGATTCGAACGGCAGCAAAGGTGGCGGCTGTGGGGATGAAGGCCGCTGTGGAGGCGGTGAAGGTGGGGATGACTGAGAGCCAGGTAGCGGCTGAGGGTGAACATGCTATGAGGCTGGCCAGCGCTGACGAGTTCTGGCGCACCTACGTGTCCTCAGGACCGCGCACCAACATTGCCCACGGCATCCCCACCAACCGGAAGCTGCAGAACGGTGACCTGGTGATGATCGACCTGCATCCCATCGTCAATGGGTACAGCGCCGATATCTGCCGCACGGTGTGCGTGGGAAAGCCAACGGGCGAACAGCAGGCGGACTATGACCTCTATGTGAAGGCGCAGCAGGCGACAGTGGCCAAGGCCAAGGCTGGCGTGAGTGTCTCTGATCTGGAAGGGACCTTGCACGGTATGCTCAAAGAGGCCGGACATGGTGAGCATATCTTCGGTCCGCCGATCCATGGCGTGGGCATTGAGTTCGAAGAGGCGCCGCTGCCTGCCGGCCACGCCTTCTTCCATGGCGAGAAAGAGGCGATGCCGCTGGAAGCCGATATCGTGATTGCAGTGGGCAACTGCGGGCTATACACAGGTCCCTGGGGGGTGCGTGTGGAGGACACGGTGGTGGTGGGAGCAGGCGGGCCGCAGGTGCTGACTTCATATCCATACCGGCTGGAGAGGTAGAAGCTCCTTCTGCGGCTGTCGGGTCGCCGACCCGACGCAGGTTGTTCCACACATCGAGCCGATGTAGGGTGGGGTCAAGCGCAGCGGACCCACCAAGGAGTGGGGGGCAACAGGAACGAATGCACCACGGGTTCGATCATGGGGATTGTGGCGGATCAAGTCCGCCAGAGGCGTACGGATCCACCCTACGGACCAATGCTCCCAAATGTCGGCATGCTCTATGTCTGCTCACCCCGCCATCTGAAGGCACGACGAAAGCCGAGTCTCTCAGCTTCAGCTACCGTCTCGACATAGCACTCGCCGCGTTTTGGCTCGATGACGGTGGCGTCGTACTGCTGGTCGAAGGGAAGGTGGTATATCTTGTCTCCATCTTTGCGAGAGACGTTGCACTTGATGCTTGGGTACGGCTTTGGGGTGAACTCTTGGTCAACCTTGATACCGAGTACTTCGGCAAATTGACTGGCTCTCTCAGATAGCTTCGTGGATGTGACGAAACGAGCGTCAGTTTTCGCTCCGGGATGATCGACCTTGTATGCTATCAAGGAACCGTAGAGCTGGAAGATGTGCTTCTCGTGGATTAGCTTCTCCGCTGACCACCGCTTGCACTGAACGATATGGACCTTGCCCTTGCCAGTGCATATCAAGTCTCGTCCCAAGTCGTCAAATCCTTCGACGATCCCGTGGTAGTGGACCGCGTAGCCGTCTCTCTCGTACAGATAGCCGACGTACCGCTCGTAATCACGCCCGATCTCCCACTTTGACTTTGGCTTCTGCCAGTACCGATCAAGTGCCTTCTGGAACTTGTCGGCAGTCGGCAGCTTGTCCCATTCCGCCTTCGCGAGCCACTTCCTTGCTGGATCATCTGGTTCCCCGTCTACTCCCTTGCCCGTTTCCTCTCGTTCTGTCGTCTGCCGTATCAAGTCGTCAATGTCTTCCCCCTTGAACTCCACTAGCCAGGGGAACAAGTTCTCGTAGTATGCGAGTTGATACTTGAGAACCCGATATGCTTCTTCTGCCGCTCTACGCCTGCCAGCTTGCTCTCTGAGGGCTTCTGCGGCCTTGTATGCGGGGTGTCGCTTGTTCTCAAGAATATCTGCCACTCGGAGGTCAAGAAGATGGTAATAATCCGCGTAAGCGGTGGCTAGCCCAACTTCCGCAGTTTCGTGCTCAGGAGGCCACCCGGTTGTTCGGAGGT
>CAYYWI010000111.1:0-5277 GCA_964475375.1 uncultured Dehalococcoidia bacterium
AAGCGAAGCTTGAACTGCCGTGAAGTGCCACGGGCTTGCCCGTGGGTATCTACGGATGGTTCGGACTCGTGACATTTTCACTGAACCATTGAGGGATGTCATAATCTCAGAACTACCACAAAATGAGTTGACACGTGTCTCCCATATCTTTTATCTTGGCCAGAGCAACGTAACCCGGCTATCGTAGACTGCTGGCCTTCTTTTCCTGAGCCTGAAGAGAACCAGCCAATGGACCTTAGAACACGGAGGGAGTTCGCACAGGTAGTGAAGGGAAAGATACCCCTTCATCTTTCCAGCCAGCTCAATTCTCCCCAAATCCCGGTTATCTTTTAACATGAGTCAACAGGTCTCCCTTCGGTTACATTTTAGATAAGGCAATTCGCCAAATTGACATACGATCGTGGCATACATTATGATAAAAACGACTAGGTATGACACTGGGCAATTTGTACCCGCTGTGTGGACTTCAAATGGGAAGGCAGCCCAGCAATTCTCCGTTACCTGGTTTAATCTCAGTAGTGACTTCTGCAGTTCTGTATTACGAAACCCCGGAAAGGAGCAAGGAGTAGCAGTATGGTAGGAATAATCTCTTATGGTGCCTACATCCCCATGTTGAGAATGAGCCGAGATGTGCTCGGCCAGGTCTGGGGGAAGTCATCAGGTAAAGGCGAGAGAGCCATCGCCAATGTTGACGAAGACAGCATCACCATGGCGGTGGAGGCTGTCGTCGATGCCCTTACGGGCATGGACCGTCAGAAGATCGACGGCATCTACTTCGCCTCCGTGACCGCGCCCTACAGAGAGAAGCAGTCGGCGAGTATTGTCAAGGCAGCCGCGGATCTTCGTGATGATATCGATAGCGCGGACTTTGGCAATTCGATCAGGTCGGGAACCAATGCCCTGAATGCAGCGGTGAATGCGGTCAAGGCCGGGGCGGCCAAGAAGGTGGCCGTAGTGGCTTCGGACACCCGCCTGCCGGCGCCCAACTCTGATCTCGAGCCCCTCTTCGGCGACGGGGCGGCTGCGTTCATCATTGGTGACTCGGATGTGGCTGTGAGCGTGGAGGGCAGCTACAGCGTGTCCAGCGAATTCCTCGACACGTGGCTCAAGGCCAAGGACAAGTACCACTGGACCTGGGAGGACCGCTTCATCAAGGACGAAGGGTGGGAGAAGATCCTGCCGGAGGCCATCAAAGGGGTGATGAAGAAGTCCGGTCTTGGCCCGAAGGACTTCGCCAAGGCGGTCTTTAACGGTGCTGATGCCCGGAGCCATGGTGCGATAGCCGGGAAGGTCGGTCTGGATCCCAAAACTCAGGTGGTGGCGCCGCTGTTTGACTCGGTGGGCGACACCGGCTCGGCCACGGCCCCTATGACGCTGGTGCTGGCGCTGGAAGATGCCAAGCCGGGGGACAAGATCCTTTTTGCCAACTACGGTGATGGAGCCGATGCCTATGTCCTGCAGGTGCAGCCCCAGATCGAGAAGATACGCAACAGACGGGCCATGAAGAAGCATCTGGCTTCCAAGGCTATGCTGGCCAACTACGGCATCTACCTGCGGATGCGCGATATGATGGACTGGGCGCCCAGCGTGCGTCCTCTTCGGCGGTCCCAGGTCTCGTTTGTCTGGAGAGAGCGGAAGGCCTTCTACTCCGCCTACGGTCAGAAGTGCAAGAAGTGCGGCGGCATTCAATATCCTCGCCAGCGTGCCTGCATGTACTGCATGGTCGAGGATCAGTTCGAGCCGGTCCGGCTGTCAGACAAGAAGGGAAAGCTCTTTACCTACAGCATTGACGAACGCGCCAACGAGATCATACTGCCCTTGATCAGGGGCGTGATCGACCTGGATGGCGGCGGTCGGTACTACTCGCAGTTGACGGACCGGGACCCGGCCAAGGTCGAGGTAGGCATGCCCATCGAACTGACTTTCAGATTGTTCTTCGACGGCGGCAGGGAAGGGACAGGCTTCCGCAACTACATGTGGAAGGCCCGCCCGGTGAGATGCTAGGTCGCCGGATGTTTGATGTAGGAGATAGAAGAGATGGCAGAGAGTATTAGAGACAAAGTCGCGATTATCGGAATGGGCCTGTCGAAGTGGGGCGAGTTGTGGAACTATGGCCTCTTCGACCTCATCAGTGAAGCCTGCAATGAGGCGTTCAAGGACGCTGGCATAGACAAGAAGCAGATCGACGCCTGCTGGACAGGATACTACCAGAACGAGACGGCCACCACGGGAGTGGTGATTGCCCAGACACTGCAACTGCAGCAGATCCCCATCACCAGGGTGGAGAATGGATGTGCGTCGGGCGCGGAGGTCATCCGCGGTGCGGCCCTTGGCCTGGCGTCCAAGCAGTATGACCTGGTCCTGGCGGTGGGCTTCGAGAAGCTGAAGGATGTTGGCTTTGGCGGCATGGCGACCGCCGGTGCTCCGGGCCAGGTCTATCCCATGTATGCCCAAGAGTTTGGCGCCGCCCCGGGGCGCTACGCGCTGGCGGCTACTGCCTACTTCCGGAAGTGGGGCCTGAGCAAGGAGGAAGGCAAGAGGACCCTGGCCAAGATTTCGGTGAAGAGCCATCACAATGGCGCTCGGAATCCGAGGGCCATGTTGCGCCGGGAGATCACCGTGGAGCAGGCGATGAACGCCCCCATAATCGCCTGGCCGCTTGGCCTCTTCGACTGCTGCGGGGTCACCGATGGCGCGGGCGCGGCGATTATGTGCCGCACGGAGGATGTGAAGAAGTTTGCGGTCAATCACCCGCATGACTACATTACCATCAAGGGCTTCGGCGTTGCCGCCAGCCCCGGGTGGGGCAAAGAAGACCCCCGGTTCGACTTCACCTATTGGGATGCTACCGAAGCGGCGGCCAAGCAGGCCTTCGCTCAGGCGGGAATCAAGAACCCCCGGAAGGAACTGAGTCTCTGCGAGGTACACGACTGCTTCTCCATCGCAGAGTTGGTGGGCGTTGAATCCATGGGTATTTGCCCCTACGGCAAGGGCAAAGAAGACGTCGATTCCGGAGCCTGGGAGCAGGGTGGTGAGATACCGATCGGCATCAGCGGCGGCTTGAAGTCCTTCGGGCACCCGATCGGCGCCAGCGGCTGCCGCGAAGTGATGGAGTTCTATCTCCAGTTCCAGAAGAGGGTTCAGGAGCCTTCCCGGCAGCTCAAGGATGTGAAGTTCGGCCTGGCGCACAACCAGGGCGGCTTCCCCGGGCAGTTCATCTGCGGCATCACCATCACTGGTGCTCCTGACGTCTAGGCTTTTGGGAGAATGAATTGATGGGCGTCGATTATGACATGATGCGTTCGTGTCTCTGATCGGCGCCCTGTCTTATGTACAAGTTTTTCTAAGGAGGTAGTTAGAGGACATGGGGAATAGACTGCAAGGTAAGGCCGCGGTAGTCACAGGTGGAGCTAGAGGCATCGGACGCGAGATAGCGCTCGCCCTGGCTGCCGAGGGCGCTAAAGTAGTGGTCAACGGCGTCACCAAGAAGCCGGAAGAGGGGCATACGCTGCCACCCGCGGAAGAAACTGCTGAGGACATCAAAAAGGCCGGCGGAACGGCAATTGCCAGTTTCGAGAACCAGGGTGATTTTACGGCTGCTGAGAGGCTGATCAAGTCCTGTGTCGATGCCTTCGGCAAGATCGACATTCTGGTCAACTCGCAGGGTGTCCTGCGGGATCGCATGCTGCATAACATGTCTGAGCAAGAATGGGATGAGGTGATCAACGTGCACCTCAAGGGGACATTCAACACCTGCCGTCATGCCCTGCCGTACATGAGAAAGCAGAACTGGGGCCGCATCATCAACCCCAGCTCGGTGGCTTGGCTGGGCGCTGCCCCCGGACAGGGCAACTATTCCGCCTCGAAGGGTGCCATCACCAGCCTTTCCAGGGTAATTGCCATGGAGAACGGCCGCTTTGGGATCACCTGCAACTGCCTGGTGCCGATGGCTGCTACCAGGATGACCATGAATGAGGCGGTTAAGGCGAACTTCCGGAGACAGTATGAAGAGGGGAAGATCACCAAGCAGGTGCTCGAAGACCGCCTCAACATGCCCGGGCCGGAGTTCTGCGCTCCCATCGTGGTTTTCCTCTGTACAGATGCTGCAGCCAATATAAATGGCCTGTCCTTCAGAGCCGCCGGCGGAACGGTGGGCATCTACTCGATGCCGGAGCTGGTCAAGACCATACACAAAGACCACCGCAAGGGCGAGAGATGGACAATCGACGAGCTGGAGGAGTTGGTACCCAAGTTCCTGCTGCTCAACTATGTAAATCCTGCTCCCCCCGCCCTGCCCGAGAAGAAATAGTCTGCCTCAGGATGACACAGCGAGCGGCGCCGTTTCCGGCGCCGCTCTGGTTTTGTACTGGGCAGGGCAATGCGCCCAAAGGTCATGTGCCTCGTGAACCGAGCAATTCCGGCTGTTCTGAGAAGAATGCCGGTTCGGCTATGAGGGTACTAGTCAAATGCGTAACACTCAACTACGTAATCTTGCGTATTTACAGCAAATCTGCTGGTAGATATCTTTAAGACGAATGCCCCGCTGCTGCCAGGGAGAGACGGATTTACGAAACCCCTGAGGTGTCTCTCCTCGATTCACCACCCAGTTCATAGTAAAGAGCAGCGAATCTCTTGGGGGGATGACAGGGGTGGTATCGAGGTAATGGCGGTAGTCTTTGAAAATTTACCGGTCGAGGGGGCGGAGTTGATGTGATGGGGGTAGAAATGGTGAGGATTGTTGTTCTTGATGACCATGCCATTGTTAGACACGGTGTAAGGAAGCTCTTTGAGACGCAGAGCGATTTCCAGGTGGTTGGAGAGGCGGCGGAGGGCCTGGAAGGTATAAGGATGGCAGAGACCATGCATCCGGATGTGATGATAGTTGACCTCATGCTGACAGGTGTCAATGGCATCGAAGTAACGCGGCAAGTGACCCGGTTTCCCGGGCACACCAAAGTTATCATCTATTCGATGTATGACCATGAGCAGTACGTTCATGAGGCGATGTCTGCCGGCGCCATGGGTTTTGTGTTGAAGGGCGTCGATTCACAGGACCTTATCGTGGCGGTAAGGCAGGTCATGGCCGGGCATCACTATCTTTCCGGTCCCTTGGCAGATCTGGCTGTCGATATCTACGTTCAGAGTGGGCCGGCCAAGAAGAAAGACCCTTACAGCAGTCTGACGCCTCGTGAGATGGAGATTCTCAGGCTGGCTGCCGAGGGGTACACCAACAAAGAGATTGCGGAAAAACTGGTCATCAGCGAAGGGACGGCCAAA
>CAYYWI010000112.1:0-5252 GCA_964475375.1 uncultured Dehalococcoidia bacterium
AGGACCTTGACCACGGGAGCGATGCAGTTGGTGGTGCAGGAGGCGTTGGAGATGACACGGTGTTTGGCTGGGTCGTACTTGTCATGGTTGACCCCCAGGACGATGGTGATGTCTTCGTCCTTGGCCGGTGCGGAGATAATCACTTTCTTCGCGCCGCCCTGGAGATGAGCGGCGGCTTTGGGTCCCTCGGTAAAGAGACCGGTGGACTCGATGACGACCTGCACGCCAAAGTCGCCCCACTTGATCTTGCCCGGGTCTCTTTCAGCGAGCACTTTGATCGGCTTGCCGTCCACGACGATGGAGTCTGCTGTGGCCTCTATCTTGGCGGGGTACACCCCGTAGTTGCTGTCATACTTCAGGAGATGAGCGTTGCTCTTGGCATCCGTGAGGTCGTTGATGGCGACCACCTCCAGCTTGTTCGGATAGCGCTGTTTGATGGCCTTTAGCGCCAGCCTGCCGATGCGACCGAATCCGTTGATGCCGACCTTAGTGGACATTCACTCCTCCTTATTTTTTACCTGCGCAGGAACGCATAGTACTCGCGTGGCGTCATCCCGAGTTTCTCCAGCTCGTGTTCTTCCATGAGTCCGTTATCATACCGCCTGTGGCGGTTGGGACACATCGGGACAACCTGAGACCTGCATCATTGCAGAACACTCGTCCAGTGCTCCCACTTGCGACTCAAGAAGGCCGCAAACGGCGCAACTGTTGCATTGCCGCTTGATCACGCTCCACTCTCGCGGAGTCCTCCGCAATTTTTTCACGGCGTAGCGTACTTGTTTCAGTCACTGACTGGGACCTTCCACTGTGACTTGGAACGTGATCAAGCTAATCGTCATCACTTGTGGCAGACTGACCGTCTGCCATCATTCATGAATCTATATCATGAAGTCGCGAAGAAGACTACTTGTGCTTTCGCTCCCAACGGGTCTTCTTCATCATCTTCTTGTGTTTGTGCTTGGCCATCTTCTTCTGGCGCCACTTACGAACTGAACCCATACCCTCTACCTTTCATAGAACCACCCACCTCTTTCAACAGCCGCCGACTGCGGCTCAGCATGTCGAAGAACGCCTCCAACTTCGTCCGCAGGTGCGGAGTCAGAACGTAGTCGGCATTTCCTTCGACTGTAATCATGGGCAGGTCGAGCTTCTCTCGCATTATGATATCACCAATAGCCCGGTGACAGAAAGCCTGAACATAATGGATCACCCCGTCCACCCTCCGGCGGCGCAGCTCCGGCTTGATGTCCCGGATGCGGTCGAATATGGAATAGGGGTAGGTGTAGTTCGAATACTGCTCGGCCAGCGAGCGGCCCGCTCGGGGCATGGCAAACTGCCGCTGGACTTCGTTGAAGACTACTCTGGCACCATGCTGCTCGGTGAAGCGGTGCAGGTCCCGGGCGAACACGGACGGCACGCCGATGTAGGCCAGCCGCAACTCTTCGGTAAAAGGCTGGCGCTGGCGGCATTCGTGAACAAAGTGCTGCAACTCTTGGCGATATTTGGTCTGGTCGCCGCTGAAGTCGGAACTGGACACCAGCCAGATGTGGTTCTCCCAGCCGCTGACCAGATTCTCCTTCCAGGTCAGTGTATCCAGTTGCTTTGTCAGTCGCCGGCATGGAGCAAGCTCTTTGCGAACTTCCTCGGCAGCCTCCAGCGTTGTGCCGAGATCGTTGGACAGGTTTTTCAGGCATGTCTCCATCTGCGTGACATCGGGACGGTCCGGATAAGCGAAGGGTATGACGCGGAACTTCCGCAGCTTGAGCACCTCCATGAGCATGATTGTGTTGGAGCAGTCACCGGTGGTTACGCAAAGCACGGTGCCGATGCCGCGGTCTACGCATGCCCCGTAGATGCCCTTGATCCAGGTGCAGCAGTTCTGCGGGAAACCGGAACGCTCGGCGATGCTCACCAGGCGGTCGGGGTCCGGATCGCTGATGAAGATGTTGTTGAGGTCGATAGCACGGTAACCTGCCGCCAGCAGCACCTCTACGGGGATAGTGGTGGTGATGCCGATGTCCTTCACTGGACCCCCACCAGGCTGTAGAAAACGGTGTCATTGCGCTGGGTCTTCCTGGCTGCTTGTTCATCGCAGAGGGGCTCCAGATGGGCCAGCGCCGACATGACGGCCAGTCGCTTGTCCAGGGCCTGCAGCTTATCGAAGGACGTGGTCACGCCGTTGACAATCCAGGGGATCTTGAACGATACCTCGTAGGCTGTCTGCGGCCCTTCCTTCAAAGCCTGAGTTATGGCCTTCTTTCTCTCCTCCTGGTGGTGAAGCTGCTCTCCGACCCTTTTCTTCAGGCCGCTGAAGACATGCTCGTGGGCCGGCAACACCAGATCGGCATCCAGATCCTCGATGGCCTTCAGACTGCGCAAGTAGTTCTTGAGCGGGTCCGGGCCGGACTGGGAATGCAGACCGACATTGGGGAAAGTATCAGGCAGCACGTGGTCTCCTGAGAGCAGTATCTTCTTGCTCCGTTCCAGGAGACAGACATGCCCCGGCGAATGGCCCGGCGTCCAGACCACTTCAAAGCTGAATTCCCCCTGGTGTATCACCTCTCCACCTTGCAGTGCCACTTCAGGCGAGACTGTGGAGACGAATTTTCTTACTCCCAGGGAAGCCTTCTGGAGCTTGGGGAGTTCGTGATCGGGCACCCCGTTTGCCTTGAGGAGCAAGGCGGTCTCATCCAACAGGCCGTCCATGTGCTCATAGCGGGAATCGATGAAATCCTTCTCCACCTGGTGCATGGCCACCTTTGCCTTGCAAACCTGAACCAGCCGTCCGGCCAGGCCGTAGTGATCGGGATGGAAGTGGGTGATGACTATGAGGGTTATGTTCTCGAAACCAATGCCGATTTCGGTCAACTGCTGCTGCATTGCGTTGAACGTCTGGCTGGTGTTCCAGCCGGTGTCAACCAGCATCCACCCTTTGTCTCCCCGGATGAGATAGGCGTTGACGGCCAGCAGATCATTCTGAATAGGGAAAGGCAGCTTGAGTTGGTGTATGCCGGGTAGTATCTCCATAGTTACTTGCCAAGACTGTAGAAGGCCTGCTGCCCGGCATAGCGGCCCTCGGAGCCCAGTTCCTGCTCGATGCGAAGGAGGCGGTTGTACTTGCAGTTCCTCTCGGAGCGGCAGGGAGCGCCGGTCTTGATCAGGCCGGTGTTCAGTGCCACGGCCAGATCGGCGATGGTGGTATCCTCAGTCTCTCCTGAGCGATGGCTGACCACGGCTGTCCAGCTAACCTGTCTGGCCCTTCGGATGACCTTGATGGCTTCGGTCAGAGTACCGACCTGGTTCGGCTTGACCAGGACGGAATTAGAGGCATGTCCGGTGATACCGCGCTCGAGGCGCTTGATGTTGGTGGCATAGAGGTCGTCTCCAACGAGTTGCACCTTCTGGCCCAGTCTGTCCCTCAGTAGATGCCAGCCCTCCCAATCATCCTCTGCCATGCCATCCTCAATGCTGATGATGGGGTAGCTGGCAGCCCACTCGGCGTAGTAGTTCACCATGTCCTTACTGCTCAGCGTCGCCTTCTCTTTGGCGAGGTGGTACCGGCCCTGATCGTAGAAAGTGCTGGCTGCCGGGTCCAGAGCGATGAAGCAGTCCTTGCCTGGTTTATAGCCGGCCTTCTCGATGGCTTTGACTATCATCTCAACTGCCTGCCGGTTCGACTCCAGAGATGGTGCGAATCCACCTTCGTCTCCAACGTTGGTGTTCAGGCCCTTTTCCTTCAGCACGGATCGCAGGGCGTGGTAGACCTCGGTGCCCATCTGCAGCGCACGGGAGAATTTATCCGCACCGCTGGGAACCACCATGAACTCCTGAAGGTCAGTTGAGTCGTGCGCGTGCTTTCCGCCATTGAGTATGTTCATCATCGGAACAGGCAGCGTGCAGGCTGCGCTGCCACCCAGATGGCGGTACAGTGGAATCTTGAGGAACTTGGCAGCAACATGGGCGGTGGCCAGTGATACTCCCAGTATGGCATTGGCTCCCAGCCTGGACTTGTCTTCCGTGCCGTCCAGGTCAATCATCTTCTGGTCGATGGCTGCCTGATCTACGGCGGATATACCAACCACGGCAGCCCTGATTTCCTGGTTGACATTCTTCACTGCCTGGAGCACTCCCAGACCACCGAACCGCTTCTTGTCGCCATCACGCAGTTCGAGCGCTTCGTAGGTGCCGGTGCTGGCTCCCGAGGGAACGGCGGCTGTGGCAGAGGTGCCGTCAAACAGCTTCACCTCGACTGCCACTGTAGGATTGCCTCGTGAATCAAGTATCTCCCAAGCTGAAACGTCTCGAATCGTGCCGGTTCTAGACAACATGATATTAATTCCTCCCATCTTCTGCAGCGGCGATTGCGCTATCCACAGCTTCCTCCGCATTCCGCGCTTGGACGACGGAGTTATCGAGTTGACCGTGAAGAGACAATGTCCATGTGCCGAGCCCTATGACCCTGATGCCGTTATGGAGTGCGAGAGCGATTTCGGAGAGCGTACCGTAGCCGCCGTCTATAGCTATGACTGCCTGAGCAGTCTTCACCACGATGGCATTTCGGGCATGCCCCATTCCGGTGACTATCGGCACGTCTACGTAGTGATTGGCTGCTCGGCGATCGTCTCCGGGCAGGATACCTATCGTCAATCCTCCAGCCGACTTAGCCCCACGGCAAGCCGCCTCCATGATTCCGCCCAAACCTCCGCACACCAGGACTGCTCCTCGATCGGCCAGCGCTCGCCCCACCGCTTCTGCCATCTTGGCTTCCTCAGCAGAGCAAGAGCCGCCACCGATAACAGCAATAAATGTGCGTGACATCTGATGGATTGACCCGGTTTGGGTCAAGGGGTTCGACGAAGCAAATTATATCATCCCGATCGAGGCCCTAACAACACGAGTCTGTTCACCATCATGCGAAACGGTTGTCAGACCTCTTACACTGTACATCAAAACGGGAAGCCTTCATCCAGCCGGATTTTGCATCCGGCCAGCAGTCAAACTGAGGTACGTAGGGCTTGATGTCTAATAGTGGCGTGCCATCGAGCACATCCACCCCTCGAATCTTCAGTCGATTGTCACTGACTCCCAGCAGCGCAACAACGGAAATGCCGATATGGGCCGGTCGCAGCGGTGAGCGGGTGGCGAACACCCCTCTTCTCTCAATGTCCATGTACGGAAGAACTTGAAGCTCCGTTCGTTTTGCCCTGTGAAAGAAGTAGATCAGGTAGATGTGGCTGAACCCGTCGAGATCC
>CAYYWI010000113.1:0-5170 GCA_964475375.1 uncultured Dehalococcoidia bacterium
CGTCATCTTGTCTCGCTCTACGTAAGCCGGCGCCTCCCGGCCGATATACCTCTCGAAGGCTTCCTTCTGCGACTGGACGTATTTTCGCTCCAACATGGCTTGGGCGATATGAGGTCGTCCGACGGAGCCGGTGCCCGCAATCTCCTGCACCCGGTCCCACTCGATCTGGACTCCCATCGAGGCCAGCTTGGCGATCATCTTCTGTGCCCGCACCCTCCGGGAGTTGCGGAAGTCCGACAGACTGGTGGCCAGTTCGGGGGTGGTGTAGTCTATGAAATAGCCCAGGACGTGGACTTCCCCATGAGGGACATCGGTGCTGACCTCAACTCCGGGGATCACCCGCAGCGTCGGATAGGCCTGGGCGGCTCTCAATGCCGGTGGGATTCCGTCCACAGAATCATGGTCGGTGATGGCCATAACCGCCAACCCCAACCCTGCTGCCGTCCGCACCAGTTCCTCGGGGCTCAGCCGTCCATCGGAAGCAGTGCTGTGAAGGTGTAGATCAGATTTCATTGACTATTCCACTTCTCTATCGATTCGCGAGATGTTGGTAGCGCCCATAGTTCCGGGCTCTTTCTCCACCAGCACTGCGTTGAATATGACTGTGCCTTTGCCCACGGACAACCGGCTGGGCATATGGGTGAGGAAACGATGGAGTACATCGTCCACGCTGTCGCCGATTACGGAGTCGGAAGGCCCTACCATGCCTATGTCGGTCACAAAGGCTGTGCCTCTGGGCAGGATGCGTGTATCGACAGTCCCGACGTGGGTGTGTGTTCCAACCACAGCAGTGACCCTGCCGTCCAGGTATCGGCCCATCGCCTGCTTCTCGGATGTGGCCTCAGCATGGAAATCGACGAAGATAGCCTCGGGTTTCCTGGTCAGCCCATCCAGTAGTTGGTTCATCGCCCGAAACGGGCAATCGACGTCGCTCATGAAGGTGCGGCCGATCAGGTTGACTATCAGGATATCCCGCCACCAGATGCAGCCCCGGCCGGGGACGCCCGGCGCGAAGTTCAACGGGCGTATGATGGCTATATCCGTGTTTAGCAGGGGTATGATCTCTTTCTGGGCCCAGATGTGGTTCCCGGATGTGATGACATCAACGCCACTCCCGAAAAGCTCATCGGCGGTCTCAGGGGTGAGACCCTTTCCGCCGGCGGCGTTTTCGCCGTTGGCGATAACCAGATTCAGGTCCAAGTCACGGCGCAGGCCTGGCACCAGGTTGCGCACTGCCTTTCTGCCAGGCCTGCCGATTACATCACCGATCAGTAGTATCCGCAATGGTCTATTGTCACCTCTATTTGGCGTAGTCTACCGCCCTGGTTTCTCTGACGACGGTTACTTTTATCTGACCTGGATAGTTCAAGGTCTCTTCTACTTTCTTTACGATGTCCCTGGCCAGCCTCATGGCTCCCAGGTCATCGATCTCCTCCGGCTTTACCAGGATGCGGATCTCTCTGCCGGCTTGTATTGCGTATGATTTCTCAACGCCGCTAAAGCTGTTAGCTATGCTTTCCAAAGCCTCCAAGTGCTTAAGGTATTGTTCCAGCGATTCACGTCGTGCTCCGGGCCTCGCTCCGCTGATAGCATCAGCAGCAGCGACAAGGAAACTCAGAGCAGTGTTCATCTCCACTTCTCCGTGGTGCGCGGCTACCGCCCTCACCACATCGGGAGATTTCTCCCATTGCTTCAGGAGGTCGGCACCGATCTGGGCGTGCGGTCCCTCCGTCTCGAAGTCGACCGCTTTGCCGAGGTCATGAAGCAACCCGGCTCTCTTGGCCTGTTCAACATTGGCTCCTATCTCAGCAGCCATCATACCGGCGAGCGCCGACACTTCAACGCTGTGCATCAGGACGTTCTGTCCGTAGCTGAAGCGGTACTTCAGCCTGCCGAGTATTCTGATAAGATCCGGGGGCAAACCATGCACCCCGGCCCTGTTGGCTGCCTGCTCTCCTTCTGTTCGGATAGTGTTCTCAACTTCGTCCCGCGCTCGTTGCACCATCTCTTCGATGCGAGCGGGGTGGATTCGGCCATCGAGGATCAGCCTTTCCAACGCAATGCGGGCTATCTCACGGCGCACCGGGTCGAAACAGGACAGGGTAACAGTCCCCGGAGTGTCATCAATGATCAGGTCCACTCCGGTGGCATGCTCCAGTGCCCTGATATTTCTTCCCTCACGCCCAATGAGTCGCCCTTTCATCTCGTCACCTGGCAGGGAGACAACGGAAACGGTGCTTTCAGCCACCACATCTCCGGCAAGACGCTGAATGGACTGGGACAGGATGTCCCGCGACTTCCGCTCGCCTTCCTCTTTGGCTGCCATCTCCATAGCGCGTACTCTGCGGGATGCTTCTTCTCTTATTTCACTATCGACCTTCTGGAGAAGGAGTTCTCTTGCCTCTGCAGAATTCAAACCGGCTATCTGTTCAAGTTGCTGCTGCTGCTTTTGTTTCAACTCATCCACTCGAGACCGGGCCTTATCGACCTCTCTTTCCTTGCCTGATATGAGGTTCTCGCGGCGCTGGAGGGTCTCGTCTCTGCGTTCCAGGTTCTCTTCCTTCTGGTTGAGACGTCGCTCCAATCTCTGCAGTTCGCCCCGGGTCTCGCGATAGCTGGCCTCTGCTTCGGCCTTCATGTTGACGGCTGCTTCTTTGGCTTCGAGGAGGGCGGCCTTCTGTTTCTCTTGCGCATCGGCAATCAGCCTCTGGGCCTCCTCCTTGGCCATCTGGACTCTGCGACTGGCTATCCACTGCCGGACTATGAATGCTATACCACCCCCAACGAGTACACCAGCCGCCAAGCCTATTATCAGCCATGTCCAGTTGGACACGATCACCTACCTTTCTCCTTGAATCTTCCAGGCTGGGGGTAGACTACTGCGACTGGTATATTTAACCTTTTATGTCTGCTGGTGTCAAGGTAAAGCGTGAAGGGGGAACGATGGGGAAAGGCTCAGTTCTCTGCGTGTTCCATGAACTTCTCCGAGTTGCGAAAGGCCTCGCCAAAGAGCACCAGCGTAGTCTCCGGTGCCGAGCGCAGGGACAGTTGATAGCCGCGATTCACGAACTTGTGGTAAGGTTTGGCTTCGATTTCGTCCCAGGGTATCAGGAGAGGCTTGTGGAAAAGCTTGAGCGGGATCATGGGAACCAGGTAAAGCCCTTTCTCGTTCATGGCCACTTCCATGGACCATCTGAAGTAGAAGGCATTCAACCTTCCCGACTGGAATCGATGGCGCTCACCGGAGAACTTGCCCGGGCAGCCGAACAGCTTCGCCAGTCTGCCCCAACCACTCAGCCGGGATACCATCCATTCGGTGAAGTACAATACCAGGATGATCCAGGCGGCAAACAGCAGACTCAGTGTCACATCATGCTGTGTCATCCCGCTCACTGTCTCACCTGTGCCTGAACGAGGTCGGTCCATCCGATGATGGAAGTCCTCACTTTTCTTCCAGGTAGAAGCGCCCCTCTCGCCGTGCCTGACTCGGGCTCTCCGCCGCCTTCCCTGTCGTGAATCTGTCTTTCCCCTCCACCACGACTTTGCACTGCTCCACCTTTGACTTGACCAGCTTCACCTGGAGGAGCGAATGGCATTCCCTGCAGGTGATCTGGCCGTCGTACTTCTGGGTGTTCAGGTTCTTCGGGATGGCAGTCTCCTTGAGGCAAACCAGACACTCGATTTTCATGGCCGTGATCCCTCCGTGTATCGGTCGGTGTCGCCAGCGTCTTTGTCCGGATTATCTTGAACGCCACATCGACGGGCGGTGCTTGAGTCAACTGTTCCTGGATATTGCCTACAGCACCGCGAGGTTGTTCCGGTGCACTACCTCAGCGCCGTACTCGTAGCCCAGAATGGCCGTGATATCTTCGGACTGAGCGCCTCTCATAGCCTGGATGTCTATAGCGCTGTAGTTGGATATCCCGCAGGCGATGCGGTTGCCCTGCAGATCGACTATATCGACCATATCGCCGCGCTTGAATTCCTTCTCCACGCCCTTGATCCCGGCCGGCAGCAGGCTCCCCTTGCGTTTTTTGAGGGCTGCCGCCGCCCCGTCATCAATAATTATCTTCCCACGAGAAGCCAACCGGCTGATCATCCAGCGCTGGCGGCTCTCCACCTTGGTGGTGGTGGGAAGGAAAAGTGTGCCGATGGACTCGCCTTCCGCCAGCCTGACGATGACATTGGGGATGCTTCCTTCCGTGATGACCACGGCAATAGCTGACCGGGTGGCTACCTTGGCTGCCTCGATCTTGGTGGCCATGCCGCCCGTGCCCCGGCTGGTCCCGGCACCTCCGGCCATTCCTTCAATTTCAGCATCGATTTTCTTCACCGTCGGGATGATCCTGGCCTCGGGGTCTTTGCGGGGGTCTGACGTGTGCAGGCCGGTGACATCGCTGAGCAGAACCAGGAGATCAGCGTCCACCAGGTTGGCCACCATGGCTGAGAGATTGTCGTTGTCTCCAAACTGGGCCTCTTTGATTTCGTCGGTGGCCACCACGTCATTCTCGTTGATGACAGGCACCACGCCCAATGACAGAAGCGAGAGGAGCGTATTCCGCGCATTGAGATAGCCGGCGCGGTCGGAGAGGTCTCGCTTGGTGAGCAGTGCCTGGGCCACGACGATGCCATGCTTGTCGAAGAGCTGTTCGTAGGTATGCATCAGGCATCCCTGCCCGACTGCTGCCAGCACCTGCCGGAAGGCGATATCCTTCCGGTTGCGGTCCGCGCCCAGCTTGTCGCGGCCAGCAGCTATGGCCCCGGATGATACCAGGATTATCTCTCGACCTTGCCCGTGCAGCTGAGCCACCTGGCCTACCAGGCCGGCCATCGTGTGCAGGTCGAGCCGCCCGCTGCCGCCGGTGAGCAGGTTGGTGCCCAGTTTGATCACCAGACGCTGGTATTGACTGCTCTTCTCTGACGAAGGAGTCTTGGATTTGATTCGTTTTGTCTTGTCCATTGTTATCCTTGGTCCGGGGGCTATTCAACCCCCTCTGCCCCCCACTCTTGGGGAATAGAAGGAAGATAATTGAGGGACACCCTCAAACTCCCGGCTGGGACTTGTCCCTGCACTCTCCTCCAGCACTCCAAAAGGTTCAATAGATTATATTACGTGGAATGTGGAGCCTCAACAGGCCGAATTGCCTCACCTAAAATGTAACCGAAGGGA
>CAYYWI010000114.1:0-4783 GCA_964475375.1 uncultured Dehalococcoidia bacterium
AGCACTTTCAGATCGCCACCACGGAAGAGGGTCGAGTTGACTGGGTTCTCAATCAGCGATCTCCAGTATCCCAACGATGATTTGCAGCGGCAGGTTTCCTCTGTTTTGCGTCACCAAAATGACCTCTTCGTCTTCTGGAACCCTCGGGAGATCGACCAATTCCGAGGCAACCCTCTCTTCAACACCGAGCTTCTGCAATGTATTGCGATCAATCACGTACACGAAGCCATCTGTTGTCGTCGAATCCTCAAGATGAGTAGCATAGTATTTCGCCCTGCTGAAGACCGGGGTCGTAGATATGCCTGCACTTCGAAAGCCTTGTTCGGCTATTTGATCACCAAGTTGGTGTTTGACTACAGCATTCTGCTCGCACTCGCAGGGGAAAATGCTCTCAGAAGGATATAGGTGTTCATCCGGGTAGAACACGTGTGTGAATTGACTACCTTTTGGTTTGAGATCGCCATTGTTCTTTTCGTGGAGTTCTCTTGAGACGCCCCTGTATAGGTATCTACTCAGATATCATCTTATCTCCACTACCTGATTCTCCCATATGAGCTACCGCATCAGCTTTGCTATCGTACCTTGGATTCGATTGAACGTCAACTCAAGGAATGGAACGCCTCCCCGTGACCAGTGTATACAGCCCTGACCTTCAAACCCTTCAGCCTGTCGAAACTGGCCTCGGCTGCCGCCCGATCGTCGATGATGGAATTCAAGACCGGCTTGCCTTTGTACTCCAACAGATCGCCACAGAACAGAGCTCCTTCGGCAGTCAGTATCGCTATGGAACCCCTTGAGTGCCCCGGAATGTGGAGGACTCTCGCGTCGAAGCCGTATTCCGACAGGTCTTGTCCGTCTTCCAGATACAGGTCAGGGCTGCATCTCTCCGCTTTGCCGAAGCGGAAGAGGAATGAGGCCACCGCTCTGATGAGGAAGTTGCCGCTCTTTCTGTTCCAGAACATGTCCCCGCGTTCAAGCATGCCCGCATCGTCCCGGTGCATGGCTATCCTGGCGCCGAACTTGCTGCGTAGATAGGCGGCGTTGCCCGTGTGGTCGAAATCGCCGTGGGTGAGTATGATCAGCTTCAAATCGCCGGGGTTACAGCCCGCACTCTCAAGCTCCTTCTCGACTTGGCCGCGCCTGTTTGACGCGCCCGTGTCGATGAGGACGTACCCGTTGCTGGTCTCCACGATGCTGCAATTCACGCTGCCCATTCTGAAGGGCAGCTTAAGGCTGATGGTCCTGATCTGTTGATTCACATTCCTCCGTCTATCGGGGTGTTCTCGCTGTTTTCAACCCCTCAGTCCCCTACTCTTGGGGGAGAATAAAGAAAGTGTAATTTGGGGACACCCCAAGCCCCGGCAGGAGGAAGCCTCCTGCACCTCCTTCAGGATTTCGGATTTGGGGCGAACAGCCCGCAAGGAGCTTCGTCCCTCTGCACGCCCCATGGCCGATGGCAGCAATCAGCATGGCAGATTCTCTTGTTAGCAGGGTCTTTGCCGATCGTACTGCGGATTCGAACAGAACGTCAACCATGCAACCGAGAGAGGCCGTGCTGCCCGCTCGTACTGGATGATCTTGACACAAGTTGTTATCATTTAGGCTTGGATTGACCTTGGTGCAGCCGGAGAACACTTGGTCAGAGGGAGAACATGCCGAAGATGAAGAGAACGCTGGATCGTGACAATGACAGGAAGTATGAGTACCTCTTTGGCAGCACCCTCGATGGGATGGTGGTCTTTGATGCCCGGACGAGGGAAGTGCTGCTGGCTAATCGAGCGGCCTCTGACATTACCGGTTTTGACGCTCCGGAAGATATGATGGGCGCGGATGTTCTGAAGAGCATTCCGGAGGAGGAAAAGGACCGCATTTCTGCTCTGCTCCTCGATACGCTGAACAATGGTGACAGCCCTCTGGTGGAGGATATCCGGATCATAACCAGGGATCAGAGACAGGTTTGGGTGAGCTGCATCTGCAAGAAGATTGAATTTGAGGGGAAGGCTGCCGGGCTGGTCACGCTCCGGGAAATCACTGATCGCAAGCGGGCGGAAGAGAGGCTGGCGGCTTCACAGGAAAGGACCCGCCTACTCATTGAGAACGCCAATGAGGGGATTCTGGTGATACAGGATCAAGTGTTGAAGTTTGCCAACCCCAAGGCAAGAGAGCTTCTGGGATACACGATTCAGGAACTGGTTCTAAAGCCTCTGGCAGATGTGATCCATGTCGAGGACCGTCATGTCGTAGTTGAGCAGCATTTGAAGAGGCTGAGCGGTGAAGGGGTATCCCACATGTCCCGGTTCAGAATAGTGGACAAGGATGGGGACAGGAAGTGGGTCGAGATGAACGGGGTTCTCTTCAAGTGGGGCGGACGGCCGGCAGATTTGTGTTTTGTCAATGACGTAACTCAGCAGGTGCTGGCCGAGGAGGCACTGCGTCAGAGTGAAGAGAGGTTTCGCAACCTGGTGGAGAACACCAGCGACTGGGTTTGGGAAGTAGACACGAGCGGCATTTACACCTATGTCGGTCCCAGGGTCCGGAACATGCTGGGATACGAACCCGACGAGGTCCTTGGTAAGACACCCTTCCACTTCATGACCGCACAAGAGTCGAGTCGGGTGGCCGGCATATTCGAGTCATGCATGGCCACGAAGAAGCCTTTCACTTTCGTTGAGAACGTCTGCCTGCACAAGGATGGGCGCAAGGTCTTTGTGGAGAAGAGCGCAGTGCCGTTCTTCGATGCTGAGGGAAACGTCCGCGGCTATCGGGGCACGGACCGGGATATCAGCGAACGCAAACAGGCCGAGGAACAGTTGCAGGAGAGCTATGGAAGACTGGAAAGCACGCTGGATGGTGTCATTCAGGCCATGGCTTTGACGGTAGAGATAAGGGATCGCCATACGGCCGGTCATCAGCGGCGGGTGACTGAATTGGCCCATGCCATAGCCTGGGAGTTGGGGCTTTCCAGGGAACGCAGCCGGGCAGTGCGCATAGCCGGTCTGCTTCACGATCTTGGCAAGATAACCATACCCACAGAGATTCTGAGCAAGCCGGGCCGGTTGAATGACATGGAGTTCGCCATAATCAAGACCCATCCCAAAGCCGGCTACGAAATACTGAAGAACATCGACTTCCCCTGGCCCATAGCAGACATCGTGGTCCAGCACCACGAAAGGATGGACGGTTCCGGATATCCAGCCGGGCTGAAGGGCGAGGAGAGCACTCTGGAGTCGCGGATTCTGGCCGTGGCTGATGTTGTTGAGGCCATGTCCTCTCACCGGCCGTACCGGCCGGCTCTCGGCATAGAAAAGGCTCTGAAGGAGATCGTCGGGAACAGAGGCTCGTTGTACGATACCAATGTCGTAGATGCCTGCATGGCCTTGTTCAACAGAGGGTCCTTCAAGTTCGCAGAGCAAGGCATCTGACGTTAGAAACCTCCCAATCGGCGCTGTCGGGAGCAGCCATGTGAATCCCCTGGAAGTACCTCCTTGCCTTGGCTGTTTGCACTACCGAACTTGAAGGATGGCAACCAGGATGGGCGACTAACTAACACAGAGAGGTGCGCAAGACTGTAGATAACCGACCATCGATGATTTGAGCAGGGGACATTGAACCGCTGCCTTAATGTGGTCACTTGGGCAGTGGGGAGTCAGTAGTGAAACCGACCTGAAGAGGTCGGTTTCTTGCTTCTCTTACCGGGGGTGTTTTGAAGAAGCCTGTGCTCCTGATGGTCCTGCTCATGGCGGTAATCCTCACAACGATGGCAGCCTCCTCATTACCAGGCAACGGTGCCGCTAAAGCAGGGGACACCCGGCTGCCGTGGTTGTCTGAGTCTGTTGACTCGAGTTCAGCAAAGGCAGCCGAAAATCAAACTGAGAACAGCACGGCTCCGGTGACCTCGAGCGGCGCTGTGAAAGCATCATTTACGGTGGTTGAGTCACCGGCCGGCGTGACTCTTCCTGAAGCCAAACCTCCTCCTGCAGCCTCACCAGCGACATCAGGCAGGCCCAAGGGCACGCGATCGACGGTGCCTCAACGGGCGAGTGCCGATACGGAGGCCGGCTACCAACAGACGCCGACTGATCAGTCAAGCACGCCCAAGCCTGCCGGCGGGCTTGGCGGTTCGGCTATGGGCTGGATACTGTTCTTCTCCATCTGGTCACTGGAGATCGTGATGGTGCTGGGTTTTGCCTTTGTGCGAGGCTGGGCCAGAAGATAAATCCAGAAAAACCGGCGCCAACCGGTTCGCCTCTATAGCACATTCACCAATCCCCTCCAGACATCAAGCCGGTATCCGCTCAGCCACATTCTTGTAGCATATTGGCGCACGCTTTCGGGAATGATCGGGGGACAGGTTGATGCACGTCGGGTCTGCAGAGAGATATACTCTGTGGGCAGCTAGAGCTCTCTAAAGAGCTTGTGAGGCAGGTCCACGGGGAAGGGGAGTCTCTCGGCGGTGCTCAGTTCACCCTGCAGAGGGGTGATGGAGATCCGAGCGTTTTCCACCGCATGAATATCGGTGCCCACGTCGCCACTCCACCAAGGCTTCCCGATGCTGATCTTGTACTTGTCCCAGCTTCCATCTCGCCCCATAGTGATGGCCGTGCTGAAACCACCCTTTCCTACCCGTGTCAGATCGATCCCTTTGATCTCGTGCTGGGGCAGGTTCGGCACGTTAACATTGAGCAGGATAGGCCCGGTGTGGTCGCCAGAGACCCTGCGAGCCAGCAATCCCGCAACCCTGGCTGCCGTTTCAAAGTAGAAATCCTGCCGGGCCGGGATTGAA
>CAYYWI010000114.1:4793-5072 GCA_964475375.1 uncultured Dehalococcoidia bacterium
TGAAACGGCCATCGACGGTATCCCGTGAATGTAGCCCTGCAGCGCCGCCCCCACCGTCCCCGACAGCAGAACGTCGCAGCCCATGTTGGCACCGGTGTTGATGCCGGAAACCACCAGCCCGATGTCCTTGACCACCTCAAGCCCCAGGATGACACTGTCGCCCGGTGTCCCATCCACCGCATACGCCGGTACTCCGGGCAGCCTGGACTCGACCTGGCTCAGCCCCACCGAGCGGTGAAGGCTTATGGCAGTCCCCACGCCGCTCTGTTCAGTGGCAGG
>CAYYWI010000115.1:0-1744 GCA_964475375.1 uncultured Dehalococcoidia bacterium
CTGGCTGAACCTCAACTCCGAGGTCTTCGACCGGCCCACTGGTATCGGCCTTTTCATGCGCGACCTCGAGAACGACCAGGTGGCTTCCTTCTTCTTCGAGAACATGTATGTCGGCGGCCATCAGTTCAGTCTGGGTGCCCAGACGCAGGTCATTGGCGAGAGCGTTACATCTCGCTACGAGGCGATCTATCCGCTCCCCATTGTGGGGCTGACGGAGTAAAAGCGAGTTCGAAGAACGGCGTAAACACCAAAGGAGAGTACGATGGACGAGAAAGAACCAGTGCTGACCGACAAGGATCAGCCCGCAAAGGAAGCAGATAAGCCGAACGTCCTGGAGGAAGCCTACAAGAATCTCAGGAACAGGATGTTCGACAAGTTCAAGAAGAGGATCAACACCGAGGAAGAGGACCGGCACCTGCAGGCCCTCGTCCTCGGCAATCGCATCGTGGAAACCTTCGAGCTTTTCTCGGTAAAGGGAACGAGCCTCAACATCACCTTCCAGAGCACCAACGAGGAAGAAGAAGATTTTGCTCTTTCCATCTCGAGTCTGAACCGCCAGCAAGTCGCCATGAGTCCTGACACCACCAAGCCTCTGTTCGATGAAGAGCGGCGCTTTGAGTATTTGATGGCGATGGCTACGTTGTCCATCAATGACACTCAGTTCCAACCGATATCTCTGTCTGATGCGCGGGCCAAAGTCCGCGAAGAACGCGCATCGACGGCCGAGCGCCCCGAGGGCTTCGTGCCGGCTGGAATGCGCTTCATCGATGAGCTTGACGACCGGGTGAAAGAAATCAAGCGCAGGCTTCCCAGGGGTGGCATGGGAGTAGCGACAAGGGCGTTTCAGGTATGGCTGAAGTATCAGGCTGCTTTGCTCACAGGCGAAAAGCTAGAGAATTTTTTCGAAGCCCCCAAGGGCACTATCTAGCTTTTAGGGCCTATGGGGGCACATTAGGCGGAGACACTCCATTGCGGCTCAGGCTGGCCGTTCTCTATCATGTGAACGAGCGCACTCTCGAGCGGATGAAGGTTCTCGCATCCAGTTCCAGGGAGATGAAGCCGATGGGCAAGTACATGCTCAACCGGCTGACTTCGCCGTGGAGTGCCCCCACTCTTTCCCCTGATGAAGAAGCCATGCAGGTCAACACGTCCGACATCATGGGTAAGTTCCTCATTCTCGACAAAGAGCAGTGCGATTTCTTCAAAGAGGAAAGGCGACCTGAAGACGCCAGAAAGCGCCGCCTGAAGAGACGGCCCAGGAGGCATTGATGCCCGACATGCAGCCCTACCTTGATGCATCCAGCGAAGAGCTGCAGGAGCGGCTGCGCGAACGTTACACCATCGATACTCCGGCGCCCAGCGCTTATGCCGCCCTTAATGCCATGGACCAGCAGTACGGCACGCCGTTTGATCCAACGACTGGGTACCATGATTATGTAGGGAGTTCGGACCGAGCAATAGCGGCCGCACGGGCTCAAAGGAAATACAGAGAGCTGATGCAGCGCCAGATACGCCAGGATCTCCTGCTGGATGTCGGAAGGGGGGCGGCCGGCATTCTCGGGGGGGCCCTACTCTCTGGCGTTCCTGTCGTCGGGTCTATTGCCGGATTCATGGGTGGGTCTGCAGTATTTGACTTGGTTGCCGAAGCTGCAGGCTGGAGCGATCCTCTGCAAGCTTTCAGCCGAGACGATTACATCAGGTCACAAATGGCAGATGCCATCGATGCCAGCTCTTCGCTGGCCTT
>CAYYWI010000115.1:1754-4886 GCA_964475375.1 uncultured Dehalococcoidia bacterium
GCCTTGACTCCATTTCAATTTGGAGGCAGGGGGTTAAGCATTGATCAAAGCCAAAGGGTGGCCAGTAGGCTTTTCACAACAATGCAGGGCCAGGGGTTTGCCGGCCTCGAGATAGAGCGCATGCTCCCGGGGTTGTCGGAGAGCGGGCTTCTTACTCCGAAAGGGACATTCGATAGCACCGAGCAGGCGCTGAATGCTTTCTCCGAGAACTTGGAGCGCCTCAGCCTGCGCATTGGGGATGCAGCACGCCGAGCCGGCATGAACATCGAAGAAGCCACAGCCTTTGTCGTGAAAGAGCAGCAGTTGGCTGGAGGCCCCCTTGCCCGCGGAGACACCAGGCTTTTCGGGGCCATGGACCTTGTTTCCCAGGCCACAGGAATGTCGTATGACGATTCTCTCAACATGATGGCTGGATCCATGGGGCCATGGCAGAACATGACCGGTGACCTCATACCGTTCATGCAAGCCACAGCAGTCACAGTCGGGGCTGGCCAGGCCGCTTATCAGAGCAGCCCATGGGCAAGCGCGTGGGATCGAGCTGGAGGAGTGGGGGCGGTGGCCTCGGGGTACGCTGCAGCCGGCAACCGCTATTGGATGCAGAACCGACAGCTCGACAGATTGGCCAGGATGCACGGCGCCGGTTCATTGACCAACGAAGCCATGTATGATCTGGCTGCCGGTGAGGACTTCCCCGAGCTGGCAGGGTTCAGCAACGCCAACGCCCGGTACGAATCTATGTACTACGGTATGGAAGCCTTGGCCAACGATCCATTGGCTGCCCAGGCGGCGGCGTTCGGAGATACCATTCGGAAGATGGAGGATGCCGGAGTCCATAGCCGTCAGGCCAGAATAGCCTGGCTGGTTCGGAATCAGGGGTACAACCCGTCTCAGGCGGCTGCAATCCTAGATCAGCACCAGGCGATAGCTACTCCGGAAGGTCGCTTTGCTGGATATCTGGGTGGCCAGCGAGTTGAGTATTCGAGGCAGGCGGCCAATGTCGAATCTGCGATCAATATGGCCTTCTCTGACATGTCTTACTTGTCGGGAGAAACTTCGAACTATTGGTCATCTCATATGCAGTCTCTCTATGGTTCTCCCAGCGGAGTAGTAAGTGCTGAAGACCGACTGGGCTATGTACAGGAACAGATGGCGACAGACGCCTCTCTTTTTGGCAGAGAAAACGGTATGACTTCAGACTTGTTGGGGCGTCGAGGAGCCACGTCAATCATGGCCCCAGGGGCGAGAAGTAATCTCGGGCTTCTCGGGACCACCCTGGGGGCTCAGTTGAGCGCCAGGGGGCTGAATGGGGAAGGAATCGCCCGGGGAGCCATTGTTGCAGGGATAGCGGGAATGGATTTCTCTGATGCCGTTGGCCTTCGAACCAATGTCAGAGGAGGCAGAGACCAATACGTCGTCGATGCTATCGCTGGGGTCATGCGGTCGCGAGGAGTAGGTAATGCCGCCCAACAGGGGCTTGGCTGGTATATGGGCGTAACCAGGCAAGTAGAGAATGTAATAGGATGGGATCAAGGGACAAAGATGCTTGGCGGCCTGAGCACTACATTCGGCGTAGCCATGGATCCCAACGAACCTTTTTGGGAGGCTTTCACTAAGCTGAGCAATGAAGAGCAGTTAGCTGTTATGTCTGAAGCCAACATCGACATGAACACACTGTATACCAATGGAGACATCTCGGGGTTTAGGGGCGGGCTCGAAGAGTACTTGGGCAGTCCGGAAGTTATGGCGATGGTCACCCGCGGGTTTACTCCAGAAGGTGCTGCCGCCATGGGCACGCTGTACGGAGCCGGGGAGCTGGGTGCTGCTTCCAGGGCTGCTGCAATAGCAATAGCCGGATCCGGGCAAGCGAGCGACTTTTACGGCCACCTCGATGTCGGCAAGGGGGTTGTAAGTCTTTCCGAAAGACGTACTGGGCTCGATGCTCAGGTAAGAGCCCTCACGGTCCTGGAGGGCCTAGAGGCCGCCCCGCAGAACCTACGCTTCCAGGAAGGAACCGCAGGCGCCTACCAGACTCTCAACAGGGCGCTGGCTGACAAGAGTTACACCATGACCAACGCCACCACAGGACTTAATCATAGAAGCATCGAAGACCATTACACCGTGAGAGACAATATTGCCCAGAACGGATATGGAAAGTCCTGGGAAGAGCTCGACAGTATGCAGAGGCAAGTAGTCAACGAATGGATTACGACCAACGATACACCTGCTTACTCAGGAAGGGCTCCTCGCTGGGGCGGCCAGCAAAGCCGGATGCTCGACAGGGCACGTGAAGCTGTTGGGCAGGCTTCCTCTGACTTGGTCGGAAATTACCTGACCAGCAAGGAGCATCTTGGCGTTATAGCCCACGCGGAAGAATTGATCAGTACCAGGTATACAGGGCTCTCCATGACAGATGTTTCGGCTTATAACATTGCAGAAGTAGCCAGACAGAGTGGCAACATAGATGAGTATAACAGGGTAATGGCCAACTTCGATCCAGCGAAAAGAGCAGAGTTGGAACGCTTCAACGTCGAAATGGGCACTATTACTGGGATGGGATCCGCCGAGATGTTTGGAACTCTCAGCTCTGGCGTATGGTTGTCTGCGGTTACCCAGATAGGAACGGCTACCGGCAAGTCAGGAGATGATCTCGCTGCTATCTACAATGCTATCACTACTGGAGATACAACCGGGATCAGGGGAATGGGGCTTACAGGAGCTTGGGCGGATTATGCCAGGACAGGTAGCGCGACAGACCTGGAGAAGGCTTTTGCAGAGAGCAACATTGAGCTGGCTGGTCAGGATCCAGTTGAACATATAGAGCAGAACAGGCAGTTACAGGCAGTCTCGGACAGCCTTTCGATGGGCGTTACCCCGGTTAGAGTAATAGCAGGTGGAGATCCTTTACCGGTCACGTTTGTTGGAGGCATTCGAGGCCTTCTTGGTCTCGGTGGAGATGGCGCTACGGCAGACACGCCAGCTTCTGGCAGCGGGGGAGGAGGAAACGGCGATGTCTGACGACATAGCTCCTGGCGGTTTAGACCCACTTGTCATATTCAACGACCCTCGATATCGAACCGAGACGCCTCCGGTTCTGCCTCCGCCGCAATCCGGAACTCCCAGCGGGGGCGGCAC
>CAYYWI010000116.1:0-4779 GCA_964475375.1 uncultured Dehalococcoidia bacterium
CGCCAGCCTGCTGAAGACAATCAGCAACATCAACTATGAGGAGGTGGAGGCTAACGGATAACCTTTGCTCTAAAAGGAGGCCCAGACCCCACTAATAAGACATAACTGGCCGGAAACCGTCTTCACCTGTTGAACCATCTGACCGGATAGCGGTAACAAATCCCAAGAAATCCGGCCAAAACCACCTCACACCCTTCTCCCTCAATGAATCCACGGATTTGGGCAGCTCACTTTGGCCTTGACAGAGGTATCAAAGCTGCTATACTGATTTTGGATTTGGTTCTCCCCGTTGATTGATACTCTTCACCGTTAAGGAGCCTACCGCGAAATACATCTTCATCACTGGTGGTGTGGTTAGCTCAGTTGGGAAGGGAATCACTGCCGCTTCGGTAGGCAGAATACTCAAGAGTCGCAATATCAGCGTCACCATTCAAAAGCTCGATCCCTATCTGAACGTTGACCCCGGAACCATGTCTCCCTATCAACACGGGGAGGTCTTTGTCACCAAGGACGGTGCTGAGACGGATCTCGATCTGGGCCATTACGAGAGATTTATTGACATCGAACTGACTGCTGCATCCAGCGTTACCACAGGCCAGATCTACAGCTCAGTCATTGCCAAGGAAAGGCGTGGTGATTTCCTGGGTGGCACAATACAGGTTGTGCCCCATGTCACCAGCGAGATAAAGAGGCGCATCAAAGAGGTTGGAGAGGCCAGTGGGGCTTCAGTAGTGATCGTGGAGGTCGGCGGCACAGTAGGTGATATCGAAGGACTGCCATTCCTGGAAGCCATCCGTCAGATGCGCACCGAAGTCGGCAGGGACAATGTGCTCTATATCCATGTGACCCTGCTACCTTACATATCATCCACCGGCGAATTGAAAACAAAGCCTACACAGCACAGCGTTAATGAACTGCGCCGTATCGGTATTCAGCCGGATATCGTTGTATGTCGTAGCGATTATCCGGTTTCCGAGAGCATCAAAGACAAACTGGCGCTGTTCTGCAGTGTGGAGAGAAGGGCCGTCATACCGCTCATGACCGTCCAGACCATCTATGAAGTTCCCCTCATCCTTGAAGAGGCCGGGTTGGGTGATCTGATGATGGAGATGCTCAAAATATCTGATGGCAGCAAGGATCTGGCTGAATGGCGAGGGCTGGTAGAGAGGATGAAGACGCCAAAAGGTCCTGTTCCGATTGCCCTGGTTGGCAAGTATGTTGAACTGAAAGATGCTTATATCTCAGTTCGGGAAGCATTGCGCCATGCTGCAACCACCCTGGACTCAAGCGTGGATATCCACTGGGTCCAATCGGAAGACCTGGAGAAAGACCAGGGCAATATAGACAAATATCTTGGCTTGGTTCAGGGAATCGTGGTTCCCGGCGGATTCGGGTATAGAGGCATAGAAGGCATGATCAAGGCGGCCAAATATGCCAGAGAACACCAGATTCCCTACCTGGGTTTGTGCCTGGGGCTTCAGGTCATGGTTGTGGAGATCTGTCGCAATTTCCTCTGTTCTGATGAACCCAATTCCACCGAGTTTGCTCCCAACACCCCGTACCCGGTGATAGACCTGCTGCCTGAACAGCGAGGCTCGGATACCAAGGGCGGCACCATGCGTCTGGGCACATATCCCTGCCATCTTGTTGAAGGCAGCCGTGCTGCTGCTGCGTACCGCGAGGGCGTTGCCTATGAACGTCACCGCCATCGGTTTGAGTTCAACAATGATTTCCGTTATACTCTGGAAGAGGCAGGACTCACTGCCACCGGTTTATCCCCTGACGGCAAGCTCGTTGAAATCGTTGAACTCAAGAATCATCCCTGGATGGTAGCTACCCAATTTCATCCTGAATTCAAATCGCGGCCGAACCGGCCCCATCCGCTTTTCCTTGATTTTATCAAGGCGTCGAAACGGACTATGCTTGAGGGATCCCAGCATCCTTTGCCTCTGAATCAACAGGAGGAGAAAGCAGGAGATTGATGCGCCTTTACCTGGACACGGCCGAAATCGATCAAATCAAGAAGGCAGTTAGACTAGGCGTCATAAGTGGGGTTACCACCAATCCCAGCCTGGTGTCCAAGGCCGGATGGAGCGACTACAAATCGGCTGTCCAGGAGATCTGCTCCATAGTCAAGGGGCCTGTCTCGGTGGAGGTGCTCAGTCAGGAAGCAAAGCCCATGATAGAAGAGGCAAGGACACTGGCCAAGTGGTCGGAGCATGTGGTCATCAAGATTCCCGTGTGCTCTGCGGGACTGGAAGCGCTTTCGGTCTTGTCGAAGGAGAAGATCAAGGTTAACCTCACTCTTTGCTTCTCCCTCAATCAAGCCCTGCTGGGGGCGCTGGCAGGAGCCGCATATGTAAGTCCTTTTGTAGGCCGGCTCGATGATGTGGGTGAGGAAGGGATGCAACTGATAGCTGACATCGTGTCTTGTTTCGATCACTACAAGTTTGACACGCAGGTCATTGCCGCCAGCATTCGACACCCGCTCCATTGCGTTGCTGCCGCTCAGGTGGGAGCACATATCGCCACAGTTCCTTATGGAGTGCTGACTCAAATGATTAATCACCCGCTCACTACGGTGGGCATAGCTCGTTTTTTGGAAGATGCGCAAAAAGCCGCAGGGAAAGGATGAGGGGAGAGTGCCATGAATTTTGCTGAACTGGGAACCAAGAAAAGAGAAGACCTCCTGGAGATGGCCAAGGACATGGGCATCTCAGGTTACAGCAGCCTGAAGAAGCAGGACTTGATCATCTCGCTTCTGCACACGCAGGCTGAGAAGGATGGCAACATATTTGCCAGAGGCATGCTGGAGGTCACCAACGACGGGTATGGCTTTTTGCGCGGTGAGAGTCTGCTTCAGGGACCGAGCGATGTCTACGTGCGCTCGGCGCAGATAAGGCGTTTTGGCCTCCGCACTGGCGACCTGGTGATGGGCCAGGCCAGACCTCCGAAGGAAGGCGAACGCTATCAGAGTCTTCTTCGAGTGGAGTTGGTCAATGAACTGGAACCGGAGCTATCTAAGGGTCGCCCTCAGTTTGACTCGCTGACGCCTATATTCCCGAACAGGATGTTTAACCTGGAGACCTCTCCGGACAACGTGGCCTGTCGGTTGATAAACCTGATTGCTCCGGTAGGCAGGGGACAGCGCGGACTGATCGTCTCTCCGCCGAAAGCGGGCAAGACGCTGCTCCTGAAGCAGATCGCCAATGCTATCGGTACCAACTACGAGGATGTGCATATCATGGTCTGTCTCATAGGCGAGCGGCCTGAAGAAGTGACCGACATGAAGCGCTCCGTCAGAGGAGAGGTCATAGCGGCCACGTTCGATGAGATGGTGGAGAACCAGACCCATGTCGCCGAATTGGCCATGGAGAGGGCCAAGCGATTGGTAGAAGCCAGGAAGGACGTCGTGATTCTGCTTGATGGCATCACCCGTCTGACCAGGGCCTACAACCTGGCGGCTCCTTCCAGCGGGAGAACGCTTTCAGGTGGAATCGATCCCGTGGCTCTGTATCATCCCAAGCACTTCTTCGGTGCTGCCAGAAACATCGAGGAAGGCGGCAGCCTGACCATACTGGCGACCTGTCTGGTGGACACCGGCAGCCGCATGGACGACGTGATTTACGAAGAATTCAAAGGCACCGGCAACATGGAGCTTCACCTCGAACGGCGTCTGGCGGAAAGGCGCATCTTCCCAGCCATCGATATACAGCGCAGCGGCACACGACGCGAGGAGTTACTGCTGGATGAGCAGACCATCAAGCAGGTGTGGCTGCTCAGGCGCATGGTCGGCATGATTGCGGCTGACTCGAGCTCCAACTCCCATGATGGAACTCAACTGGTGCTTGAACGTCTGTATAAGACCAAAAGCAATGCCGAATTCCTGGCTACCTTGAGCAAGGGCACCCTAGGCTGATCCCCTGCCGGGCTTCGACAAAGGTATCCCCTTACGGCATAGAGGACAATCCTCAGGTTTGTAAGCGGGCACCGACGTCTTGAAGCAGCTGAAAAGGGGAACACCGAAGTCAACATCCCCTTCGCTTCTGTCTACAAGAACGCCGACCCCGATCAGTCGTCCACCCTTCCTCTTGACTTCTGCGATCACCTCACGGACAGAGCCTCCGGTGGTCAATATGTCATCCACCACCAGTACCGGCTCATCCGGCTTGATCTCGAATCCGCGCCGAAAGATGCGGGTGGTGCCGTCACGCTCGGCAAAGATGCTTCGCACGCCGAGCTGTTTGGCTACCTCGTAGGAAATGATGACGCCGCCGGTGGTCGGCCCGGCCACGAGATGGATGTTCTTGTCCTGGAAGTGTGTGGCGATCATCTTGCAGAGGCGCTCCGTACAGTCCGGCTGCTCCAGAACGCGGAATTTCTCCCAGTAGACCGGGGAATGCAGCCCTGATGTAAGGAGAAAGTGCCCTTCCATAATGGCTCCGGCCTCCCGGAAAATCCTCTCAGCTTCGCTGCCTGGTTCTCTCATTCATTCCTCTCCTGTGTTCTGCACGGCAGATTCAACAGGGCGGCTGGTGTTATGATTAAGTGTCATCTGCCATGGCCGAACCGATGCCCGGGGTTCAAGACACCAAGTTAGATTATAGGCTATGCGCGGACTGTTGTTCTAATCGCCGAGATTGTTGCATGGACGAATCCGAGCTTATCCGCTCCAGCCAGGACGGGGACCTGGACAGCTTCAATGAGCTGGTGAAGCTCTATCAGAGGATGGCCTATAGTCTGGCCTTCCGGATGCTGAATGATCCCCATGCGGCGGAG
>CAYYWI010000117.1:0-4293 GCA_964475375.1 uncultured Dehalococcoidia bacterium
ACTTCACCTTTGACACACCCACCTTCCAAGCACGAAACTGCGGAAGTTGGGCTAGCCAGCCACTGAAAGAGAAGGAGATGCCCGAGGCCACTGCGAATTGACTGGGTGCGCCTTTCTGTGTCACAAAATCCTCTCTTATCGGGGAAGCCTCAGATGGACATGCTCATAGAGCATGATTGCCTCTTGACTTCCGGTATCCTTCTTTGCTAAATAGGACATCATTACAGGCGCGAAAAAGGCAGCCGGCTGGAGGGAGGTCACTTCAAATGAGTTCCGCAACGACCCGGAGCGAGTCTCCAATGAATTGGAGGAACGACCCTGATCTTCGGCAGGTGGATGTGGTGGTCTCCACCACCGCCGGCACGTTTGTCGGCCACACCTACCGCACAAGCCGACTGAGGCTTCTGGATGCATTGAACAAGGGATTTGCAGCGCGTGGAGTGCGCATCGGGCTGGACTACATACCGATGACCGAGGTGGAGATGTACCTGCCGGAAGGTGGAAAGCAGGCCATGACTTCTGTTCACATCAGAAAGGCAAACGTGGTCTTTGTGGCGGAGAGAAGTGGGGGACAAGTTGATACTGACAGCAGCAAGGGAGGGAGGGTGATCGTAGCCAAGAGGGCTGTCGAGGCAACGGTGTGCATGGCGCCCCATATCCTGGTGGGTAAGCTGCACAGTGCTGCCTGGGCGGAATTGATCACCAGCCTCTATCAGCAGGAGATCTTCATTCCGTTGACCAAGGTCCACATATCGCCTGAACTGGCCACCGGCGAGAGCTATTTTGAATTCCTGGCTGTAAACAAGGACCAGGTAGTCTACGTCGGCGAAGCTTCTGATTAGCCTCCACACGCTCCTGCTGCGCTCTCACCATCTGCGAGCATCCGTTTCATTCCAGTGGCAGTGTTCCCTCTGATTATTTAGTTTGCTTCCAGCGAAGTTCTTTGGTATCTTGAGGGCACACGTCAACGGGGGGCTTTTCTCTTGCAGTCATGCAACTTCCGCCCGGCTTGTGCCGGTCGAATATGACGAAAAGGAGCGGACAAATGAACCTGAAGATCAGACAGGCGCGTCCTGAAGACGCCAAGTTGCTCGCCTGGTGCATGCTCATGGCAGGCAGGTCACACTTGAAGGTGGGCATCTGGGATTTCGTCATCAGTCAGCCGGAGGAGCGCTGCCTGCAGTTTCTCGAGATGCTGGCGTTGGAGGGTCCCCGACACATGTGCTACTACACCGAATTCCTCGTGGCTGAGGTCGATGGCCGTCCTGTAGCTGCTCTGGAGGGCTTCGATCCGGTGAAGAACGGAGAGGACACCATGACCCTGCCCATGGCCGCTGTCATCCAGAAGATGGGTTTGACGGAGCAAGATATGGCACCGGGCGTGGAGAAACTGATCGCCTTCATGACCTGCCATTCTGACTTTCTCGATGGTGCCTGGGTTGTCGAGCAGGTAGCTACAAGGCCGGAGTACCGCCGTCTGGGCGCTATCAGCAGATTGCTGGAGGCAGTCCTCGAACAGGGCCGCCGGCAGGGCTTCAAACAGGCTCAGGTGAGCTTCTATATCGGCAATACCCCGGGTGAACGTGCCTATCAGAAGGTTGGCTTCAGGTACCTTGATGAGAAGCGCCATCCAGATTTCGAGAGAGTGATCGGCTCCCCGGGCATGATCCGCCTCGTCTGCGACTTGTAGTCCAAGAAGCATCTGCAAGGGCATGGCGTGCCTCCACCCCACTCCGCAAAGGCCGGCATGTACGCAGCCGGAGAATTGACACCCACTGTCAATGACTATTATCATATGAGCATATACTAATATGATAATATTATCCAAAAGGAGGAGCAGGTTGGCTAACGGAGATGACGACAGAATGACGGAGATCTTCAGACGCCAAGCCGAGTTGTGCAAGTCACTGGCCGATCCAAAACGGCTCATGATACTGAATGGACTGAAGGACGGGCCAAAGTCGGTGAGTGAGCTGGCGGAGATCGCCGGACTGAAGCAATCGAATGCCTCCCAGCACATCGGGGTTCTCCGGAGAGCAGGCGTGATCAGGCCGCAGAGGCAGGGAAACACCATTTACTACAGTCTGGTCACCCCAAAGATTGCCGCAGCCTGTGATATGGTGAGGCAGGTTATTGCAGAGGAGATTCAGAGGAGCGAGGGCTTGGCGGAGATTCTTTAGGTCAAGAAACAGAAAAAAGATTGTCAGCAGTTGAGGAGGTCTGAGATGTCAGTACCAGGATACCAGTGCCAGCAATGCTGGAACACATTCACAGATGACCGCGGTTGCGGTGATCCCAAGGACACCGAAGTGAAGTGCCCCACCTGCCAGAGCACCAATGTCAAGAAGGTGGAGCTTCCGCAGAGTTGGATAGGCAGGATGCGCAGCAGCCTGCGCTTTGGCTGACGGTAAGATCATCGAGGCCGTGAGCCTCGTTATGCAGTTGGTCAGGCAGGGAGTGTATCGCTGATGGAGGTGGCAGATGGCCAAAGCGGTGATAAGTCAGCGTTCGTATCTTGAGGGCAAGTTTGGAGACCGGGTCAGCTTCCGTGAGACGGAGCGCAGACTTTATGGTCACGACATTGCAGAGATTCCCGGTCTGATCAAGCCCCTCATCGGAGATACCACTCCTGATGCTGTTGTCCAGCCCCAGTCCGAGCAGGAATTGGCGGAACTGGCCACATGGGCGATGGATAACAACATTCCACTGACGCCGCGCGGCAAGGCTACCTCCGGATATGGTGGCGCAATCCCCATCAGAAAGGGCATCGTAATTGACTTCTACCGGATGAACAAAATCCTCCGCATTGATCCGAACGGCCTGACAGCCACCGTCGAGGCCGGCGTAGTCTGGGAGAAACTGGACAAGGAACTGGCCAAACACGGCCTGACGTTGCGGCTCTATCCCACCAGCTATCCTTCCTCCACAGTCGGCGGGTGGCTGGCACAGGGTGGCGCCGGCATTGGTTCATACGAGGCGGGCTGGTTCTGCAACAACGTGGTCGGCGCGCGTGTGGTGTTGCTTGATGGCACTGTGAAGGATTTCAGCGGGCCAGAACTCGACCTTATTGCCGAAGCAGAAGGGACCACCGGCCTGGTCAGCCGAGTGACCATCCGCGTCCAGCCGCGGGAAAAGCTGGATGTGATGGCTATCTCGTGTCCTAAGGCCCATGATGTGCAGCGCCTGATGCAGTCGATGGTCGATGAGAAGCTGCCCCTCTGGTCGGTGCTCTTCATCAACCCGCGTATGGCTGAGCTGAGGAACAAAGCCCCGCAGCAGGAACACTATGGACACTACGATGAAGAAAAGATCCTTTTGCCTGTTTCGTACATCGTAATTCTGGCCTTCCGCTCAAAGGATTCCCAGAATGTGACGGGCAAGCTGCCGGGAATGATGGAGGCTTCTCATGCGGAGAGGCTGAGTGATGAGATCGCGGAGCATGAATGGAAGAACCGTTTCAAGCTGATGGTAGTGAAGCGACTGGGGCCGAGTCTGGTGCCGGCTGAAGTGGTAGTGCCGCTGAAATCGATAGGCGATTTCATGACCGACGTTGAGCATCAAGTAAGCCAGCCGCTGGTTAAGGAAGGCGTTCTCATCCGCGAGGGCAAAAAGGGCGAACCGGAAGTAGTTATCCTGGGCTTCATCCCCAGCGACCAGCGCCGCTTCAGCTACAACCTTGTTTTCCCTCTATCGCTCACCGTCGCCAAACTCGCCGAGAAGCATGGCGGCCGGCCATTCTCCACCGGCCTCTATTTCTCCGGGAAGGCGAAGGAGGTGCTGGGTGAGGAGAAAGTCGGGAAACTGAAGGAGTTCAAATCGAAGGTTGATCCCAAGAATATCCTCAACCCCGGCAAGGTGATCGGCAACGGACTCATAAGCAGCGCTGTCAAACTGGCGGGGACATTTGAATGGCTGGTGCGGCCTGCGGGCAATCGCGTTGCCGCCAGAGTCGGAGAGCGGCCAACCGGGCCGGTGCGTGACATCCCGGCAGACGTGGCCTGGTATGCGTACGCTTGCTCTCAGTGCGGCTACTGCGTTGACGAATGCGATCAGTTCTACGGCCGGGGCTGGGAGAGCCAGAGCCCTCGGGGCAAGTGGTACTGGCTGCGGGAGTATATGGAAGGCCGTGAAGAGTGGGACCAGTCGATGGTGGACACCATCATGGTTTGCACTACCTGCGAACTCTGCAACCTGCGTTGCTCGGCTGGGCTGCCCATCGAACAATCATGGATGAAACTGCGGGGCAAGCTGATAAATGAGGGGAATAGGCTGACTATCCCGCCGCTCGAGATG
>CAYYWI010000118.1:0-3945 GCA_964475375.1 uncultured Dehalococcoidia bacterium
ACCTCCACACCTTCCCGGCTCTTCTCGCGTACATCCTGAACATACATGCGCTGGAACCCAGGCATGGCATAGTAGACGTAATAGATGCTGACCAAAGAACTGGCGATAACGTAGACGAAGAAGACCTTTATTACGAGACCGATCTTTATCTGTTTGACCATATGGATGAGTAAGTTCAGCACGACCTATTCCTCCCTCACAAAGTGTCCCGCGGCTAATCTCTCCGGCAGTGTCCCGCACCTGTTACCTGCCAGTCTGTATTCTATGGGCTTCATATCACGCCAATATCTCTCAGCGCACAGGTGGCATAACAAATTGATCTCGGGACTTCATCTCAGAATAACAAGGTTGTGACAGAGCCGCGCTACAGTCGGAATAGGGAATGCTGTGTCTACCGGATAGAAGGCAACAATCTCAATACTTCAAGGCATACAGGACAATTCTAATCTTGGCACAGTCTTCGACGAGTGGAGTGGAATGGTCTTGATCACTCAGAAGGGGGGTCATATGAGGGGGAGGTTCGAGGGAGATAATGCCTCCGGGATTCACTGATCGTGTTGAGGCACTCAGTAGAAGAGTGCCTCAACACCTCTTATGCAGTGCCTATTTGACCACCAGTGGTTTTCCAGCGACAGCTGCAGATCCGGATGAATCTGCCTCTTTGGCAGGCTCAGCTTTCGCATTCACCGAGAACTGCCTTTCAATGGATTGTCTGTGGATATTGTTCATGGTACAGAAGGGTATCAGCCGTGCCTTGTTCTCCTTGTCCGGAACGCCGTAGTGGAGGCAGCATCGCTGGACTCTATCCAGATCGAAGTTGTACGGATCCATGAATTGCATGATACCTATGGTGATCCAGTTGTTGCGCATCCACTCATCGACCAACTCGCGGCCCGATTTGTAGCTCCTCGTCTTCAGCAGCGGGAACAGCGTGACCCAGAAGCTCGGTTTCACATACATAATGAATCCGGTTACCAAGTCCCACATGATGCCCGCCCTGGACTTTTTCAGCTCGAAGGCTCGCCTCATCCTGGCATACAGCTTCTCGCTTTCCAGGAAGCGGGATATCGAAACAAGCTTGCCCTTCTTAGGTGCCACCAGGGCTACTACTCCGCAGTGCGGGTGCACACAGAAATCCCGGTGTCTTCCACCCTTGGTGACCATCCTGGCCAGGGTCTGGCTCATCGGCAGAGTGAAGAAGTCGCTCTTCTTGATCTCGCCCTTGGTCTGCTCCTCGAAGAGCCGCATCACGTCGGGAGTCGTGATCCTCATTTCTTTAAGCTTGGTGCGGTCGATCCTGCCGGAGAAGCTGACCGGCTGGAAGACGATATGCCGGATCACATCAGAGTTATCGGCAACGTAGCGAATCATGTCGCCTATCTGGCTGTCATTGACACCCTTGGCGATGGTGGGTACCAGGATGATCTTGTCGTAGCCTATCTTCCTCGCGCTCTCAACGACTTTCTGCTTCACCGGCCAGAGATCACGGTTCCTTGTCTTCAGGTAGGGGTCAGCCGTGACACCATCGAACTGCAGGTAGATGTATATTTCAAGGTCTCGCAGCTTCTTGAAGTACTCGATGTCCTCGGACAGCCGGACCCCGTTCGTGGCCACAACGAGGTAGTCGATCCCCAGGCTCCTCTCCATCTTCAGAATATCGAACAGATCCTCTCTCACCGTCGGCTCCCCACCACTGTTCAATATGCCCTGAACGATGTTGGGGTGATTCATCTCCTTGGCATACTCCACTATGTCTCTCACCTGGTCTATCGTTGGTTCATAGACATAATCCGCTGAATGAGCTGCGGCAAAGCATATGGGGCATTTGAGGTTGCACCTGTTGGTCAAGTCAATCATCAGCAGGGTGGTATGGGTGGTATGCTTCCGGCATATACCGCAGTCAAGCGGACAGCCGAGCTTCGACTCCCTGGGCTTCGACATCCCGGTCCCATCGTCTCTGAACTTCTCCGCCCTGACGTATTCTTTGTAGTCGCTCCAATAGACGTCCTCAAAGCTTCCATGGTCCGGACAGGTCTTTCTCATCACCACCTGGCCATTAACTTCCCAGAGCTCGGCATCCAGCACTCTCAAGTCTTCTGGACAAATTGACTTGGTTGTCTTCAACAGTACCATGACGACCCCCTATGGAAGAGGATAGAAGCGTTTTTCAGACCAGCGCTTCCAAGTTATACCGATTCTATCATTGACATAAGACAGGGTCAAAGGCGGGTCACAAAGCTGGAACGTGATCAAGGCGAGCACGCCCCCGACTCAGCCTTGATCACGCCGCATGTGCTCAGGAGGTAGCAGGTAAGCCGTCAGGCCTTTTTGCCAGGATTCGGCAAGATCGGAGGCTCCTCTTTGCCGAAGTAGACCTTCATATGCGGCCATGGTATCTCTATATTCTCTTCGTCAAACGCCTTCTTCAACCTCAGGCGCAATTCACCGGTTACCGCCCATTGTTGCATGGGTTTGGTATCTCCCATGATTTTGATCTCAATCGCGGAATCACCCAGGTTGTCCACCCTCAATGCCTGCGGCGGCTTCAGGATATGAGCCGACCAGGCAGGATCCCCAGCCAGTTCCATCCCCACCCGGTTGATTACCGCTATCGCCTTGTCCAGGTCAGTGTTATAACTGACACCGATGTTCATGTTAACCCTGGACCAGCCCTTGGTGAGGTTGCTGGCCACCCTGATCTCCCCGTTAGGCACCGAATGCACTACTCCTTCCGAGTCTCTCAGTATGGTTCTCCTCAGGTTGATATCCTCGACCAAGCCGGATGCGCCTGCAATCTTGACCACGTCACCCTTCCGGTACTGGTTCTCCAGAAGGATGAACAACCCGGAGATGATATCCTTCACCAGGCTCTGTGCTCCGAAGCCGATAGCGATGCCGACTACGCCCACGCCAGCGATTACCGGCGCTATGTTGAGGCCCATCTTGTCCAGCATCATGAAAGCGACAATGGCTAGAATCACAGCCTGCAGGGAAGCTACCAGTACCCCGGACAGGGTCTCTGCCCTCTTCTGCACCTCTTCGCTGGTCTGGTCACCCCTGGATCGCTGAACTGTCCTCTCTATGATCTTGGGGATCACCACCGTCGCCAGAAGAACCAGCGCTAAGCCGACAACACCCAATATGGCGATCCATTTCCCCGGATCTTTCAGCCAGTTCTCCGCAGGCACCACGAATTTCTCGTTCACCGTTGGAATATCGATCATATCCAGGACCAACACCAGTGCTGTGAAGATGCCGATGATGGGCACTATCCACTTGAGCGCACTCATTATGACGTCATCCAGAGGGCTGGCTGTCTTTGCTGCTACCTCGACGATATACATCTCTATGAAAACGCGGGCTACAACCACGGCTGTGTAAATGCCCATGACCACAAACAGGATAGGCACAATATCATCTACACGCCCCTCCCAGGATGCCGGCACAACAGCCGCCTCCACCGCCGTATATACCCCCAGGAAGAAGCACCACAGAAGTGAAGCTGTACGCGTGGAGCGAATCAATATGTCATCCCACTCTGTCTCGGTCTTCGCAGACCATTTGTGAAGTCGCCTGAAGATCAGCGTCCTCAGCAGGAGCGAAAACCCCGTCACCAGCACGAACACCACAATGGGCAATGCTATACGCACGACTTGGTTCTCACTGAGATGTCTAAGAAACTCATCCATCTTCGGGTCTCCTTACGATTATGAGATCGTCACCACAAGCTGCGGTGACTTCAAAGAGGGGAAACCGGGATCGGAGTTGCGCGAAAGCCAGCAGCAAGACATTGCAGTACTGCCCTGCAGCGATGAGACTCAGGCTGTCCCCGGCATCGGAGGATAGATATGAAGGCGATATGCAGGCACCCTAAATATAGGTTGAATGTCCATCATTCTCATACTTTTATGAATGGTAGCCGACCGATCTGAGGAAAGTCAACTT
>CAYYWI010000119.1:0-3291 GCA_964475375.1 uncultured Dehalococcoidia bacterium
ACTCTCATACAAGGCCGTGAACAAATCCTCTAAGTGCGTCTTCATAGCAGTCCTTTCTCAACCTGACGCCTAATCCCTTTGGCATTCCTGGCAGTGCGTGGATATCGGCGGCCTTGAGTCTCCTGTCCCTGCTGGTAGGCATGACGGATGTTGCAGGTTGCTTCACATTCCGGCTTCCACCCATCCTTGCACTTCTTGCAGATTTCATTCAGCCAAGCTGGCGGTTCCGTCATCCCTGAGCCTCCAACCAAGTTTGTAGTTCATCTGCGGTAGGTCCAGAGTGCTGTTGCCAGTTATCAACTTCGTTGTCGCGTATCCAGCCCAATATGTCCCGCTCCCTATCCCTCTGCCCCTGCTGGTAGGCAGGGAGAACCATTGCGGAGGCCCCGGCTTCGTACCCTCGGTTGTAGAAGTTGCCATAGAAATCAGCCACCATTGGCCAAGTCTTCCACTCCGGCGGTCTCCAGTTCTCGTTGATCATTTCTGAGCCTCCTTCTCATACCACGAACAGTCTCGTGCATAGCAGCTTTTGACTCCCATTCGGGGGTTGCGTTTCACCCCTTCGTCTCGTCCTATATTCTCCAGGCAGATAGGACAGAGAGATGCCCCAATGGTCACAGGTTCTCCACACCCAGGACACGGCTTGTGGATTGAGACCAAGATGATTTCCTGCTCGTCCACCTCACTCTCCCTTCACCTGGCTGGTGCAGCGCAACTGTTGCTTGTTGCAGCCCACGGTCACTGTTTCAACCACACCAGCCAGCCGGATCATGCTATTTGCACCCTACAGCCCGTGACTTCCTGGACCATGCGCTTGAACAACTGTTCATCCGCATTGGCGTCGGAGAGATGCAGCAACCAAACCTCCTGCAGTCGGCTCCTGTCCGTCTCCTTCAAGAACTTCAACACAGTGTCGATGCTCTGATGGTTCCACATAGTCCGATGCTTCCTGGCGCGATCTACTTCTCCACTGGCGACGTTGGCCTTGATCTTCTCCAGGGAGAAGTTGGCCTCAAGGGCCAAGATCGTGCAGCCCTCTCCATACCGAGGCGGGATGTACTGGGTATCCGTGCCGTACAACAGCCTCTCGTCGGTCGGGTTGCTGTGGAGGACGAAGCCGAGCGGTTCAGGCGCGTCATGGACGATGGCAAAGGACTTCACCGTCCAGCTTCCCACGGTCGAGACGTAGTGCTCACCAAGTAAGTGAACGCGCTTGAGTACGCCGAGAGCCTCGGCTGTGCCTTTGCTCATGGCGCAATCGATCCCCAGGCGTAGCAACTCCTCGACAGCTCTTGCATGGTCAAAGATGGCAATGGGAGATGAGTGCGCCCGATACCTGACTGAGCTGGAATCCCGTAGCCTCTCGAATCTTCTTGATGGGGATTCCCGCCTCCAGGAGAATCTTCGTCCTGCCATCGTTGATCAGATAGCAGTTGCCCGAAGATCCGCTAGCGAGCACCTTCACCTCAACCATTGCTGTTGGCCCTCAGTTACAAACTCCCGCATATGTATGTCCGCCGTTATTCGCTGGGTTATCTCGGGTCGTGATGTGCCACTGCCAGGAATCGTTCCTCGTCGTTGAGAATGTGCAGAGCCTTGCCGCACACTATGTCAGCCGTGGGCAACCAGGACGAGTCGTTATGCCCCTGACCGTCATGCAGATGGACGCAGAGCCGATCCACGAGTTTCCTCCCCTCGTAGATGTCCACGGTGCCATGCTGCAAGACATAGCGCCGCCCGGCCTTTGAGGGAGAGTCAATGGTGAGGGTCCGCTTGGTTTTGTATTCCTTCAATGCCTCGTCACCGAAGACATCAGCGATCAGCCTTTGCGCTACTTCCTCGGCCGTGGCTCTCTGCTGTTGCTTCTGGCGTTCCTGTTCATCGCGTATCCGCTCGCGGGCCTCACGTGCCTGCCGCTGTTCGGCGGTTTCTTCCGTACAGATGTAGGCCCGACCTGGGCTATACCTGAAATATGGCGTTGATGCGGTGGTTGCCGTGACCGTCCAGTTGCTGCAGAAATCATCAGTGCTGCTGGCGCTGGTAGTCCCGAGCGTGCAGGTGAAGTGGTAATAGGACGTGCCGGGATCGCTTGCAGCCGTGTAATAGCAGGGACTCATTATCTATCCCCCTACCGCTGGCGGCACCATCACAATGAACTCGGCCTCGGGGTCGAACACGCTCATCTTCTGGCCGCGCCCCTGCTGGCGTCCTTTGTAGGCCGTGAAGCCATTCCTGATGTATTCCGCAAAGGACTTCTTGGCTTGGGCAACCTCTGCCGCGTTCCCGGAATCCCACTCGATTTTGGTGTCCCCTGTGCTGTTGATTGCTCTGATTTCGCCTTTCACGTTGATGCCCTCCTTTCTTTCAGCTCCTTATTCGGCTGGCCATGGTTGCTCCGCCTTCTTCTTCACTTTTCCCTCTCTATCGGGTTGGTCGGTGCTCGGCGGGTTGCGCCAGCAGGCCGATAGTTTTCATAGGACACACCGCCAACCTCCCCTATAAGGTGTCTACTGTAGGAACGGCGCTTTCTTCGCCGGTTCCTGCTTGGTCTCGGTCTGTGGCTGCGGCTCCGGATCAGTCTTGGGAGCCTCTGTCTTCCCAGGCTCCAGCAACTGCCCGGCTGCCATGCCCTGGTCGATAGCGGCTTGGGCGTTCTCTTCGTCGTCGAGTTCTTCTAGGCTGACACTCATTGGGCCGTACTTCGACAGCAGGAGCCGTAGACAGGTTTTGATAGCCATGGCATCGAAGTTGGTCTTCCACGTAGAGTTCGGGAAGCCATAGCTCTTGGAGAACCTCTTGGCGTGGGCATCGACCTCGGCGACGGTCATATAGAGAGGCTTCTCAAACCCGTTCAACAGCCGGAAGAAGGCGAAGTACCCCTGCGGCTTGTCACTGGCGGGGTCACCCGAGAACGAGACGCGCCCGGAGAGCATATCACGTTCAACCTTCACGCCCTCATAGACGATGCCGGCATTAAGGTCTCTGTACTGGCCCGTTCTCATGGCCAGTTGGATAATGCCCTTGTAGCCGATCTGGAACTGAGGAACGCCCTTGTAGGCCACAATGTAGGCGAACCCCAGGCTCTTGTTCAACGGAAGGTCCAAGGTCGCCGCCTTCAGGCATTCCATAATGACTCGGTTCGGGTCGCACTCCTGAAGGTTCGCATCGCCGCCGTAGAGTTCCACGATGTTGGCCATGAAGAGATTGGCCTTGTCTGCCAAGGCATTCTGGAACTGTGCTCTTACGCTCTCAGCCGAGAGGGCTAGTTTGAGCCTGTCAATGGGCTTGGTC
>CAYYWI010000120.1:0-3057 GCA_964475375.1 uncultured Dehalococcoidia bacterium
GCTGTCAAGGCTGCGAGCGGTATCGTCCATGAACCAGCAGACCTGCAGCCTTGAGTTGTAGTTGCCATCCGTGTGGTGCACTGCCCGCCAGGATTCCAGTTCAGCGATGCACATCCATTGGGGAAGCACTTCCACCTGCTGGGGCAGTACAACAGCCAGCGGCCTTGCAGGTGAGAGAAGCCTGCCAGCCTGTTTTGAGATGTTCTTGATGATGTGCCTACTGGCTGTTTCTTTCGAGCCCTCCAGAACTCCTGAGTAGGTGCCGACTATAATCCAGCGGACAAGAAAGATCTCACGCCCACTCGGAAGGCGGTAGATCGCTTTGTTCATCATCGTTCCCCTCCTATTTGTCGAAGGATGTCCTCGCTTTTTCCAGATCAAACTCATCCGGGTGCCAGCCCTCAAGCCATCCCCTCAGTTCATCAGGATCTTCGTTATAGGGGTCTTCTCCGGTCCTAATGAATTCCACCATTCGCTCATAGCCGGACACCCCGCCACAGTCTTCGTGGGGAAATGCCCGTGCACCATCCAGGAGCTTGCGCTTGAACTTCTCCGGCAGTTCGACAACATTGCGGAGCACCACATCGAGCTTCCAGCCGTCACCAAAGTCATACAAGTACAGGCAGGCTTGCGGTGCAAATCCCGTGAAGAACTGCGATAACCGTACCTGGCCGGCAAGCGGGTTATTAGGTTCATACTCATTCGGACATCCAGCTATAACCTCTGGCCACTTGGAGCGGGATGATGTTGATTGGAACTCAAACAGGTGGTAGTTCAACCACCACCCTGATGCAGCCTGGATGGCCTCGTGTAAGGCTTTGAAGGATAGGGTGCTTGACAGAAGAAACCGGCGCCAGATGTGGGGCTCAATATCACGGACGGTAACTTCAAATTCATAGTACTTGGGCATGGGTTTTGCTCCATGTTCTTCATTGAGTTGCTAGACGGCCATAATAGCCAATGTCTGAGAGTTCGGCAATGGTTTGCAGAGCCGGTGAGGAAGGTCAGGATAACTGCATTAAAATTTAGTGAACTCGAGCAGGAAGTCGAAATCAGCGGTCTTCTGTGCTTGGGGTTGCCGGATGCTGCCTATTATTTACATTACCAGCGATTAACTCGCCTGGCGTGGTGTTGAGTGCCACGGCTAGCAGGCAGATGGTATTCAGCCTGGGATTCCCATCACCTGCCTCAATGCGCTGAATGTGGCGCACATCAATCTCCGCAGCTTCAGCAAGACGTTCCTGAGTCAAATGTTGTTCAGTACGTAGTCGGCGCACGTTGGTGGCCAGGGTACGTTGTGCTTTGGAGAGGGCTGAATCCATAGCGTCAGCCTGCCCTGAGTCGCCCCTCTTGACCACGCTCTATGTAGCGGGTTACATTGAATTGCCTTTGAAGTGAGGAAACGCAGAGGACGAGATTGCCGATTTTTTGCATGGGGAAAAGCTAATGAAGTCCCAAATTCTCAGGCCAGTGCCGACCTTTGATCAGATGATGTGGCCAACTCTCCAAGCATTGGTCAATGCAGGAGGTTCCGCAACCAACCAGGAAATCCATGAACAATTGCTTAAATCAATGCGGATTCCAGAAGATGTACAAAATGTACTGCATGGCGAAGGCCCGGGTACGGAGGTTCAGTACCGAATGGCATGGGCACGGACATATCTCAAGAAGGCTTCTGCTATCGAGAATAGCACGCGTGGCATATGGAGCCTAACGCCATACGGGAAAACACTTACAGAAGAAGATGTAGCAGTCTTTCCCGCTAAAGTGAGAAAAAAGGTGGGCGATGAAAATAGCACTACACTTGTTGCATCAGACGATGAAGCGGAAATAGGCTGGAAAGAAGAACTTCTCCCACTTCTTAAAGACATGCCACCAGATGGGTTTGAACGGCTTGCACAAAGGATTTTACGAGAATCAGGTTTTGTAAAGGTTGACGTTACTGGCCGGTCTGGGGACGGAGGGATAGATGGCATCGGAGTACTCCGACTCACGCTCATCTCGTTTCAGGTGTTCTTCCAGTGCAAAAGATATAAGGACACTGTGACCCCGAGCACAATCCGTGACTTCCGAGGTGCAATGGTAGGCCGGACTGACAAAGGACTTGTCATCACGACTGGCCGCTTTACCTCCGAGGCGAAGAGGGAGGCCAACCGGGACGGTGCACCTCCAGTGGAACTGATCGATGGCGACCAACTTTGTGACCTCCTCAAGGAGTTGAAACTAGGTGTAAAGACTCAACTCGTCGAGCAGGTATCGGTGGACCCTCTCTTTTTCAAAGAAATATAATGGGTGCTCACCGATAAGATACTTCAGAAGCATAATATCACTTTTATTAATGCATATTCCCGTGCCTCCAATATAGCGTTGATGCTGGCGCTGGCCCACAAGATTCAGCAGATGATCGACCGGGGGTGTGCTGGCGGTCAGGCTGCAGCTGCGGCGAGGCTGGGGCTGACGAGGGCGAGGGTGAGTCAGTTCATGGATCTGACGTTATTGCCGGTAGCCAGGCAGGAGGAGATCCTATTCATGGAGTCCGTGGATGGAGTGGAGGCGGTGACGGAGAAGGGGGTGAGAGAGTTGCACGTCACCAATCGGTGAAGTCGTAGTCCTCGGCGACCTGGTCCCAGTCCAGGTGGGGCAAGACAGACTCAATCATGCTGTCAAGGCTGCGAGCGGTATCGTCCATGAACCAGCAGACCTGCAGCCTTGAGAAGTAGTCGCCGTCCTTGTGGTGTACTGCTTCGTGGGATTCCAACTCAGCTACGCACATCCATTGGGGAAGCACTTCTGTCTTCTTGGGCAATACAACAGCCAGCGGCCTCGCAGGAGGGAGAAGCCTGTCCGCCTGTTCTGAGATGTTCTTGATGATGTGCCTACTGGCTGTTTCTTGCGAGCCCTCCAGAAATCCTGAGTAGGTACCGACTATAATCCAGCGGACAAGAAAGATCTCACGTCCACTCGAAAGGCGGTAGATCGCTTTGTTCATCATTGTTCCCCTACTATTTGTCGAAGGATGTCCTCGCTTTTTCCAGATCAAACTCATCCGGGTGCCAG
>CAYYWI010000121.1:0-2976 GCA_964475375.1 uncultured Dehalococcoidia bacterium
GGTATGAGCTGCAGTCCGAGAACGGAACTTCAACTCAGTACATCCTGGCCTTCGGCGCCGGCATAGTAGAGTCTGAAAGGCCCCTGGCGCGAAACCTGAATCTGTGGGGCAAGCTGCGCCGGGGAAACTCAAATAAAACGAAGGTAGTAGTCTTCGACTCAAGGTATTCGGTCACGGCCTCTCGTGCAGATGAATGGGTATCCATCAATCCAGGGACTGAAGGCGCTTTGGCTATGGCTATAGCCCAAGTCATCGTCAGAGAGGGCTTGTTCGATCTGGATTTCATTGACAATCACACCGACGGCTTCGATAAGTTCCGCACTGTGGTCATGACCCAAAGGTTCAGTCCCGAAGCCGTGTCGGGCATAGTCGGCGTCGACGCTGACACTATCATCAGGATTGCCAGGGAATTCGCTCAGAGTAAACCGGCCATCGCCTGGAGCGGGGAGCCAGCCACCAGTTGGCCGTATGGAACCTTTGCCAGCCACGCCATTTACTGTCTCAATGCTTTGGTAGGCAGCATAGATGTTCCGGGCGGCATAATCTACCAGCAAGATCCGCCATACGCAGCCATGCCCACAGAGGGTCTGCCCATCACAGAGACAGGCATCAGCTTCCGGAAGATGGACCAGCTACTACGTGCAGGCGCCATCAACACAGCCATAGGATTCAACAGCAACCTCATCATGTCCGTTCCGGAAAGCGGTAAGGGTGGCAGGTGGGATGAGACACTGAAGAACCTGTTCTACGTTCATATCGGTCCCGCCAAGAGCGAGATGGCGGCATACGCCGACATCATCCTCCCCGCCTGCACATATCTTGAAGATTGGGGCTACGAGAGCGCCATACCGGGTTCCGGCTATGCCGAGGCCAGGATAAAACAGCCCGTGGTCGAGCCTTTTGATGAATCCCGGCCCACTGCCAGGATCCTGTTTGATCTGGCCGCTCTCGCATCGGTTGTCGGTCCATTCAGTCCCACCGCAAGCACCTCTGAGACATTTGCCGCGGACTTTGTAACCTATCGCATTTCCACCCTTCCCGACTACAGCGAGTCCGCCATGCCTCCGTGGCCAAGCTTGTCATTGGCCAGCTTCCAGAGCACCGGTGTCTGGACAGGAAGCGGCTATTCATATCGTGACTACGCCTTCGGCACTCCTTCAGGCAAGTTCGAATTCCATTCGGATCACTTGGAGCGGCTACTCAACGTAAACCTACCCAAACAAGACACCGTGTATGGGTTACAGCTCGTAATATATCGGCCTGTCCTGGAGATCAGGAGCGGCAGCCAGAACTTCCCCTGGGCCCAGGAGATGTACTTGGTCATGTCCGGCATCGGCTGGAGAAATCTGATTGAGATCAACCCTGAGACCGCTCATGGATGCCATGTCGGCGAAGGGGACAAGGTCATCCTTAAGTCCTCCTACGGAGAGATCGAGGGTGAGGTCCGGATCGTGGAGGGTCTGCGCCCCGGCGTGGTGGCTATTGCCACCGGACAGGGACACTTCGCTTCCGGTAAATATGCGGACGGAATGGGGGTTAATCCCAACGACGTGATCGGCACAGCCTATGATGAGGAAAGCGGGCAACCTTCATTCTTCAGTACCAGAGTCAGTATCCACAAGGCGTGAGGCAGTAAATGGCTAGATGGGGCATGGTAATCGATCTCGACAAATGTGTGGGTTGTCAGGCATGCTCACTGGCCTGTAAAGCCGAAAACAATGTACCCCACGGCTCGCCTCATGAGCAAAAAAGACATCAGGACATGTACTGGCACAAGGTCATTGCCGCCAGCGAGGGTGAATATCCTTCAGTAAACACACAAATAATCCCGATGCCCTGCATGCACTGCACGCATCCTCCTTGTGTGAACGTCTGCCCCTCTAAGGCAACCTTTGTCCGAGATGACGGTATTGTCATGCAGAACTTCCGCCGCTGCTTAGGCTGCCGGTACTGCATAGTAGCCTGTCCTTATGGAGCCAGGAACTTCAACTTCAAAACCCAGGAGAGCAAGGAATACCAGCGCCCGGACTTGCCCCCTGATCTCGATCTCGGCTACGCCAGCCACATCGGGCCTTGGCCGTATCCTCATCGCACCCGCGGCGTCGTTGAAAAGTGTACGTATTGCTTCCACCGCATAGATCAGGCTATCGAGAACGGTGCCGATATCGGCAGCCCGGACGGTGTTGTGCCGGCATGCGTTGAAGCTTGTCCTACAGTAGCTCGATACTTCGGAGACCTTGACGACCCCGAAAGCATGGTGTCTAAACTTCTGGCCTCACGCACCTATATAAAACTCCGAGAGGAGCTGGCCACAAGTCCGAAGACGATCTACCTCCCAAGGTAAGGAGATCCAATGCAACTTAGTTTCGCACCAATTCAAGGCACATCGAGGAAATACAAGATACTGCTCGCCGTCCTCCTCACCCTGGTTATGACCGGGATTACTGCCTACATGATCGCTTACCTCTACGGATTCAGGCTCTGGGGTATCAATAACTCCATCATCTGGGGACAACTCATCACCGTAGACTTCTTCTTTATCGGTCTCAGCGCCGGTTCACTCGTCGTGTCATCTCTGGTCTATGTTCTCGGACAAGAGCGCTATAAGCCGATCGGTCGCATAGCGGTCTTCATGGGCTTGCTTCTCATGTTCGGCGCCATGCTCACCGTACTGACTGACTTGGGTCGCATTGAGAAGCTGTGGCGCTGCTTCATGTTCTTCTACCTCAACAACATGAAGTCGATGTTCGCCATCAATGGTGTCTTCTACGGCGGCTATATTCTGCTTCTCTTCCCCTACCTGGTGGCCGCACTTTCAGGCAGCAAGCTGACCAAATTCATCGCCCCCGTCGCTGGTCTCTGGGCGGTTCTGGGGCATATGGGCAGCGGAGCCAGCGGCGGGTTCATCGAGACCAGAGGCAGCTTGTACTCACCCATGAAGCCGGTGGAGTTTATCTCAGCCGCCTTCGCCTCTGG
>CAYYWI010000122.1:0-2572 GCA_964475375.1 uncultured Dehalococcoidia bacterium
CACCGGGCAAGGGAGGAGTGACCGCAGGAGAGGTCTACCAGGCGTTCCTGGAAGGCGATTCGATGCTGGAGATATACGAGAGGACCACGCGTGGATTCGACAATATCACCACCATCAGGAAGGACTCCAGGCGTGTGAGCTTTCCCGAGGAGCAGAGGTTCTTCTTCGGGTTTGTGGACGGATGTCACCAGAAGGCCTATATCAAAAGCGATTTTGGCGTCATCTGGCCCCATCTGGTCTCAGGCGGGGCGATCGGATTCCATGACTACAAGTTCGATGACTGGCCGGAGGTTACACCGGCGGTTGACGAGATAGTCAGTGAGAACAGAGATCAGATAGCTGAGGTAGAAGAGATCGCAGGCAGAAGCGGCGTCATCACGTTGCTCCTGGTCAAACGTTAGTGAGACAACTTGTCCCCGTCGGCTCTCAAGCTGCACATGAAGACCGTACCGTCGCTGATCGACGGCATCCTGTAAGCCACCTTGTCGAGCGTGACCAATATCGCTCGTGAGATCGACTTCGGCAGCCTGGACAGTATGCTTCCCCACCAGGGTGATGCGAAGAACAATGACACGCCGATGCACTTGTCAACCTTCATGTGACGTTTGACCATATTGTTCAGGGATTTGTAGTCGAAGCGATATGTGTGGTCAAACGGCGTCTGCCATATCTTCTCATAGATTGACTCTTCGCGGTGGAGGAGTTTCCTGAATCTGACGAAGAACGTTCGTCCCAGCCGGAAACCCAGGCTGTCCAGGTTGGCCACCGTAATTACGACCGTGCCCCCCGGCTTTACCACCCTGGCCATCTCTTCAATGGCTCTCTCCGGAGTGGGAAAGTGGTCAAGGGCACCCTTGCACACCACTTTGTCAAAAGAGTGCTTCTTGATGGGCATACACTCGCCTATGCCGCGGAGCAGAGCCACGCCTGTGCCGTCCTTGGCGATCTCTTTCTGTGCATGATAGATCATGGTCTCCGAAGGCTCCAGCCCCAGACAGCTTCCTCCCCGCCGGGCCAGGTCCATGGCGTCGTTGGCCCGTCCGCATCCAACGTCCAGCACCCTCTCACCCTGCTTGGGGTCCACCGCATCGAATGTGGCCTGGCTCAAGCGCTCGAAGAAGAACTCCAGATCAGGGAACATGAACGGCGGAACAACGTGGTCGTCGTCCCAATCGAGATCGAAGTCGCTGTCGCTCTTGTTCTTGGTGGCCTCGTCGATCATCTTGTCACCTGATACTTGGGGTATGACCCCATGATCTTGAAGAATGAAGTCTTCATTTTCACCTCGTCAAGCACCCGGCTGATGAGCTTGTCCTGCCGGTGTCCTTCCAGATCGACCAGGAAGACGTATCTTCCCAGAGCTTCCTTTGATGGGCGGGATTCTATCTTGGCCAGGTTGATGCTTTGCTTGGCGAACTCCGCCAGTACTTCGTAGAGCAGGCCCGGCCGGTCCTCGTCAAATGTGAAGGCAAGCGATGTCTTGTCCCGTCCGGTCGGCTGATGGTCCTGAGCAGCCAGTACAACGAATCGAGTCACGTTTGGTGAACGATCCTGGATGTTGCGAGCCAGTATCTGAGCACCATATAGTTCTGCCGCTCTGTAGTTGGCTATGGCGGCCGCCGGCTCCGCAGACGACATCATTTGTTCCACTGCGGCTGCGGTGCTGAGAGCGGCAACCATTTGGGCTTTAGGGTAGCATCGCTCCAGGAAGCGGCGGCACTGTGCCAGTGCCTGGGGGTGCGAGAAGATGACTTTCAGCCCGGCAGGCGGAGTCCCTGGTTTCACCAACAGGTGGTTCTCGATGTTCAGCACCAGTTCCTGGCGAATGAGCAGGGTCGATTCGTGAATCAGCAGGTCCAGAGTATCATTGACGGAGCCCTCGAGACTGTTCTCGATGGGTACAACTCCCTCACCGGCTATGCCCGTGTCCACGGCGGAGGCAACGGCTGCTACGCTGGGGAATGGGATGAGGTTGGCCTCCGAATCGTACTTCAGGGCGGCTTGTTCGGTGTTTGTGCCCGGAGGCCCGAGGTAGGCGATATTCTTCTTCGTCATGCTTAGCTACCGGTAAGAGTACCGTAAAGCACTTCTTCCGAGGTGTGGCTGGTCACAGCGACGATCCTGTCTCCGATCTCCAGCGCAGCCGTTGGTGCCGGTAACTGAATCCTTTCGTCACTGCGTATGAGCAGGACAATGTAGTTGTTTGGCGGCAGGGCTACATCTCTGATCTTCTTGCCAACGATAGCCGATGTTGCAGGCAGTTCGACCTCGACAATCTCGCTGTCGCCGCCTTTCAATACCGCCAACCGTTTCAGGTGCGCCGGTCTGGTCATCTCGTTGTCGATGTACTGCAGGATAAGGTTGGTGCTGCTCACTGTCACATCTATGCCCAGCTTATTGAACAGGGGTTCGTTCTTGACATCGCTCATGCGGGCGATGGTGCGCGACACGTTGAATTTGTGCTTCGCCACCTGGCAGGCCACCAGATTATCTGCATCCTGGTCGGTGACTGCCACAAACAGATCGGCTCTGCCCGTGCCGGCTTCGTCAAGCGTGGCTGCCTCACAGCCGT
>CAYYWI010000123.1:0-2395 GCA_964475375.1 uncultured Dehalococcoidia bacterium
CTCTCCATATTCGGGATGGTCAGATGAAATGCGCTTGATGAAGTTGATATGCAGTCTGGGTATCTTGGGACGGCCAGGCTTGCCGGCTGATTTCTTTCGCCAGTAATCCCGTAGCCGTTTCTGCTGCCATTTCAGTACTGTTTCCGGTTTCACAATGACCAGCACTGAACGCCAGTCCCTCAATAACCTAGAGAAAATCACCCATAGCAGCCGGTCTCGGTTCTTCAGGCGCACCCTCTTCACTCGGGAACGACATACAGCCAGCTGATGACGTAATGCCAGGTTACTGACCAACAGTTGCCGGTGGAGGATGGTTAACAGCAATATATTTACGCCCTGGACCACCATGATTATGAGCAGCATTTCCATGAGGCCAGGTTAATGGCAATGACCGGAAATCCCAATAATATCAACGTGGACGAGATTATTGCGGACCACGGGTCTCCAGTGCCTTGAAGTAGTAACGGCGGGCGTGGGCCCAGCAGCCAACCGATGTACGCTGAGTTGATGGGCTGGTCGATGCATTATAGCCAGAGAAGGCGTCCGTTTGTAGCCATCCACAGGTTTCGTTGAGTAAGACCGTCGCCGTATCTCCGGCTCTGGTTGGGCTAAAGACATAGCCGATCACCTTCGGGGACAGGACTGTCCAGACGTACCCCCGGCGACACTTGCCCTTATCAAGCACCGGCTGCGGTGTCTCATCCATGTTCAGATACGGATCGGCTGCTGCCATCCTGATTAAGTGCTGGTAGATCGGCTGCAGAAGCTCGGCCGTTCGGTGGAACAGGTCGCACAAAGTACTGCGGGCGATGTTCATGCCCGATCGCTCCAGACTCTTTTCGATTCGATACAACGGCATGGTGTCCGCACACTTGGCAGTCACCACATGTGCATACAGCCCTGGGCCATAGTGCCCACCAGAGGCCACCGCCACTGGTGCCTCTGCCGTGATCACATGTGCACCATCCTTTGAGGCAAGCTTCTCCAGTTGATATTCAACCACGACCAGGTGTTCTCGGACATGGTCTATACGCCGGATGACATCACCCTCGCCAAGAGGGCTGAAGTCCTTGGCCGTATACCCGGCCGGTATCTGCTCCGGCTTCACCAGGATGCGTTCTGTCACAACCGGCAGATTCTGACGAAGCCCTCGGCGTTCAGCACGCTTGGGTTTGCTGGCCTCTCTGGCACGAAGCTGACGGGCTTTCTTCAGCTCAGCTTCATCAGGAGGCAAAGGGGCGGCCTCCTCCTGTGCTGCCAGGCGGGCTTCCTGCTCTGCTATGGATGCAGCAAACTCCTCAGCCTCTATAGTCCGTCGTACCTCGGTCCGTATCGAAGGCATCTTCTCAGACTTGCGACCAAATAGCAGACGCTTGAGCTCAGCATTCTCAGCCATGAGCTGCGATATTTTCTGTTCCAGGTTCTCGTGGGATTGACGGATATATGCAATTACCACACGTGCGGCGGGGTCTAGTTGAGCCTCAAGCTCGGCTATGTCTACTGGAAGAGTCATATGAATGGTAGATCATGTTTTTGATCCCTTGTCGATTTTTTCATCATACTTTCTGGACTTCGGTTCCCATCGCTCCGGGCGTCTTACTCGGGCAAGGTCAATGCCATCCAAAAGAAGCGTCAATTCGGTTGCATCCAGCTTGACCGTGCTCTGACCTGGCTCAACCTTTGGTCTCCTAAATCTGCCTCGCTCGAGTCTCTTTGCGTAGAGAACAAACCCGCCTCGTTCCCAAGTCAGCACCCTCACCTGCTCAGCGTTGCGGGAGATAAAGACATACAGATGGCCGTCAAAGACGTCCTGCCCCAGACGCCTGACAAGAGCGCTCAGTCCATCAAAACCCTTGCGCATATCGGTAGGTTCTGCAGCCAGCATGATGCGAACTGAAGAAGGAAGGCTCAACACCGTCGGGCAAGCTCCGCAAGCCAAGAAGCAGGTGGCAGACCTGACATGCGAAGGTGAACTCCACCATCATGTCCAATGTATATCTCCATTGGAAGAGCAGGCCCTTCCAGGCTGGGGTGGGTTGACAATGGTGGATCTATCTCAACCTCGACAAATGTCAGCGCTTTCTCTTCAGGCTCAGTCTTCTCCTCTTCAACCTCGTTAACCCAACGTCGTAAGGTTTCCGTGCAAACCCCTACATTCCGTGCATAACTACGGAAAGAACAACCGCTCGCAATAAAACGAACCGCAATCTCCCGCCAATCCCGGCGAGCACGTGGCCGACCATAAGACATCTGTACCTCCTTGCCTGCATTCTTTGGCAGAGGCAACATCTTGCATAAAACTGGTGCTCAGCTACAAGACGGGGTCGGGTGAACGGTTACGTTTAAATGGCCATTAACAGAATACTCTCGACCCTGCTCCCCGCCCAGTTGCTCT
>CAYYWI010000124.1:0-2363 GCA_964475375.1 uncultured Dehalococcoidia bacterium
AGGGTATACCCCTGCATTTCGTCGGCCATCGTGAGTGTCTCGCCCATGCCACCTCCCCTGAGCTTGTACCAGCCTTCAGCGCTCGCAGCGGTCTTGAAAGCATTGTAGTCTGCATAGCCGGCAGCTTTCCATATGGCCTGCTCTTTGCTGTAGGTTCCGGAGGATTGGCCGCGGGACACGAATGTGCTCTTGGTCTCCGCTATCTTCTTGAAAGCAGCTTCCGGACTCAGGCCCTTGATCTGGGCCGGGTCATTCTCTGGGCCCACAATGATAAAGTAGTTGTAGGCGAAAGGGACTCGTTCTGTGGCATAGTTGTCGGCAATGAACCGCAACTCGGCAGGCTTGTCGTGGACTGTCAGGACGTCCACGTCGCCGTTCTTGCCGTAAGTGATGGCCTGACCTGATCCAACTGCGAGGATGTCCATCTGGACGTTGTACTTTTTTTCGAACTTCGGTTCCAGGTAGGTCCAGAGGCCGGTGTCATAGAGGCTGGTGGTGGTGCCGACTCTCAGCCGTCCCTCCGCTGATGCCAACTTGGTGAAGTCTTCTGCTTTGCTGCAGCCGATGCTGCCCACAATCAGGGATGCCAGCATCAGCACGGCTAATACGCCCAAAATAGTCTTCTTTATCACTACATTCTCCTTTCAATCTTCGGGAAGATGCTGTATCTCAGACCACTGTCTTATGGGGAGGTCCGCGACCTCGCATTGCACCCATCGTTTTACACCCCTTCCTTTCCAAAACATGGGAGGTACCCCATTTCCGGTGATACCCTGCTGGCCCGCCTCTGTGTCTGTTCTTCAAGGCGCAGACTCGGAGAGTCAATCACCTGTTGCTTCCAACGCAGGTCGTTGTGCCGGTCTGGGAGGTATCGTAGCCTCCAGCTTCGGTCACGGCTTTCTGGAAGTCCTTGCTGGCAATGATCTCCAGAAGAGGCGCGAGCCTTTTACTCTTGTAGTTATCCATTGAGATTACCAGGTCATATCTTTCTTTCTGCAACGGCAGAAAGTCGATGTGGCAGGCTTGGGCGGCGGCCTCGATTCCCAACCCCACGTCAGCCTCCCCTTTGGCGATGCCTCTGGACACAGCGAAATGCGTGTCCACCTCATGGTCATAGCCCTTGACGTCGGACGGAGTCATGCCTAGTTTCCGCAGCTCCTGATCCAGTAGAATCCGCGTTCCGGATCCCTTCTGTCGGTTGATGATAGCGATATCGGAGCGCCTCAAGTCTTCGAAGCTCCTGATTTGCTTGGGATTGCCGGCGGCAAACATGAGGCCCTGAATGCGATAGGCCAGGTGGACGATGGCCATCTCTCTGCCTGGCAGAAGATGTTTGACGTAAGGGTAGTTGTACTCCCCGGTCTCTGCATCCAGCAGGTGAATGCCGGCCATATCGGCCCTATCCTCCTGGAGGGCGATGAGTCCGCCCAGACTGCCTGCATAGGTGAGGTCGATCTCGACCTCAGGATACTTGTGCCTCATTCTGCTCACGAGCATGTTGAGCGCCAAGTCATGGCTGGCCACGATGACCAGAGCCTTGCCCGTCCTGGAACTCTTCGAGGGCACCTTGGCGGCCTGTTCCCTGTCCTTCCGCTCCTCCCGCCACCGGTCCAGATGTACGGAGAAAGCGGCTTCTATCTCTTCCAGACTGTAACCCTGACTGAGGGCTTCCAGAATGCCGTTGCTCATCATGTTTGACAGCCGGGTCTGACGCAGCGTCAGCAGTTGGGGGTCTTTGGCCTTGCCCACTACCACTGTGCCCCCACCTCGCCTCGTCTGTATCACGCCGTTCTGCTCCAGTTCGCGGTAGGCCTTGACCACTGTGCCGGGGCTGATTCCAAGGGAGGTAGCTAGTTGTCGGACTGTTGGCAAGCGTTCGCCTTGCCGAAGATTGTTGGTGGCTACTGCTCGTCTCACCTGGTCCACTATCTGTTTGAATATAGGGGACCGATCGGTATCGCTGAGATGAATCTCTATCATTGCCTGATTTGCCCGGCTGTGCTCCATTCGTGGTTTTTGACAGGTTGTAACAGTTATGATACCGTGATTATAACAATGGCTGCCTGAAGGAACAAGGCAGCCGGTACAAAATACAGTTTGGCCGCAGTTTGTAACTGCGGAACGTGTCTCCGAGCTGAGATGCCTAAACCAAGTCAAGCAGGGCGCTCAGCCGGTGGGCGAATAGCCCCGAGGGTTCAGTTGGAAACATCTGAGCCTCCCAATGTGGAAAGGAGAGGAATATGAAGGCTGGTTTGTTCTGATTGAAACGCCCTTGTATAGGGGCGTTTTTCTTTTGTCCTCGCGCTGTGTCTGCTGCTCAAGTGCCCTCTTGAGCTTGGGAAGTCGAAGGTCTGATACAGTCA
>CAYYWI010000125.1:0-2342 GCA_964475375.1 uncultured Dehalococcoidia bacterium
CCCCATGCTTCGCAGCAGAGGAAACAGCACCCGCTGCATGTGATAGGCCGAGGGAGCGGAGTCCTGGAAAAGGCCGCCTTTGAGGGTGAAGACGGATGGCTTCTCAGCGAAGCAGCCGACCAGCACCAGGCTCATGGCCAGCATGGTCGTGGAGCCCGCCGTTCCTATGTCCCATTCGAACGCACCACCCTTTATCCTCTTGCCCGGCCGGTACGTTATCGCGCTGGACCCGACTTTGGCCCCATCAACTTCTCCATCGCACAACTGCGCACAGGCCGTCACCACCTGCTGGTGCTGCGGTCTGAGTCCCGGTTTGTCACGCCTGGCCCGGATGTTGGTCAGCCGCAGCTCCTGTTTCAGGATGGTACACAGAGACACCGCCAGCCTGACGATAGTGCCTGAGCCTGCTTTTTCCGCGCCGTCTATCTTAATCATGGCATTGCTAATTGACCCAGCATTAATTGATAATAGCAGAACTATGGAACGCCAGGCAGAACTGCCGCAGAACACCATCACCTTCCTGGGCACAGCCGGAGCCAGAATCATGGTAGCCAACCAATTCCTGGCCTCGGGCGGGCTCTGGTTCAACCTGGGTGGAACCGAGATCCTGCTCGACCCGGGTCCGGGGACGCTGGTCCAGTCCACCAAACGCAAACTGAAGGCAACCAGGCTGAAGGCCATCGTGCTCTCCCACAAGCACCTCGACCACTCCAATGACGTCAACGTCATGATCGAGGCCATGACAGAGGGCGGCTTCCATCCACGCGGGACTCTTCTCGCTCCCAGCGACGCCCTGGACAACGACCCGGTGGTGCTGCAATACGTGCGTCCCTTCCTGGAGCACATCGAGGTTCTGAAGGAGGGCGGGGAGTACCGGGTAGATAACGTATCGATCCGCACTCCTCTGAAACACATACACCCGGTGGAGACCTACGGCATCATCTTCCGGACGGAGCTGTATACCATCTCCTGCATCGTGGACACGCGCTATTTCGACGATCTGTGCCGGCACTACCAGGCTGATCTGATCATCCTCAACCTGATGAGGCTGGACCCATCAGCACCACTGGATCATCTGTCCGTGCCGGATGCTCCAAAGATCATCAGAAGCTTGAAGCCGAAAGCAGTCATACTCAACCATTTCGGCATGACCATGTGGCGGGCCAGACCCTGGGAGGTGGCCCAGCGTCTATCGGAGGATACCGGCGTCCGGGTCATCGCGGCTCGGGATGGGATGAGGTTCGACCTGACCGATCTTGGTCAAGAAGGAAGGAATCTTGGACTTTGACCCGGAAATCACCCAACTGGTGGAAGACATTCGTCAGGATAGAGTACATGGCGCGAGCAGGCTCTCGCTTCAGGCCGTCGGCACACTCAGGTTGGCTGCCGAAAAAAGCTCTGCTGTGAGCACCGCAGACTTTCTGAATCAGATGAAGGCTGTGGCCAGGGAACTGGCCGAGGTCAGGCCATCCATGGCGCCCATAGCCAACCTGGTCGCTTTATGGTTCTACGAGATTACGCAAGAACCCCGGAACGATCTGACGTCGCTGCGAAGCTTGGCCGTCCTGAGCGCAGACAGGATCATCAGGATGCGCAAAGGCGCTTCCAATCGACTGGCCGAACACGGGGCACAGGTGATTGAACAGGGCGACCGCCTGATCACCTGCAGTGACAGCTCAGCCATCAGTCGGAGCCTGAGACTGGCCAGACTCACCGGCAAGGAATTCAATGTTTTTGTGGCCGAATCCCGATCGAGCGAAGGCAAGCTCTATGGCGAAGCCATGGCCGTGCAACTGGGATCAGATGGTGTATCAGTCCAGTTGATCCCCGACGAGCCCAGGGCAATCAGTGACTTCGCAGAGCAGGCAACCAAGGCTATCGTCGGCGCTGACAGCATCCTGGACAATGGCACAGTGATAAACGGGTCACCGACGCTTGCTGTTGCACAGGCCGCCAGTGAGAAGCAGATACCCTTCTATGTTCTTTGCGAGACCACCAAGTTCAGCGCCTTGCGCCTCGTCAGTCGTCACCTGTGGCTCGAAGAGGGCTTCGACGTGGTCCCAGCCGAATTGATTACCCGGATCATTACTGAAGAGGGAACCACAAAAGTCGATCAGGCGGCGGTCAAGGCCAGGCAGATGGCGAAGTACCTCAAGGCGCTGTGGGAGTGAGTGGTGAGCAGCGCTGAGGCTTACACCTCAGAACTCACTCGCAACCCTTCATGATCGCTTGACCATGCCTTTCTGTTGTGCGACGTAAACGGCTTCGGTTCTGGTTCTCACTCCGATCGTAGATACCCACGGGCAAGCCCGTGGCACTTCACGGCAGTTCAAGCTTCGCTT
>CAYYWI010000126.1:0-2027 GCA_964475375.1 uncultured Dehalococcoidia bacterium
CTTCACCTTTGACACACCCACCTTCCAAGCACGAAACTGCGGAAGTTGGGCTAACGGATAACCTTTGCTCTAAAAGGAGGCCCAGACCCCACTAATAAGACATAACTGGCCGGAAACCGTCTTCACCTGTTGAACCATCTGACCGGATAGAGGTAACAAATCCCAAGAAATCCGGCCAAAACCACCTCATATCCTTCTCCCTCAATGAATCCACGGATTCGGGTCTTGCAGCAGAAGCTTGACATTGGGGATAATTCCCCGAGAGAACCTGCCGACATTATCTTTCTGCAAATCCACTACGATGACAGCTTTCCGGTCGGCTGCAACATCATCCATAAAACGATCTCCTCCCAAAAAACGTCCTGCTTCTTGGCTGATCTAAACGTGTACATGTCAACTAAACCTACTGAGTGAGGCGGTCCCTGTCAAGGGCTATGCCACTTTGCCGGCAGTCACCTTTCCTGCCACGACTGATGTGCCGGACGGCTTTCAAGCCCACGGTGGGGATGAGTCCCTGCATCTTCTCCCTGTCATTCCCGTGCAGCTTGACCCTGCGAAGGCAGGGAGCGGGTATCCAGAAACGTTCCTCGGAGGGCCACGCTCCGTCGTGGCCGCAGAGCCCCCGGCAGCGTTTCGCTGCACCGTCATTACGTCGACCGCGTTACCCCCTCACTCCTCCTGGGACTGTGAGATAGCCGATAGCTCGTAGCTCATGGACACCCCCAGTTCCCCCGGCAGGGACAAGTCCCTGCACCCTCTAAAGATATTGGCACACCTCAAGGGAGGCTCGCGTAGAGGCAGGTTTCAAACTTGCCTCTACGGCCTTATGAACACAGCGTCTCAATCGGCCCCTTGCCAAGGCTCAAGCCCGCTGAGTATGATACGCTGTAGGCCGGAACCCGCAGGAGCCTCACATGCCCAAGATTTACTTCATCGACGTCACTAACCGGGACGCTGTTCAGGCCTCCCGCATCAACCTTTCCAAGCTGCAGAAGACCATGGTGAATTTCTATCTCGGCCAGATGGGCATCCACCAGTCGGAGTTCGCCTTCCCCTTCGCCAGAAACGAGCAGAACTACGCGAGAGCCAACCTTCAGCTCAAAGAGTTGGGCGCTTTCGGTAACCTCATCCTGGAAGGCTGGTGCCGCGCTGTTGTTTCCGATGTCGCTGAATCTATCGCCATCGGGGTGAAGGACCTGAATGTCTCCATATCGACTTCAGACCAGATGATGATTCGCAAGTTCGGTGGCAAGCTGGGCCATCAGGGTGTGATCAAGCGGATGGTTGCCGCCGTGGCCTTGGCCAGAGAGCAGGGTGTGAACACTGTAGGCGTGAATGCGGAGGACGCCTCCCGGACCGACCTCGGCTACCTGGTGACTTTTGCCCAGGCAGCCAGGGATGCCGGGGCTGACCGGCTCAGGTACTGCGACACGCTGGGCTTTGAGACGCCGGCTACTATCTACCGCCGCATCAAGGTTCTGGCGGAACAGGTGGGGATTCCCATCGAGCTGCACTGCCACAACGACTTGGGGATGGCGGTGGCCAACTCCCTGGCCGGAGCCGGCGGAGCCGTTGATGGCGGCGTCGATGCTTATATAAACACCTCAGTCAATGGACTTGGCGAGCGGGCAGGACAGGCTGACCTGCTGAGCTGCATCCTGGCATTGAAGTTTGCCCGGGAGATGGATCGCTATAAGATCGGCGATGCCGTGGACCTGAGAGTCTCAGCCCGGTTGGCCAGCTACGTTTCCTACGCCTTCGGCGTGCCGATTCCCATCAATCAGCCGGGTGTGGGAGAGAATGCCTTCGCCCACGAAGCGGGCATCCATGCCGACGGTGCCCTGAAAGATCGCCGTAACTATGAGCTGTATGACTACGAGCTTCTTGGCCTTGATCTGGAGACGCCGGTGCCGCGAGGAAGGGTGATTACCACCGGCGAATTCGGTGGCCTGGCCGGCTTCGAGCACGTTTACGAGAGGCTGGACGTTACTTTCAGCAGCAAGAAGGAAGCCTCACATATCCTGGAA
>CAYYWI010000127.1:0-1761 GCA_964475375.1 uncultured Dehalococcoidia bacterium
TCCGACTGGTCTCGAGCCGGCAGGCAGTATAGCGGAACGCACGGTCGACATCACTGATAACACCGACCGCGTAGATGGACTTATCGAAGACGACGGGCTTGGCAATGACAGGCTTACTGCTAAAGCTCTTGAACAGGCTCCAGCCACTCCTGCTGCCGACATGTGGGCTTATGTTCCCACCGGCCTTGAGCCTGCCAACAGTGTAGCTGAACGCATGGTCGACATCGATGATAACGTCGGAGTTCCCGTAGCCTTGGATGGAGGGGATGCCACTCTCGCCGGCATGCTCACCAAGATAGCTGACAACAATGCAGGAGCAGACTTCAATGCTGGAACCGACTCGTTGCACGAGATCGCCATTGCGGCCGGCGGCGGCCCTACCAAGGAAGAGATCAGAATAGAGATGGATAACAACAGCACCAAGCTGGCCTCCATAGAGGATGATACAGAAGAAATCCTCGAGGCCGTAGGTACTTTGCCTAAAGCTCCAGAGGAGTGGAACCCATGAGGTACTTGCATGAAGACGGTATTCTGACCTCATTCGCTTACGCCAGCGACATCATCCAAAACCTCTTGAACAACGAAATCAGGAATGCCACTCAGATCGTTACTCTTACGCCAGGCTTTGTGGGGGATGGGTTCAAGCCGTATCTCAAAGGCAAGAGTCCTTCCGATCCATCCGTTTTCATCATTGCCCTGAAGGCCGGGGCGGCAGTCTTCCCAAGCGGAGAAGTCTTTGCCGGCAATACTTTCGAATGCCCGGTCCCGATTAGCAAGTCCGACGGCTTTCAGTATCTGAAACTTGTGTACCAACCACTCAAGCGCACTAAACAGACCATGGCTTATGGCAGCACCGACGAATATGCTGAGATCATCGACGGCGCCCGGGTTGTGCTTACCACCGGACCTACGGCGGCCAACCTAGCAAATGAACTCTTCATAGCCAAAATCCAGTACCCTACCGCTGCCAAAACGCCTCTCATTACGGACATCAGGGATTTCTGGAAGTATTACTGGACAGGATCTCAGGTATTGGACATGGGCGTCACGCCAACTGTGTCGTGCAGCCACCTGCTGTCTTTGAGCCTGGTTCAGTCGGGCCTGGCCATCAATGCTTCCGTTATGAATACAGAGTTTTCTCTGCTCCAGGCCTCCAATCTTGGGCCAAACCCAGTTGACATTCATCACTGGGACCATCGCGTCAGGGCAGAGAACAGTGACTTCGTCAATGTTGAACGCAAGGCAGCCCCCCATCTGACGTTCGGCGGCTCCATTCAGGACCGTGAAATGGTGCGCATACCGCCAGGGTTAGACTTGGTCCATGGCCAGCGCATGGCTGATGCGTACCGCCCCGAGTTCACCACGGAGTGGACGGAGATAGATGCCGCCCCCTTTGACGATGTGCCTGACATCGGAACCCTGTCCATTGATCTCAAAAAGTATGACAATGTTCCCATGCTTGCGGTCAGAGTGCATGTCACTGATCCAGTAGATGATGGCTACATCGTTCAGTTATGGGTTGTCCCCAGCCAGGATCCCGGTCCCGGTGACAGGAAGGCCGATATCGAGATTCCTTTGGTATACCGAGAGGTCATCCCACTGACGGCCATGCCGTACATCTTATTCAACTACCCGCAGTCGATGGCCGCTCTCAAGGTGTTCTATCGCATTGTCACCCCGGGCCAGAGGGTTTCCGAGACAGACTCCAAGCTACTGCCCATTGGCATGTCCATCCCCACCACTGCTGAAACCATCAGCATC